>NZ_JAMYRH010000009.1:0-253964 GCF_040321305.1 Mesorhizobium sp. M0478
ATGACGTTACACTCCTTCCAAGGCACCTTGCTCTCCTTGCAAAGGGCCGAAAGTGTAACCCATGTCTCCGGAATGAACTGTCACCCATCTCTCGGGAAGGGCACCTGACTTTGAGTCGGACTGTCTTTTCCAATGATGCTTTTTCGTAGGCCTCCTTGGTGCGCGAGAGTTCCTCGAATTCGATGAATTAAACCAGCAGGGGATTGAGCCAAAGGCGGTACTCTGGTCTCGCTAAACTAGGCTACGCGGGAACTGCCAAGGCGCGCCTTCCTCTTTCAAGGGCATCCACAAAGCGGTCCAGCCCATGGACACCACCATTCACCGCGCGTCTCGCTTCCCTAAGGTCGTTATTTGCAAGTGCCCGCCTCACACGCTGCTCATGGTTTTTCAGAAACTGCGCTAATATCAATCCGGCTGTAGCAGGGGCATTTGCAAGTTCTGGACTGGTTACAAGTCCGACCCCGATTGCATCTCCAATTGTCTGGTAGTTGGCCCTACCGGTCAATTGTACGTAGCCCCGCCCTCGAAAGAGTGGCCCGTCGCCTGCAAAAATATTGCCGAGATCGGCACGCCCCTCATACCGATCAAATGGCGTTGAAATTGTATTGAATCTACTCCGCCCTTCGCTTATCGGAACGAACCCTTCGGTTTCCGCACGAATTGTAGCAAGTGCCATCAAAACCATTTCCGAGTCAGTCAAGTCAATCCTCACAAGTCCCTGAAGGACAAATGGCAGGTTGGCAGCAATGTTCGACTTGGGCGTCACTGGGAACATTTTCGTGACAAGATCGGGGGTGAATTTGTCGACTGAATCGGTCGCGCCAACATTCTGAGCAGGAACAACAACGCCCTCGTTGCCGCCCTGCTGCAAGAAGCTGGTAAGCACGAAGCCATCGGCGACACCATCCGACTGCAGGTCTACCATTGACCAGTCGCCTTGTTGAAGCAGTACTGCGACCGTCGTGCCGAACGGCAACACCTTGACGATTGTCGCAGTTTGAGTTGGGCCTGAGCGCAAGCGAAGGCCGTTGCGCGCATTGACAATACATGCGCCAGCGCTGAGTGGTTGCGCGTTTGGCAGATTTGCATCGCCTTCGCCGAAGCCGCCGACAATTGCGTGGCCAGCAGCCGCGCCTGCGACGGTTGCCGTATCGATCCCGACAGCCAGGTCCTGTGGCGACAGGTCGATTTGAAAATGCATGCAATCCTTGCGATCTTCAAAGCGACCACCCCACAGGAAAACTCGCTCGCCAGATTTGGTGCAGATGGCGGTAACGTCATCGATCATGGCCGAACTCATGTCGGTATCGGCTTTCCCAGCACGCACGTCGCCTGCGCGTTCATCTTGCGTTAGCTTCTGCGAAAACCGGACACTGCGTACTCCGCCATGGTCAATGTAAGGATTGGTAGTCCAGTTCACATCAAGCGCGATTCCAAATGAGTGCAGGCTCTTCGCCGTGCCACCTGTAATCGCCCGGCAATTGTAGCTGTCGGTGTCTTGAACCCTGATAATGTAGTCGTGATGTGCCATTACCGTTGCAAGCGCCTGGAAAGCCTCAGCCGTCGGGGGCGCTATCCGGATTTTGTCGGGACCGAACGGCACCACCACCATGGTCGTTTCGGAGCATTGGAACGACTGCCACTTCTGGCGAAGCTGCGCGGTGTTCAAGATCATTGTAAAATCTCCACGATCGCAATGGAAACGACGATCCCTGTGAGCAGGTCCAGCGTCGTTCCTTGATGAAGAACAAAAGCGTGACGCAACGAACCGTCATTCCACGCGGCTAATGACCTGCTGTTCAGCCACTTGCATTTGCAGCAAGCTCGGCATCCGATTTTGGTTTGTTATCGGGCGCTTTGGCGTCGTCCGCCGCGCCCCTTTCCTCTTCATCCGGCTCTTGTTCGCTCGGAGGATCCTGGACTGCCGGCTGATCTGCGGCAGCTTTCTGCGCAAGCAGCCGGGTCGCGTCCGCCTGAGCTTCGAGCGCCTTTGTTGGATCGCCCGATGACCTCGTTCCAAAATAGAAGCTGGATATCGATGTAACCAAGGTTCCGACAAGTATTAGAAGCTGCTTCGCAAAATCGACCCCCGCCGCTGAAGATTCCGTCCTGACCCAAACGCGATATGTACCTTTGTCGGTCAAGACCGAGATCACGTCCCCACCCGGGTGCATTTGTGTCACCTGATCCTTCTGACCTTCACTGAGGCCATCCAGTGCGGTCAGTTGACCAGAAGAGATACTGCCGAAGAGATAGATCGCGAGAATTGCAAATAGCACGATGAGCATGAGAGCGATGACCGCTCGTATTGATCCCTCCGGGAGGGCCAAAGCTTGCGTTTTGTCCTGGAGATCGAACGATGCGTAGAGGACTGACATCGACGCCAGAAGGCAAAGCATGACAACGACAGCTCCAACCACCAGCATTGGCAGGCCAACGACGACAGAAATATCAGATTTTATCAGAAAATAACTCGCCGCCAAAATCAGTATAAGGACGAGAGATGCAAGAAGTCCGATTATTATGGAACGCATTGCTTACTCCTGTTGTCCATAGACTATTATTGGAGATTATGGTTGGACGAAATCCATATTTCTATTGATTCGAGATAGACGGATGACGACTCCACCCCTCTTTGGATCCGGGAACAATATCTCGAGATCTCCATTATCAAGCATATCCTCTACGAGGACCGGCGCTTGCCTCATCCGTTCCAGCCGACGTCTGTTGATTGCCGGGTCTTCCTTGTCAGCTTTGGAGTCGCTTGGCATAAGGTCGGCGAGCGGCAAGGTTGGCCCAAGATGAACTGCTCCCGCACACCTTCCGTCCGCTCCGATTGTGAAAAGGGCCAGTTGGAGCGAATAGTTTTCGCCCTGCAGCTCCTTCGAAAAAATGCGCGACAACACAATTGTCTCGCTCCCGTCTCTCCCGCCGATGCCAATTGGCGGCCGGACCAGCCAATCACCGGGAAGATCCGGCGCGCAACTCGTTGAGTCGGCAATTATCGATGGGAGAACGCCATTTTCGTCGCCATCCGCCAGCGGCGGCAGATGCCATTGGCGGACCAGCAAGCGTTGCTTGCCTGCTTTATCGACATTTCGGAGGCTGACCAGGCTCGGGTGTGATGTTGTCCGCCCTGCCACGATGAGAGGCTCATCCGATTCTTCAAGATCGGCGAGCTCCACCGTTCCACGGGAACGGCCTGTGTAGTCTTTAGGCGCATCGCCCTTATGGGATATGCCCATACGCCTCAAACTGGCACTCGATTCGTAGTCGGCGTCTCTACGCAGCCAGACGAGGACAGGCTGTCGATCGCTGGTTGTGAGGATAAGAGGATGGGAAACGAAGTTCCGATATCGGTTGTTGTCTTGCTGCTTCTTCCCTGGAACCTCGGGTGAGAACCGATCCGTTACACGAAGAGGTTCCTGCTGCTGTAACTTCTGACCGCTGGTGGTACTGATCGAAATATCACGAAAACAAAGGCTGTTGGCGCCTTCAAGGCAACTGTGAGTCTGCAACGCGGATAACAGAAGCGTATCATCTTTGATTCGACCATAGTAGGCCGGTACGAGTTCTGAGGTTTCGATGTCATCGTAGTGCTTAGGCATTCCAAGAAATACGGTCAACATGGACGTCGTCTTGGTGTTGCATGGCTTGCCTTCGTCGGCCATCGCATCAGGCATTGCGGACAGATACAAACACTTCCAGTCGTTTGTCGAAGCACGGCGTGGCGCGATCGCCAGTATTCTGCCTCCGGTTCCCTCAAGGCTACGTCTCTGCCACCAGACGAACCAGTCCTCATCTCGACCATTGTGCCGCGATCGCACGATGAATGGCGCGCCGACCAAATAAGCGGGATCTCCCGGAATGACGGCGATCAGCTCAAACCGCCCGTTGTCGGCAGCTCTGGAGACAAACGCTCCAGATGGCCTGATCGAAAATTTGTAAACGGCCTTTCCCTTGCTTTGCCCCTCCGTACCGTCAGGTGCATCTGCCACGCGATAGACTGCATATGAACCCGATCGGACCGGGTAGGGGTCATATTCGAAATAGGTTGAGGCATGATCGTCAACCACGATCCCATCTTCCGCAGCTGGCGTCTCGCCTTTGGCACGATACGAACGGAAAGAATCACCACCACCTACTCTTACGCCAAGCGTTACTAGGCGGGCATCTCTGATGCATTTACTCCTTTCCTCATCAGTAGGATCGTCAGATGCTTTATCAATAAATAGGCAAAGTCGAAATGCCTGTTCTTGCAGCATGAAATCACAGTCTGCCTGAGCGTAGCCGTAAGTAGCGCTACCGTGCCGATAGCAATAATCATGCGTTGCACAGGCTTGGCGCATCTGGAGTCCGATTGGCTCCCATCCTGCTTCCTGCGGAAAGGCGCGGCGAGCCAGTTGCGGCGGTAGACTACAACTCAGTCCTTCGCCTCGCCCGCCAATGATTTGGATGTCTTCCGATGAATAGGAGACCTGCCCCGTGGTTTCCGGCATTTCATGCGCAACAGGCATCACAGCATTGGCCAACACTCTGTCCGCAACCAGATGTGCAAAAAAATCAAGGCGATAGGTAAATATAATTGCAGCAGCCACCACCATAAAACCAATAAACGTAACTATTCTAAAAAGATATTTTATTAGCACCCAGGACAAATTGTGCCTTGCTTCCATTTTATGAGCTGAACTCTTAGTGGACATTGAACTCTACCTGTAGGTATCGGCTTCAATATTTCCTGCTTCAAATATTTCCTGGTTGGACGGCTCGCTTGCCGCAGATCCGTTTCCTCACAGCCTGTTTCGTATGCCCGCCCTTATAACAGTGACCAGTTTTTAGGAGAATCTCTTGAATAACTCAGCATGGCCCTGGCTCGACTACATACTGGGATTCAGGAAAGATCTTTACCAGAGCGCCGCCTCCACCAAGCTTCTGAACCTGGTCATCGGTCATGTTCAAGCAGAACCCATTGCTATTATCTTCTATTTTGTATTTCGGCACGTCCGTATTTTCCACATCCGGCGGAACTTGTAACCCAGGTATAGTTCCCTTTATGACGTCGCCCCAGAAGCCGCTCGCTACCTTTCGTCCCTTTCCACTCGTCAATTCCTCGGCGAAAGCTTGAGTAACTAATAGGTTCCAACTGCTGGATTGAGGTGATATGGGGCTTTTTTCACCAAGTGACGCCCCGCTGAGAACGGAAGTAACCAACGCCGGTGCGGCAATTCCAATCTGTATTAGGGCCAATGAGTTTAGGACATCGCTATTCACGGCAGCCATTATTCCGCCGAGCACAAACAGCGCTACAACTCGGATCATGTAACCAACGCACATTCCTTCGGAGAGACCGTCGTGATCTATCAAGTAAGCGAACGCAGCAACGTCAACAGTGACCAAAGTCGCAACAATAGGAAGCAACCCTCCAACGCCTCCGATTAAGAATCGAGCAAACTTGGACATCTCACAACTCCATGCTCCACAGCCGACTAAACGCCAACGTGTACCTGCTCCATCATTTACGACAGATCGAACCCCTGAACGGCCTAGGCAAATTTCCGAGCATTTTCGACGAACAATGGCCCTGTTCCACGCCGGACCAACAGCGAATGATCGATGCGCAGAATCTTCCGCACACTCGCCAGTGCCGCTTCATTCACCTCGATATAAGCAACGATGTACCATTCGCCGTTTTCTTCCCTGGCCATGCCCATCGGCTCGGCCCGCCACTTCAGCGCGCCGTGGTGGGGCATGAAGTAGGTTTCCTGGACGCCGCCGACGGCGCTAAGGCCTTCATCGAGTGCGTATTCCATCACCGCGCAGCAGAGCTGCGTCAGTGTACCCCTCAGCCCGGTTGAGCGCTTGTCGGGAACGACGAAGGTGCGCGTCCATTCGGCCCAATCGGGACGCCGCGGGACGCCCGATTTTTCGCACATGTGAGGAAAGACCTCCGAGACCATGTGCGGCTCGCTTGTTGGGATCAGCCGAGCCGAAGTCACCACGCGACCGTCTTCGATACCCAGCAGATAAGTCGCTGCGTCCGTATCGAATTGGTCTAGCTCTCGACCATCCGGGCTCGGAGGGCGCCATCTTTTTTGATGCACGAAAAAGTCGTGACGTCGGCGCAAAAACTCATCAAATTCGTTTTCATATAGATGTTTGTTCTGCGCATTGACGATATGAGCAGTTATCATAGCGCGATCCCCCGACCGTTCTCGGAGGAATAGTTGCAGTCATGCTAAAGTACGTCACCTGTCCGATCGGACAGTTGACGACATTAAGGGTGAATCAAACGCCTGCGCACTGCTTCAACGACTGCTTGCGTGGTTGTAGCGACGCCAAAAGCCTCGCGAGCCCGCGTCGAGTGCCATTTGACAGTCCGCTCGGTCAAACCAAGAATCTGGGATGTTTCCGACGAAGTCTTGCCGGCCGCCGCCCACAAAAGTACTTCCTTCTCCCGATCGGTCAGCAGACCTTCGTCGCCGCCATCGTCATTGGATAAGGCCTGGATCGACATGCCGGCATAGACCGCCATCGTCACCAGTTGGACCTGTTGTCGTGGCGAGAGCGTGCAGGATTTCGCGGATGAGGCAAACGACAGCACGGATTGCCAATGGTGAACGCTGAGCATGGGCACGGCAAAGCCGCTTGAAATGCCGAACTCCGTCGCTTCGCCGGCAACGCGTCGGGAGCCTGCCGTGCCGGACCATTTTGCCGGCACATCGGCCCAAAGAAATGGCTTCAACGTCTTCGCCGAATAGATGCAAACGCCGTCGACAGCGGCATGCTCGGCCTCGACATAGCGTTCAAACCAGCCCTCGGGCCAACCGTTCAACTCAACCATCGGAGCCAGCTTCTGCCCACCGAGCGGCACACCGCTCAGGATAAGGTGCTCGAAGCCGAGATTCCTCACGGTTTCGAGCAGGTCACCCAGAAGCGGACCTGTCGACGTGTGCCTCCTGCAGCGTTCGACAAAGTCGAACACGTCTGAATCGATCATGACAGAGGCCCCACCTCCAAGCCGTAATATACTACGAATTTATACGATAAATTAGATATTTTGATATGAAAATAAGCACGGCCGAAGCAGAGTTCTTCTGAACACGGAGCTCAGGCTACGACTCAGGGCAGTTGCCGCAGCAGAACATGCCTGCTGCCCTTCAAAGTCCGTCCACACGCATTGAGTTGGCGCTGCCGCAGCGCTATTGGGTTGCAACAGTCCCGTTGTCCCGAAACCAAGCGGTCATGGCGACTTCCTACCCATTACGACACCAGCGCGCCTTGCGAAGCGAAAAAATTGGTGGCGCGCTGGCGCGTGCCACTGGCTAAGCTTCGTGAAAGATTCCCGCACGAGGCCGCTTCATGCCCACCGATAGCCAGTACATTCTCGAACGCATCAGGCAGGGATGCGTGACGCTTACCGAGGACGCGTTCGTCATCGACAGGTTAGTCAAGTATGTCGGCAACGGCAGGATCCGCTGGCATGTCGAATTGCGTAGGCACCGCATCGAACTGACGACCGGCCAGATCAAGAAGCAGCCGACCTTTCGCAGGAAAATCCTCGAACAGGCTGGCGTGCTGCCGCCGCAGCGTACCGGGGCCGACTACCGGCGATGGGCTCTCGATCTGAGGCGGAACGCCATCGAGCTTCCCTGGCGGGACAGGCCGGTCGATGCCGGTTTTGCCATCGACAGGCTGACCAGCCACGGCGATGGGCGCTGGACGGTGGAATACCAGGGCAAGGCGATAAAATTCACGACGACCAAACTGCGCAGGCAGCTCAGCTTCCGTAAACGCATGCTGGCCAAAGCCAAGGTGCTGCCGCCCGAACTGGCCCCAGCCGCTTATCGACAGTGGATGGACTGGCTTATTCAAAACGCCACTGAGGCGGCACCACAGGCCGGCGAAATCTTGATGACGGAGAAAAGCTGGCTGGACGACCTGCCGGAGCTGGCCGGCTGGCAAGATGAGGCGCCGCCCGAGAATTGATTGGGTTCCAATGATGTCATGCGCCGCTGGCGTGCGATCCGGTCGACGCTGTTGGGCACTTCACGTAAACAAGCTAAGATCGGTCCCGGCAGGAAGGACTTATGCAATGGCCGAACGAGAGGACAGAGATATCAGGGAATCGCGCCGCATCCTCCGGGACATCAAGCAACAGAACGGCCCGGCAGGCTTTAGTCGTCTCCCTTACGAGGACCGGTTGCTTAGCCTGAGCGAGAAATATCCTGATCAGATCGTACGGTATTGGCCAGTTGGCCTTATCGTTGTCTTTGGACTCCTCGCCCTGTTGATCTATTTCGCCTAGCGCAGTGGGCATTGCCCTCGGTGCGCTTTGACGAGGTTCCTCGGCATCCCAACGCGGATCTATCCGCATTTTAACTAATGTAGACAATCCTCACGGAGAACGTTCTCCCGGCTGGTGAGCAGTGTGGAATGGACTAACCTTGTGGATGAGGATGAGCTTCCGGCACCCAGCCGATCAGGCCGCTGGCGCGCAATAGCTTTGGCGGCACTCCAAATCGTCCCACCGGTCATTTCGGTGGGACGCGCCATCATGGCCGGCTATTTCACCTATGTGGCTTCAAACAACAAGCCGCCCGCGGACATGGCCGCTTTGGCCGTGTCGATCATGAAATCCGGCGATGCCTCTCCGGAACTGCGCGATTGGGCAGCGGACGTTCTGGGGATACAGACCGATATCGGAATGCTTGCCAAAACTGCCCAGCAATAATCGCCTACCCGCCTCATATTCCTCCGGCGGGAATTTGGTCGCCGCCCAAATCAGCGGCCGGCGCCGCTCATCAAGAGATTGCCTGAGGAGGCGCCGGCCAGGCGGGCATTGGGGTACCCGCCGACGCTACATTAGCATTCACGCATAGATTTGGTATGGCGCGAACGCGGAAGGCCGGCTGCCTTCACAGCAGCATTACCGCAATTTTTCCCAAGACCAGGAACCCGCAACGGTGCAAGGGTTGGAACGCCCAGCGTTTCGGCGCGGCTTGCCTGGAGACAATCATGGCGACGTTTCTTACCGCTCTCGCATCCGAAGGTCCGCCAGCCGACCGGGCGAAAGACATGGACCTGTATGGATGGTTGATCGGCAGTTGGGACATGGAGACGCTCCACCACCGCAGCGACGGCACAATCCAGAAATGGGATGGGGAGCGTCACTTTGGCTGGGTGCTCGAAGGCCGCGCCATTCAGGACATCTGGATCAGGCCCAGGCGCCCTGCCCCGTCCACCATGTATGGCACGACCTTGCGCGTCTTCGATCCCGGGATCGGTGGCTGGCACATTATCTGGAGCGATCCGCTCAACCAGGATTACTCGCGCCAGATCGGGCGGGCCGAAGGCAAGGACATCGTCCAGATCGGCGAGGACTCGCGCGGGCTGCAGGCCCGGTGGCGGTTCACCGAGATCACCGCCGACAGCTTTCACTGGATCGGCGAGGAGAGACGCGCGGAGAGCGACCCCTGGCGCGTGACCTATGAACATTTCGCCCGCCGGGCGGGTTTCTGAAGCACGCCTGCGCGTTCCGCCCTCGTGCCCTTGCGCAACGCTCGATCATTTTCCCAACCCGGCGCGATAACCCTCGTCCCGGTCGACGCCCCCGGCGAGAGCACGAAGGCGGTGGTCCCGCCGCCTGCCCCGCCCGCGAAAGGCAACAGCGCGCATACCGGCGTTTGAGCGAAAGACGGAAGCTTACTCCGCCGCTTTCGTAGCCTGCGATGCCCCTGATCGAGAGGAAATCCTCGAGCCTGTATCCGGCGTATTCGGCCGTTGCCGGATTGCTTTGCGCCGCCCGACCGGCAGCCTGCGCCAGCCGGGATGGTTGATGCAGACATTGTGGTGCGCATGGCGGGCGAGGTACGACCATAGATTAGCGATAGCTCAATTAACACCAAACGAGTATCTCAAACCCGCCGGTACAAGCGCGCCCAAGAACCTTCACATGTACTGAGCGCGAACAGAGGCTAGACAAGCGAAGATTCCAATAGCATTGTTCCCACTGGGACGGGGCTCGACCGGCAAGCGCAAACGATGCTTGTCGGTGGTTGGCAACTGCTAAACCGTACAGCCGCAATTGCCACGGCTGCGAGACCAAGGAGTCCCAAGGATGCCGAACCCAAGCCAAACCAGCGATCAATGGTGGGTCAACGACCAGACGCCGGACAACCCGTACGGCAAAAGCGAAGATTACGGAGCCTTCCTCACCTACCTTGGAGCGCTGGACCGGTCGATAACGCCGGCGATCGCGGCGGGAACGCTGAGAATCAATGTCTCCGAGCTCAATGACCATCCCGAATACAAGGCCGCCGCGATCGGCGCCTTGCAGATGTGGGCCAGTGTCACCCCTTTGAAGTTCGAAATCGTCGACAATGCACCCTACAACAGCGCAACGGACTGGATGCAGGTTGTCAGCCCCGAACTGGGCGAAGAGGACGACGGCAGCGCCTATTCCAACGACCGCTATGTCAGCATCGGCCAGCGTTTCCACGACACCGAGGTCAACAAGACGGATATTGGCGGCTATGTCTTCGATTCCTTCATCCATGAATTCGGTCATGAGTTCGGGCTGAACCACCCCGGGCTCTACAATTACAGCGGCCCCGGCGGCGTACAGATCAATTATCTGAACAATGCGACCTGGACCTACGACCGTCAGCAATACAGCGTCATGTCCTATTTCGACGGGATCGATGTCGGTGAAACCAGCCGCTGGTCGGCGTCAACGCCGATGATGGCCGACATCGAGGCGGTCATCCGCCGCTTTTTCTCCACCGTCGACGAGAACGGCGTGCGCACCTATCAGCATATCGATCTCAACACGGGCGACAACGTCTACGGCTTCGGCAGTGCTGTGGATGGCTACCGGCTGACCTCCTCGGGCATGCAGCACGATATCGGTTTTGTCATCCATGACACCGGCGGAACCGACACGATCGACTTCTCCGGCTCGACTGCCGGCACGATCCTCGATTTGCGCGCCGGGCAGTTCTCCAGCGTCAACGGCCATAGCAACAATGTGTCGATCTTTGCCGGGCACAACGCCGACGGCACCGACTATTACATCGAGAACGGCATCGGCAGCAGCTATGACGACGTCCTGATCGGCAATGACGGAGCCAACGTGCTGGATGGCCGCGGCGGCGGCGACCGCATGGCCGGCAATGGCGGCGACGACACCTACTTCGTCGATTCTCTCGACGACATCGTGCGCGAGGAAGCGAATGGCGGGAATGACACGGTCGTTCTGCTGAACCGGAACTTGAATATCCGGAAAATCGCCAACGTCGAACACATCATCTACGCCGACGAGTCGACACTCCAGCCTGGAGACGGCGGCACCGAAACCGCACCGACCATCGGCGACAACACGATGACCAGCGTCATCTTCGGCGACAATGGCAACAATACGCTCGACGGCGGCGCCGGCGACGACACGATCTTCGGTCAGGGCGGCGATGATCTCATCATCGGCGGCCGCGACTCGCTCGCCAGCCGCGACATCAACAACACCATCGATGTCGCCGACCTTCCAGACCAGACCGAGAGCGACGACGGCAATGACACGCTCTATGGCGGCCGCGGCAACGATACGATCCTCGGCGGCCAGGGCAACGACATCCTCGACGGCGGCGACGGCGACGATACGCTGAGCGGCCAGGATGGCGTCGATATATTCAGGGGCGGCGCCGGCGTCGACACGGTCGACTTCAGCAAGGAGAGCCCCTTCCAGCTGCTCGTCAATCTCGAGACGAACGTGGCCAGCGGCGGAACCGCCACGGGCGACACCTTCTACAGCATCGAGAACCTGATCGGCTCCGATGACCGCATCGACCGTTTCATCGGTACGTCGGCGGCAAATCATTTCTGGGGCCGGGGCGGCGGCGACTATTTCAACGGCGGCGGCGGCAACGACATACTGGATGGCGGCAATGACGGCGACATCCTGTACGGTGAAGCCGGCAACGACACGATCATCGGCGGCGCCGGCCAGGACTATCTGGATGGCGGCGCCGGCATTGATACGGTCGTCTACGAAGGCAGCTCCGCCGGCGTGACGATCGACCTCGCCAATGGCACGGCCAATGGCGGCGACGGCGATGGCCCGGTGCAGATCGTCGGGCGCGGCACCGTTATCCGGCACGACATCCTGGTCGGCTTCGAAAACGCCGTCGGGTCGTTCTTCGACGACCATCTCATCGGCAACGCCCAGGCCAACAAACTTTCCGGCGGCGCCGGCAACGACACGCTGACCGGCGGTGGCGGCGCCGATATATTGAATGGCGGCGCCGGCAGCGACACGGCGGACTACGCCGACGCGGCCAGCGGGCAAAACCTCAAACTGGGTGGCGGCAAATCCGGCGGCGACACCTATATCTCGATCGAAAATCTGGCTGGCTCGGGCTTCAACGATCACCTGACCGGCGACGGCGCGGCCAATGTGCTGACCGGCCAGGGCGGCGCCGACAAGATCGACGGCGGCGGCGGCGATGACACCCTGCTCGGCGATTTCGCCTATCAGGGCGATGCTCCGCCACGCCCGGGCATGGGCACCGGCTACGCCACGCTCGGACCGGACGCGACCAACAATTCGGTCTCGACCGCCTTCGACATCTCGAACAACTTCTCGCTGACCGCCGACCCCGACATCTTCGATTCGACGACCACCCTTCACACCACCGTCAATGCCACCGGAAACGGCTTGGGCGGATATTACAGCATCAACCTGGCCGCCGGCACGATCATCACCATCGACATCGATGGCATTGCCGACCCCAATGTCCATGACAGCATCGTCAGGGTGCTGGACAGCGATGGCAATATCGTCGCCCAGAACGACGATGGCGGCAACGACCCCGGTTCCAACAACGGCCGCGATTCGAGCACCAGCTTCATCGTTCCGGAAACCGGAACCTACTATATTGTGGAGGGCGAATGGTCGGACTCGGCTCCTGGCGATGGCTGGGTCGAATCCGTGCCGGAGGGCTCGACTTACAAGCTGAACGTGTCGGTCGAATTCCCGCCGGCACCAGCTCAGCCGGGCGTTGCGGGCGCCGATACGCTCAACGGCGGCGGCGGCAGCGACCTTTTGGATGGCGGGCTGGCTGCCGATACGCTGACCGGCGGCGCCGGCGACGACTATTTCCGCTTCTCGACAGAACTCGGGAACGGCAATATCGACTGGATCAAGGACTTCAAGGTCGCCGACGATACGATCCTGCTGGACAACCTCATCTTTGCCAGCGTTGGCGGCGACGGCGCCCTCGCCCTGGGCTCATTCTACAAGAGCGCAGCCGGCGCTGCTCATGATGCCGACGACCGCATCATCTACGACACCGACAGTGGAATATTGTCTTACGACGCCGATGGTTCCGGACAGGGAGCGGCCGTTCAGTTTGCACACCTGAACACAAATCTGGATCTTTCGGCTGCAGACTTCATTGTCATCTAACGCGTTGCCGGGAGGGGTGCCGTCAGGCTGCCCTCCCGCATACCCCAGCGCAGTGAAAAGGGAGAGGACGCGATGACTGACCGCCGCACAGTGTTAATGGCCGCCGGAGTTGCGGCAGTCGCCGCGGCCACCGGGGCAGCGGCAGCGCAATCGCCAGATATTCGCGCGCCAGATATTCGCGCAACAGATATTCGCGGCGCCGTCACCTTTGTGGGCGGCAAGGCTATCCCGGAAGGTCATCTCGAGATCTATCTTGAGGATCCCGCCATTCAGGACAGTGGGCGACGCCGCGCCGCCAAAACCAGCCTCAAGAGCGAGGGCGGCTCAAAGACGATAGAATTTTCCTTGCCCCTGCCCGCAAGCTCGACCGCTTCACCAACGCTGCAGGTCGTTGCGCGCCTGGAGCGTGCGGACGGCTGGCTGGTGGCGCGGGGCAGCGCGCAGTTCCAGGCCGGCTTGCCCGTCCATGTCACACTCAAGGCAGTTATCTATTGAAGGACGAGATGCCATATCCTGATTGCGAGCCTGCATGCAGCTGACGCCATCGACGCCGCTTACGCTGGTCGGAATCCTGGCGTCGTTTCGACGTGCGTTTTCGGGCATCGTCCTGATGAGCGGGGTCGTCAACGTGCTGACCCTGACCGGCTCGTTCTTCATGTTGCAAGTCTACGACCGCGTCGTTCCGGGTCGCAGCGTGCCGACGCTGGTCGGCCTGGCGGTGCTTGCGGGAACATTGTTCGTGTTTCAGGGAGTGCTGGAGCTGATCCGCTCCCGCCTCATGGTGCGGCTGGGACAGGAGCTGGACGCAAAGCTGAGCCCGTCGGTCTATTCGGCGCTGATGCGCCTGCCGCTGCGCGCCAAGCCTTCCGGCGACGGGCTGCAACCCCTACGGGATCTCGATCAGGTCCGATCCTTTATCGGCAGTGCCGGACCGACCGCTTTGTTCGACCTGCCATGGATGCCGCTCTATATCGGCATCTGTTTCATTTTTCATTTCTGGATCGGCGTTACCGCGCTTGCCGGCGCCGTTGTCCTGTTTGCACTGACGCTTCTGGCCGAATTCCGGACCCGCGGCCCGACAAGGATCGCCGGACAGCACGCAGCCGTCCGCAGCACGTTGGCCGAGGCGACAAGGCGCAATGCCGAAGCCATGCAGGCCATGGGTTTTGGCGGGCGTATCGCCGAGCGGTGGTCTGCCGTCAATGCCGAGTACCTGAACGCCCATGCGGCGGCCAGCGATGTCGCGGGAACGCTTGGCACGATTTCCAAGATCCTGCGATTGATGCTGCAATCGGCAATGCTGGCGATCGGCGCTTATCTGGTCATCAAGCAAGAGGCGACCGGCGGCATCATGATCGCAAGCTCGATCATGATGGGCAGGGCGCTGGCTCCGATCGAACTGGCGATAGCGCATTGGAAGGGTTTCATTTCGGCGCGGCAAAGCTGGGCACGCCTGAAGCAGCTTCTGTCCGCGCTGCCGGAAGGCGCAACCGGCGTGACCCTGCCCGCGCCTGTCAGCGCGCTGGCGGTCGAGAATGTCAGTGTCGCGCCGCCGGGCGAACGCACGCCGGTGGTGTGGGATGCAAGTTTTTCACTGGCCAGGGGAGCAGGCCTGGGGGTCATCGGCCCGAGTGCTTCCGGCAAATCATCGCTGGTGCGTACGCTTGCAGGTGTCTGGCTTCCGGCGCGCGGCGCCGTGCGGCTGGACGGCGCGACGCTTGACCAGTGGCCGGCCGACGAGCTGGGTAAACATATCGGCTATCTGCCGCAGGATGTGCAGTTGTTCGACGGCACGATTGCGCAGAACATCGCCCGCTTCGACCCGGATGCGTCATCCGACATGGTGCTTGCGGCAGCCAAGGCCGCCGGCGTGCATGATCTCGTCGTGCATCTGGCCGACGGTTACGACACGAAGGTTGGCGAAGCCGGCGCCTCGCTGTCGGCGGGGCAACGCCAGCGTGTCGCGCTGGCGCGCTCTCTTTATGGCGATCCGTTCATGGTCATCCTGGACGAGCCGAATTCCAATCTCGACTCGGAGGGTGAAGTGGCCTTGTCCGCAGCGATCCAGGGCATCAGGGACCGCGGCGGCATCGTTATCGTCGTCGCGCACCGGTCCAGTGTGCTGGCCAATGTCGATACGGTGCTGGTGATGGCCAATGGCCATGTGCAGGCCTTCGGTCCGAAGGACGAGGTGCTGAACAAGGTCTTCCGATCGGCAGCGCCGCTCAAGGTCGTTGCCACCACGGAGCGAGGCGTTCCGGCATGAGCGAGGACAGAAGCGCTTTGCATCACCGGCAGGTCCGCCGCTATCTCGTGGCTGGCGTTGCTACCTGTCTGCTGCTTGTCGGAGGTGTTGGCGGCCTGGCGGCGGTGACCAAGATGTCGGGTGCGGTGATCGCAGCTGGCCGGCTGGTGGTCGATTCCAATGTAAAGAAGGTTCAGCATCCGACGGGCGGCGTGGTCGGCGAGATCAGGGTGCGTGAAGGCGACCGGGTCAAGGCGGGCGATATTCTGGTGCGGCTGGACGAGACGACAACGCGCGCCAATCTGGCGATCGTCTCAAAAGGTCTGGATGAGTTTTATGCACGGTTGGCGCGCCTGGAGGCGGAGCGTGACGGCAAGGACACGATCAGCTTTCCGGACGTTTTGACATCGCGGCGCGACGAAGCCGGTGTCGCCGCATCGATGGCCGGAGAACAATCGCTGTTCGATTTCCGGCACCAGGCGCGGTCTGGCCAGCGATCGCAATTGCGCGAACGGATCGCGCAGTTGAAGCAGGAGAGTGCCGGCCTGACCGAGCAGCTGCAGGCGAAACGCCGCGAGATCGAGCTGATAGGGATCGAGCTGGAAGGTGTGCGGTCGCTCTGGCATCGCAAGCTGATAGGAATCGACCGCATGACGTCGCTGGAACGGGACGCGGTGCGGCTCGAAGGCGAGCATGGCCAGTTGACCGCGGGAATTGCCCAGGTGAAAGGCAAGGCGTCCGAGATCGAACTGCAGATCATCCAGATCGACCAGGATCTTCGCAGCGAGGTCGCGACCGATTTACGCGATACCCAGGGAAAGATCTCCGAGTTCGTCGAACGCAAGGTAGCGGCCGAGGACCAGTTGAAGCGCATCGATCTGCGCAGCCCGCAGGATGGCGTGGTGCTGCAGTTGGCGGTGCATACGATCGGCGGGGTCATCACCCCCGGCGAACAGGTGATGCAGATCGTACCGGTGACGGACGACCTGACCGTTGAAGCGCATATCGCACCGCAGGATATCGACCAGGTGACGATGGGCCAGAATGCGATTTTGCGCCTGTCGGCGTTCAATCGGCAAACCACGCCGGAGCTGACCGGGACGCTGTCGCGGATCTCGGCGGATCTCACCATCGAAGAGCGTACCGGAGCAGCCTTCTATGTGGCGCGGGTGGCGCTTCCGAAAACCGAGGTCGCCAAGCTGCGGGGGCTGGCGCTGGCGCCGGGCATGCCGGCCGAGGTGTTCTTCCCGACGGGCGACCGGACGATGCTTTCCTATCTGGTGAAGCCGCTGTCGGATCAGATCCAGAAAGCCTTCCGCGAAGAATGAAGCCGCACCTTTAAGAGCTGAAGCCTCGAGACCGGCTGGTTGCCGGTCCCCAAGGGTTAGGCCTACTCCGCCGCCTCATAGCCGGCGATGCCCTTGATCTCGAGGAAATCCTCCAGCCCGTATTCGGCGTATTCGCGGCCGTTGCCGGATTGCTTGTAGCCGCCGAATGGCAGGCCGGCGTCCCATTGCGGATAGTTGATGTAGACATTGCCGGTGCGCATGCGGGCGGCGACTTCGCGGGCCTTCTCGATATCCTTGGCCTGGATGTAGGACGCCAGCCCATAGACAGTGTCGTTGGCGGTGCCGATCGCCTCTTCCACGGTGTCGTAAGGCATGATCGCCAGCACCGGCCCGAAGATTTCCTCGCGCGCGATGCGCATATCTGATGTGACGTCGGCGAACACGGTGGGGCGGACATAGTAGCCGCGGTTGAGCTCGGCCGGACGCCCCGGTCCACCCGCGACCAGCGTGGCGCCTTCATCTATGCCGGCCTGGATCAGGTCCTGGATCTTGTCGAACTGGATCTGGCTGACCACCGGGCCGAGCTTGGTGCCGGCCGCATCGGCCGGGCCGACGGTCAATTTTTCGGCCGCCGTCTTGGCGTAGCCGGTCGCCTCGTCGTGGCGGTCGCGCGGCACGAACATACGAGTCGGCGCATTGCAGGACTGGCCCGAGTTGCTGAAGCAGCCGGCGACGCCCTTGCTGACGGCCTTTTCGAGATCGACATCGGGAAACAGGATGTTGGCCGACTTGCCGCCAAGCTCCTGATGCACGCGCTTGACCGTGTCGGCGGCCGCCTTGGCGACCAGGATGCCGGCGCGGGTCGAACCGGTGAACGACATCATGTCGACATCGGGATGGCTGGACAGCGCCTGGCCGACGCCCGGGCCGTCGCCATTGACGAGGTTGAAGACGCCCTTGGGAACGCCGGCCTCGTCGATGATTTCGGCAAAGATGATGGCGTCGAGCGGCGCGATTTCCGAGGGCTTCAGCACCATGGTGCAGCCGGCGGCGAGCGCAGGACCGACCTTGCAGGTGATCTGGTTCAGCGGCCAGTTCCACGGCGTGATCAGGCCGACGACGCCGATCGGCTCCTTGACGATGAGCGACGAGCCCTTGACGTGGCGGAATTCGAACGACTTCAGCACCTCGGCCATCTTCTGCAGATGTGCCAGGCCAATGCCGACCTGGCTGTCGAGTGCCATCTGACGCGGCGCGCCCATCTCGCGCGATACGGCCAGCGCCAGATCGGCGCTGCGCTTCTTGTAGATCTCGATGACGCGCTTGAGGATATCGAGCCGCTCTTCGGCCGAGGTGAAGCCGAACGTGCCGAAGGCGCGCCTGGCGGCGGCGACCGCCTTGTCGACATCGGCCTTGGAGCCGAGCGAAATCTGCGCGAAGGCATCTTCGTTGGACGGGTCGATGACGTCGAGTGTGCTGGGCACGACAGGATCGACCCACACGCCGTCGATATAGAACTGCAGATTGTGTGACATGGGCTTCTCCTCGGGGGATTTCTGAATTGATGGGGGGCGATCGCCAGATCGTCGTATCGGTTCAGGGATAACGATGGGGCAAGAGCGATGTCAAACGCAAGGGCGGGCGATTGAGCCGACGGCTACAGAAGCGTGTGCCCCGCCGCGACCAGAAGCCCCCTTGCCGCGGCTTCATCCTTGGCTTTGACGAGCAGATGGTCGCCATCGAAGGTGGATACCAGAAAAATGCCGAGTTCGTTTTCCGACAATGGCTTTATTACCGACAGCACGATGCCGGTTTCGTCGAAGGCAAAGGGACCTTGGAGTTTCAGGGCGACCCAGTCCCTGTCATGCTTCACCCCGTCCGGCACCCGATCCTGCAGGCAGACAACCGAAAGCTCGTCGTCGGTCCTGGTAATGCTGACGAAGCCCGGCCCGTCCGCCCAGCCGGGAATGCTGTCTTTTGCTTCGAGGCGCGAAACCGCATACCGCCCCGTGAGCGGCTTCAACCGGACCCTGACTGCCATCCGATCCTCCCTGTTATCGGCCATCACCCCAGTTTCTTGCTCATATAGACCGTGATGCCGTTCATGAACGGCTCCTCCCGGTCGATCGTATAGCCATGCCGTTTGTACAACAACACATTAGCCATGAAGGCGCCATTGGTCAGCAGGCGCAGTTCGAAGCAGCCGGCCTCCAGCGCCTTCTGCTCCGCCCGTTCCAGCAACAGCCGGCCGATTCCCCTGCCCTGCGCCTGTGGCGCGACGCAGACATTCTCGATCCAGAGATGATCGTCGGCCGGCATGGTCTCGATCATGCCGACGATGCGGCCATTTTCGATGGCGAGATCGAACGGATGTTCGGCGACCGCCTTGTCATAGTCGGCGCGCATCGGCAGCGGCTCGCGGCCGATCAGAGGCACCCATTTGGCATAGGCGGCACGCACAATGTCCTTGATGGCGGCAGCGTCCGCTGATTGGGCCGGTCGAACAGGATGGAAGAATTGGACATGGCAAAGGCTCCAGACATGAAAACCCCGCCGGCAGACGTCGCGGGCGGGGCTGGAACGAACGAACCGGAATTTTATTGGGCCGGTCCTTTTCGTCGCGCAAACAGCTTGCCGCGCTGCGTGGTGCAGGAACGGCGTCGCTTGGCGATGGCGAACGAGAAAACGAACATGACGCCACGCTGGAGCAGGAAGCGCGGCGCTGTCAAGATTTTGGCGTTGGCCCAGCCTCCGAGTTGACCCGCGCGGCTAGAGCGGGCGGCGCCGGCAAGGCCATAAGTGTACTGCCAGGCAACGCCAGTCTTCACCTTGCGCGGTGGTTGCTCGCCTAAACTGCTGCGCCGTCGAGTAGGGCTCTCGTACGCGTACAAAAAAACAGCAACAGCTAATATTGTTGGACATTCAACCTACCATTGTTTCAAATTTCTATTTGATCTAATCTTGGCATCATAATATAAGCGGAGAAGCACTGGACGGGCTGACGGGGGGGCGCCATGCATCGAGGGCTGGCAAAGCGTACAATCTCACGTTTGTTAGGCGCGATGACGGTCGTCTACGCGCTCGCGGGCACGACGTCAGCGCTCGGGCAGTCTTGTAGTCCCACACAGACAGCTCATGCTTTTAGCTTTACTGGCGGCGACCAGTCCATCTCGGTTCCTGGCAACACCCATTCCGCCACAGTATACCTCAAGGGAGCGCAAGGCGGGGTTGGCAAGAGCGGCGCCGGCACCATCGGGGGCAGCCCATTGAGCCCAGGCGGCGCCGGCGGGCTCGGCGGCCAGGTGAGCGGTTCCTTGACTGTCGCGCCGGGTGACATCCTTTCTGTCGGCGTTGGCGGCCGTGGCTCGCTCGCGGTCAATCCCGGTGGCGCGAGCGGTACTCCCGACGGCGGCAATGGTGGCGGGGCGACCGACCTGCGGCTGGGCGGAACCCGCCTGGCAATTGCTGGCGGCGGTGGCGGCGGTGGCAACGGGGGCTGGCACACTACAAATTCGATAGCTGGTGGCGCCGGTGGCAAGAGCGGGGGATCCGGCTCGGCAGGAACCGATGTTTCGGGCGGCCTTGGCCCCTTTGGCGGTGAAGGTGGCACTGTAGGTGCCGGTGGCGCGATCGGCGCTGGGTGCGATAGTTTTCCTGGCACGGCCGGTCAGACAAATGGCCAAGGCGGAACTGCACGAAATTTCTCAGGGTCTTTCCTGGGTGCCGGATATGCTGGTGGCGGCGGTGGCGGGGCTACTGTCGGCGGCGGTGGTGGCGGCGCAGGCGTCGGCACGACCTCGTGCCAGCAGAACTGGAACGGCGCCGGCGGCGGCGGCGGCGGCGGATCATCGGATGCCGGCTCGCTGCAATCGGCTGCGGTGGCGGATGGCGTCAATTCCGGCGATGGGTCCGCATTGATCTGTTTTGATGAGCCGCTCTATGTGATCAGTGGCACAGCGAGCGGTCAGACCGGGACGGTGAGTTTGAAATTGACATCAAGCTCGCCGGCAGGGACGCAAACCAGGGACGTGAATGTCGGCGATATCACCTTTGCCTTTGCGGATGGCCTGCTGACCGGCTCCAACTGGAGCGTTGAGGTTACTGCCAAGCCGGCCGACCAGACATGCACGGTCACGACGGCCTCGGGCACGGTGGCGGGAGCCGACGTGACCAATCTTGTCCTGTCCTGCACCACGGTCACGGTGGAGCTGTCGCCGGCAACATTGCCGAATGCGCATATTGGCACGCCGTACAGCCAGACCATCACGGCAAGCAGCCCCAATGGCGGCGCCGCACCCTATACCTTCACCGTGATTTCCGGCTCAGTGCCTCCCGGCCTCGCGCTCTCGCCTGGAGGTACGCTGGCTGGCACACCCACTGCCGCGGCCAATTACGATTTTACGGTGCGGGCCACGGACAGCAACGGCTTTACCGGCCAACGTGACTACACTGTGGTCGTCGAGATCCACTTGCCGTCGGCACAGGACCACACGCTGGACGTGATGGCCGGAACGACCGGGTCCCTCGACCTGACGCAAGGGGCTACGAATGGGCCGTTTACCAGCGCCACGATTGCCTCGCCGCCGCCGAGCGAAGCGGGCACGGCTTCCATTGTGCCCGATGGCGGCGCTTATATCCTGCAGTTTGCCGCGGCAGCCACCTTTGTCGGCACAACCAGCCTGACCTACACGCTCTCGAATGCCGACGGAACGTCACCTCCGGCAACCGTGACCATCAACGTCACGGCACGGCCCGACCCCTCCCGCGATCCGGAAGTGATCGGCCTGATTCGGGCACAGGTGGAGGCGGCAAAGCACTTCGCCGACATTCAGATCCAGGGATTTGGACAGAGGCTGGAACAGCTCCACAATGAGGGCGACCAGCGCCACAGTTCGATAGGCCTCAGCGTTGCCGTCCAGCAATCGTCGGACAATCCCGACGCATACGCTCAGCAGCAGAATGCGGCGAACGATCCGGCGCTCGCCGCAATCGCCACGGCATCGTCGCAGTCCACTTACGGAGCGCCCAATCCGGAGCGCATTCAGCCCAACGCCAACGCAAAGCAGGACAGGACTTCGACCGGCGCGTCGCCGATCAAGACCGGACAGTCTTCAACTGGCACGGACGTGGACACCCAGACGTCGTCACTGCCGGCCGAGAACCCATTTGGCGAACTGGCCTTCTGGAGCGGCGGCTACGTCAATTTCGGCACCGATGACGATGGAGCCATCAAGCTCGACCATACGCTGGTCGGCGTGAGCGTCGGTGCCGACTACCGCTTTTCCCCGACCTTCACCGCCGGTCTCGGGTTTGGCTATGGCCATGACGTCACCGACGTCGGGAGCAACGGCACCGAAAGCCGCGCCCATGCCATCTCGGTCGCCGCCTATAGCAGCTACCGCCCGGCGCCAAGTTTTTTTGTCGATGGCCTTGCCGGCTATGGCGCCCTCAATTTCGACAGTGAGCGCTATGTGACCGATACCGGCGATTTCGCGTCTGGAACGCGCGACGGAAGCCAGGTCTTCGGGTCGCTGACGGCGGGCTACGAATTTCGCCGGCCGGACTCTCTGATATCACCCTATGGACGTCTGTCGGGGTCCCACTCCACGCTTGACGGCTTCACCGAGACGGGTGGCGACATCTATAATCTGACCTTCGGCAAGCAGACCGTCGACACGCTGTCGGGCACCCTTGGCCTGCGCATCGAGAACAACATTCCTACCAGCTGGGGTCTGCTCACACCGCGCGCGCGCTTTGAGTATACGCACGACTTTGCCGGCTCCAGCCGCGTCAGCCTCGGCTATGCCGATATCGGCACCACGCCCTACGCGCTGGACGCAGATGCCTTTTCCAACGACTATTTGTCAATCGGGCTCGGCGTCGATGCGCAAATCGGCGGTATTGCCTTCGGGCTGAACTACAGCACCGCGGTCGGCAGCAACGGCGACAGCCAGGACCATACGATCGCCGCGCGAATTGGGATGAAATACTAGGGCATGATCCCAAAAAGTGGGGTTAGATCGTGAGGGAATTCATCATGATCTAGGGCGGCTCCAGGTTTCGCCCGGCCGCTCTTTCTCATTCTGACCTCGGCCGCCCTAAACGTTCACAAAAATCGATCATTTCAACAAAAACAATTCGTTGGAAAGATCGATTCTGGAATGACATTCTCCTGAGGTACTTGCGTGGAGAATTGCATTGTCTTCCGCCGCCCAGCTAGCGAACGATATTCCGATCAGCATGATTTCCGCCGATCTGGCCGTGGGCCGGAAGCGGCTCGGTTCCGTGTGGAATGGCGTCATCCCCGGGATCGTGCTGGTGGCGATGATCACGGGGGTGGCCTTCTCGGCCCATAATGTCTCCGGCTTCGCGCTGTTCAGCCCGATGATCCTCGCCGTCGTCGCCGGCATGATCTATTCCAACGTGCTCGGCACGCCCGCCCACGCCAAGGCCGGCATTGCATTCTCGCAGAAGCGCCTGCTGCGCTTTGCCATCGTGCTGCTCGGCTTTCAGCTGACGCTCGGCCAGGTTGTCTCCATCGGCGCCGGCGGCGTCGGCATCGTGGCGCTGACCCTTGGAGCGACCTTCGTCTTCACCATTACGCTTGGCCGGCTGATCGGCGTCGACGCCAAGCTGGCGCAGCTGATTGCCGCCGGCACCTCGATCTGCGGCGCTTCGGCGATCGTTGCCACCAACATCGTCACCGATGCGCGCGACGAGGACGTCACTTATGCCGTCGCCTCGATCACGCTGTTCGGCACCGTCGCCATGCTCGGCTTTCCGCTGCTGGCGCCGGTGCTCGGCCTCGACCAGCACGCATTCGGCCTGTGGGCCGGCGCCTCGATCCACGAGGTGGCACAGGTCATCGGCGCCGGCTTCCAGAACGGCGCCCAGTCCGGCGAGATCGCCACCGTCGCCAAGCTGACCCGCGTCGCCCTGCTGGCGCCGATGGTCATCGCGCTCGGCCTGATGGCGCGCCGCAAGAGCAATGGCGATCGCCCAAGCGACCAATCCGGTGCGCGGCCGCCGATGCCGTGGTTCGTCGCCGCTTTCATCGCCGTCGTGGCGCTGAACAGCCTGGTTGCCGTGCCGGCCGAAGTGAAGTCGGCCATGGCGTTCGCCACCACCATCATGCTGACCATGGGGCTCGCCGCCATGGGTCTGCAGGCCAACATTTCGCAGCTGCGCTCGCGCGGCCTTCGCCCGCTGGCGCTCGCCTCCTGCGCCTTCCTGTTCATCGGCTGCTTCAGCCTGATGCTGGTGAAGTTCGCTTAATCCTCGAACGAACTCGCCGCGACATAGATCGCGGCAAGCGCCTCGATGCCCGCCTGGTCGTCCTTGTCGAAGCGGCCGGGCGCCGGGCTGTCGAGGTCGATCAGGCCGAAGACGCCGTCATTGTCCCTCAGCAGCACGACGAGTTCCGAGCGCGAGTCGGCGTCGCAAGCGATGTGGCCGGCAAATTCATGCACATCCTTGACCAGCATCGACATTTCGAGATCGATGGCGGTGCCGCACACGCCCTTGCCGACGGCGATGCGCACGCAGGCCGGCTTGCCCTGGAACGGTCCGAGCACCAGCTCCTCGTCGGAGGCCAGGAAATAGAAGCCGGCCCAGTTGAGATCGGGCACCATCTGGAAGATCAGCGCCGATGTGTTGGCGGCGTTGGCGACGGAGTCGCTCTCGCCTTCCAGCAGCGCCTTCAACTGGGTGGCCAGTTCGCGGTAGAAGGCCGGCTTGTCGGTGCTGTCGATGGTCTGGGCCGCAAACATGGCGTCGTCTCCATTGCCGGCGGGCCAAAAAGCCCGTTACATTTCCTGTCTGCCACCAATGACGCTCCCAGGAAATACACAATTGTGAATACCGACCGTGCCAGCCAAACACACGACCGGGCGCAACCCGCAGCGAGCGAAGGTCCCCTCACCTTCGCTGTGCTGGTCTTTCCCGGCTTTCCGATGATGGCGTTCAGTTCGGTGATCGAGCCGCTGCGCGCCGCCAATGTGCTGGCCAAGCGCGATTGTTACCGCTGGGTGATCGTCGGCGCCGACCAGGGCACGGTCGAGGCGTCCAATGGGGTTGTCATACAACCGGGATTCTCAGCCTCGAGCGCACCGAAGGTCGACCGCATCGTCGTCTGCTCCGGCGGCAATGCGGACTTGCTTGTCGCGGACGATGCGGTTGCCTGGATCCGCAGGAGCCTGCGCGCCGGCGCCCATATCGGCGCGGTGGCCGACGCCGCCTTCTTCCTCGCCAGGGCCGGCTTGCTCGACGGCCATGCTTGCACCTTGCACTGGACCAGCCAGGCGGCCTTCACGGAGGCCTTCCCGGATATCGAGCTTCGGCGCGATCTCTATGTCATCGACCGCAAACGCTTCACCTCGGCCGGTGGCGTCGGCAGCCTCGACATGATGCTGGAGATCATCACCAACGATTATGGCGGCGAGCTCGCGGCGGGCGTTGCCGAATGGTTCGTGCACAGCCCCTTGCGTTCGAGCGTCGACCGCAAGCTGATGCCGCTCAGGCTGCGCACCGGCGTCCAGAACGAACTGGTGCTGTCGGCCATCGCCATCATGGAGGATGCGGTGGAAGAGCGGCTTGGCATGACGGAGCTGGCGGCAAGGCTCGGTGTCTCCTCCGACAAGCTGGAGCGCAATTTCCGCACCGAGCTCAGCATTTCGCCCAACGGCTATTACCGGCGCCTCAGGCTACGGCGCGCCGCCGACCTGTTGGCCCATTCGACGCTGATGGTGCGAGACGTGGCGCTGGCCTGCGGCTTCGCGTCCATGTCAAGTTTTGCCCGAGCGTTTCGCGAGGAGCATGGGCACGCGCCGAAGGCGATGCGGCGGCATTAGAGGGCGCTGCGCGCTAACGCGGTGAGATGCTGGCGGGACAGCGCCCCCCTCTGTCCTGCCGGACATCTCCCCCACACGGGGGGAGATCAGATGTCGCCTCGGCTTTCGCCAATCACCAACGTTGCAGGGCGAGCGGGACGCGAAAGCTGCTAATCTCCCTCCTTGTGGGGGAGATGTCCGGCAGGACAGAGGGGGCGCGAAGGATCGCAACATTGCCCTTTGTATCCATGCCCTTCTTGCGGCATTTCGCACGACATCTGCGGATTCTCGCACAGACATTTTTCGGCGCATGGCTATGGTCTAGCCCTTCAGGAGGCGCACCCATGAGCATCGTCGTTTTCGACCCGGACAGCACCGAGGATGTGGATTTCAAGGACCGCATGCGCCACCCGGTCGCGGCTGACTCGGCCGGTGGCATGTGGCTGTCGGACACCGAGCCGTCCTTCATCGATGCCGACGCGCTGCGCAAGGGTCGGCTGGCGAAACTGCGCGGCTGGATGCGCGAGGCGGGCTATGGGGGCGTCGTTTTGTTCGACCCCTACAACCAGCGCTATGCCACCGGCTCGCGCAACATGTTCGGCTATTTCCTGCGCAACTCGACGCGCTATTTCTTCATCCCGACCGACGGGCCGATCGTGCTGTTCGAATATCCGCAGAGCTACCATGTCTCGATGGTGCTCGACACGATCGACGAGGCGCGGCCGTCGAAGCTGGTGTGGTCTTCGGTGTCGGGCCGCGACGACGAAACCGCCGGTCCTTTCGCCGACGAGATCGCCGAGCTTTTGACGAAGCACGGCGGCGGCTCGATGAAGCTTGGGCTCGACCGCTGCAGCCATTTGCAGGCGCTGGCGCTGGAAAAGCGCGGCTGCGACGTCAGGGATTGCCAGGGCGAGATTTTGGCGGTGCGCGCGGTCAAGACGCCTGAGGAGGTCAAATGCCTGCAGGTGTCGATGGCCGGCGCGGAAGCTGCCGTCTACGCCGTGCGCGAGGCGATAAAACCCGGCGTTTCCGAAAACGAGCTGTTCGCCATCATGTATGGCGAGGTGATCCGCCAGGGCGGCGAGTTCATCGAGACGCGGCTCCTCACCTCGGGACAGCGCACCAATCCGTGGTTCAACGAGGCCAGCGGCCGCAAGATCCGGCCGGGCGAGCTTCTGGCGCTCGATACCGATACGATCGGCTGCTATGGCTATTATTCCGATTTTTCGCGCACCTTCCGCTGCGGGCCGGGCAAGCCGACCGGCTATCAGAAATCGCTCTACCGCATGGCGCACGACCAGGTTCAGCACAACATTTCGATCGTCAGGCCGGGCATGGCTTTTCGCGAGATCGCCGAAAAGGCGTGGAAAATCCCGGACCGTTTCGTCGACCAGCGCTATACCTCGGTGATGCACGGCGTCGGCATGCATGGCGAGACGCCGTTCATAGCGCACGCCATGGACTATGAAACCTACGGCCGCGACGGTGTTGTCGTGCCCGGCATGGTGGTGAGCGTGGAAAGCTATATCGGCGAGAAAGGCGGCCGCGAGGGCGTCAAGCTGGAGGACGAGATCCTGATCACCGACACCGGCACCGAGCTTCTGTCGCGCTTTCCCTACGAGGATGAGTTTCTGGAGAAGCAGGTTTGATCGCAGCGTCCCTCACTAACGTCAGCGCGGTATCGCAAACCTTCGGGAATAGTCGCGGCAGCTATGCCTTCGTCATCCTAGGGCGAAGCAAGGAGCGCAGCGACGCGGCGCAGACCCTAGGATCCATGCCGGGACTCATCCGCGCCGCAACGGTGCAAGTTCTGCTCCGCCGCACCCCACGGCCAACCTCACGGAATGGATCCTCGGGTCTTCGCGACGGAGCTTCGCTCCTGCTTCGCCCGTGGATGACGAAGGTGGGGAGGCACCCGCTAATCGCCACCGTTTGCGTCGACACGACCCGAGCGGCGTTGGCGACGACAGGCATAAGCCCGTCCACATGAAAAGCCCGATCTCGATCAAACGCGGCACGGTCGCCGCGGCGTTCGTCGACCTCCAGGAAGAGCATCGGCAGGACAAGCGCTATCTGGTCGAAGGTTATGGCGAGGTGCTGGCCAACGTCCAACGCCTGCAGGCGGCGGCGCGGCGCAACTTCGTGCCGCTCTACCACTGGGCCTATATCGTCGATGCCGCCAAGGCGCATCCCTTCCATCCGCTCGACGCCGACGGCAAGTCCGCCTTTTCCGACAAGAGCGATCCTCTGACGGAAATCTGCCCGGAAGTGGCGCCCGCGGCCGGCGAGACGATGCTGGTCAAGACGCAGGCCAGCGCCTTCGGCGCCGGGCCTGCCGCAACCGAACTCAAGGCGCGCGGCATCGAATGGCTGATCGTCGCCGGCGTCTGGACCGAGGCCTGCATCGACGCCACCGTGAAGGACGCGGTGGCATCCGGCTTTCGCGTGCTTCTGGTCAAGGATGCCTGCGGCAGCGGCAGTGCCGCCATGCACCAGACCGCCATCCTCAACCTTGCCAACCGGCTCTATGGCGGCGCCGTCACCAACACGATAGACGCGTGCCGGCTGATGGCGGGCGACACCATCGATGCATGGCAGGTCGAAGGCTCGGTACCGCTGCGCTTCACGTTTGAAAACGCCGAACGGCTCTACGGCGAGCTCTGAGAGATGGGCACGGTCCACAAGCTCAAGACCGCCAGGCGGGGGAAATACGCCACCCTGCTCGATCCGGCGCTGTGGGAGTATATCGACCTGGTCAATGACTGGTTCCCGCCAGAAATCGCCGAACTTCCGATCGCCGAGCAAAGGTCGGTCTATGATGCGATGTGCCGCGCCTTCCATCAGGGTTATCCCAAAGGGGTTTCGGCCAGCGGCGGCATCATCGCCGCCGATGCAGGGCACGCCATCCCGATCCGCTACTATCGGATGGCGGGCAAGCCCGTGCGCGCCGTCATCGTCTACTATCATGGCGGCGGCTTTGTGCTTGGCGGGCTCGACAGCCATGACGACATCTGCGCCGAGATCTGCGCCGGCACCGGTTTCGACGTTGTCTCGGCCGACTACCGGTTGGCGCCGGAACATCCCCACCCGGCCGCCTTCGACGACGCGCTGACCGTGTTCGAATGGGCGGCGGTGACAACGGACCTGCCGATCGTGCTCGTCGGCGAAAGCGCCGGCGGCAACCTTGCCGCCGCGGTCGCGCACGCGTCTCGCCGCCACCTGCGCCGGGCGGCCGGCCAGGTGCTGATCTATCCCGGCCTCGGCGGCGACGAGAGTGCCGGCTCCTATGTCGAACATGCCGAGGCACCGTTGCTGACGCTGCGCGACATCGCGTTCTACCGCACCATTCGCGCTGCCCCGGCACAGTCGCCCGACGACCCGACTTTTTCTCCGCTGAAAGACAACGACTTCTCCGGCCTGCCGCCGACTGTCATCATCACTGCCCAGTGCGATCCGCTGTCGTCGGACGGCGAGACCTATCGCGACCGCGTCGTTGCCGCCGGCGGCCGCGCCTGGTGGTATGAGGAGCCGCGGCTGGTGCACAGTTTTCTGCGCGCCCGCAAAAGTGTTCCGCGCGCCGGCG
The DNA here is from genome assembly GCF_040321305.1 of Mesorhizobium sp. M0478. NCBI lineage: Bacteria > Pseudomonadati > Pseudomonadota > Alphaproteobacteria > Hyphomicrobiales > Phyllobacteriaceae > Mesorhizobium > Mesorhizobium sp. M0478. The sequence continues at coordinate 29,405 of NZ_JAMYRH010000009.1, forward strand.
AGGCGTTCGTGTGCACGCTTGCAGCCATCGCCGCCGTCGCCGTGCTCGGCAAGAACGACTGGCCATATTGAGGCGGCGAAGCGCTGATCTCCCCCTCATGGGGGTTGAGGAGTGGTCCGCGTAGCGGATGGAAAGCCAATTGCTTGGCTTTCCGAACGACGAAAGCCGGCAGGCCAGAGGGGGGCGCGAAGGATCGCGGCCCTTCAGTATCCTAAATCAACGCAACGATTATCTGTGAAGATACTCCAGTCGGCAGACGGGATGGCGGGACAGCGCCCCCCTCTGTCCTGCCGGACATCTCCCCCACAAGGGGGGAGATTGGCCGTCTACCTCTGCGGAGTGGCGCACAAGAATTGCGGAAAAGAGAACATTTCCCGGGGTCGGCCCGCTTTATCATCACCTGCTCAGGCAACGGCGCCCGATGATCGCATCCGCCCCAGCGGAGGCGGACCGTCGGGGCGCCCAACAAAAGAGGGAACGACGATGAAATTCATGCTGACCGACCGCAATTTGCACCCGCAGGCCAAACCCGTCGCCCAAGATTTCACAAAGGGCGGCGTCAACCGGCGCGAATATCTCGCCATCATGGCCGGCTTCGGCGTCAGCGCGGCCGGAGCACTGGCATTGGGCGGCCTCAGCGCGTCGCCCGCCCGGGCAGAGGAGCCGAAGCGCGGCGGCACCTTGCGCGTCGCCATGAACGTCAAGGGTTTCAAGGATCCGCGCACCTTCGACGGTGTCGAGATGTCCAATGTGGCGCGCCACTGCAACGAATATCTGGTGCGCTGGAACCGCGACTTCACCTTCGAGCCGTGGCTGCTCGAAAGCTGGGAAACCAGCGACGACGCCAGGACGCTGACGCTGCATGTGCGCAAGGGCATCGCCTGGTCGAATGGCGACGTCTTCAACGCCGATGACGTCATCCACAATCTCAACCGCTGGTGCGACGCTTCCGTCCCCGGCAATTCGGTCGCCGCGCGCATGGGCGCGCTGGTCAATGCCGACACCAAGAAGCCGGTCGATGGCGGCATCGAGAAGGTCGACGATTTCACCGTAAAGCTCAATCTGCCGAAACCCGACATTTCGCTGATCGCAGGGATGGCCGACTATCCCGCGCTGATCATGCACCGCTCCTATGAGGGCGGCGACGATCCGATGAAGGCGCTCGCAATCACCACCGGCCCTTGCGAACTGGTCAGCTGGAATGCCGAGCCCAGTGCGGAGGTGAAGCGCAAGGACAAGCCCTGGTGGAAGGGCGACTTCTACCTCGACGGCATCAAATGGGTCGATTACGGCTCCGACCCCAACGCGATGCTGTCGGCGTTCGAATCCGGCGAGATCGACACCGACCACGAGACCGCCTCCGACGCCGTGTCGCAGACCGAGCAGATGGGCTTGCTGAATTCCGAGATCGCCACCGGATCGACCATCGTTGCCCGTTTCAATGTCGGCAACGCGCCCTATGACGACGTCAAGGTGCGCCGCGCCGCCCAGCTTGCCGTCGACAATTCCGCCGTGCTGGCGCTGGGCCTCGGCGGTCGCGGCAAGCCCGCCGACAACCACCATGTCGGTCCGATGCATCCTGAGTTTGCCGATATCGGTCCGGCCAAGCGAGATATGGATCAGGCGAAGAAACTGCTCGCCGAGGCCGGCAAGACGGACCACGAATTCGAGCTGATCTCGGTCGACATCGAATGGCAAAAGAGCACCGGCGACGCGATCGCCGCGCAGATGCGCGAGGCCGGCCTGAAGATCAAGCGCACCGTGCTGCCGGCGGCGACCTTCTGGAACGACTGGAGCAAATACCCCTTCTCCACCACCGAATGGCTGGGCCGCCCGCTCGGCGTCCAGGTGCTGGCGCTCGCCTATAAATCGGGCGCCGCCTGGAATGAAAGCGCTTACGCCAACAAAGAGTTCGACGAACTCCTCGACAAGGCGCTGGCAACGCCGGATGCTGCCCAGCGCAAGGAGATCATGGCCAAGATCGAACAGAATCTGCGCGATGCCGGCATCATCATCCAGCCCTACTGGCGCTCGGTCTACCGCACCTATCGCAAAGGCGTGCAAGGCTGCGAACAGCACCAGTCGCTGGAACAGCATTTTGAGAAGGTGTGGCTGGAGGGCTGATTCAATTGGTGTCGCCCGGTCGGGGTAGATAAGACAGAATTAGAGCTAGGCGACGACTGGCCCAGCAGCTGGAACTACTCCTTCGTATGCTGTGCACCCTTCTATCTCGATCTTCCAGATGGCATTGGGGTTCGGATTTACGATGGCCGGAATGCGCCATCTGCTTGGAGCTATCTCATATCGGAAATGCTGATCGCCGCAGGTCACCTTGACCTCATACTGGGGTTTCGATGCAGAAACAGGTGATCTGAACTCGAAATGCAATTCCCCGTTTTCGGTATACAATTCACTGATAAACATACCACGACGAAAAAAGACTGATCCGCCTTTCTCTACCGCGAAATTGTAATTCCATGCTCCCGGTCCAAGCAGCCGCTTCAGATAGCGCTCTTCATGGATCGTCCTGCACACAACGTAATTCAGGGTTGCGAGACTCAGTCTTTGGGGGACGACAACCTCAGACATTCTCATATTGTGAATGTGTTGCATTTCGTCCTGAGAGACTGCTGAGTCATGATATATATGTTCAAATTTGAGTTGGTCAAATTGATTGTCTCCGTCTCTCGGTATCTGATTAGAATTAGCAAAGTTTCCGGCAACAAAACGGCTAGACGCTAGGGTGAGCACCGATTTTAGGTCAAACACTAACATCACAGGAATGCACATATGAGGATCCGCCCTATTGGGGTCACTCCGAGCCTTTATACCTTCGGTCTTTAAATGGAATCTGTTCTTGGGCCTGAAATATAACCATACATAGTTATGAGCGGCTGATTGTTGTTCAAAGCACCCTGATTGGCGACGTCACATAGCAAAGCGGGCACTCCATTGCGGCATATAATCTCGCCACCACGCAAGATTTCTGCGGCAACTTCGATTTGGCATGCGTGATAGAGAGACCGACCCCAACCCGTCCTTGATGCAAAACGATCAAGGCGAGGTCCCCAGGTCGCGATATGCTGATCGGCCCTCGCTATTGAAATAGCCATCCTTGCGTCGGTTTCGCCACAGTGTAGGGAGTGTATTGATCGCGATCTAAGAAAAGCGCTTCTGCCCGAGATGCGGTTGAAGCACCTGTTCGAGACTTCACGGAACAGATATAAGGAAGCTCGGACAGGATCGGAAAAAGGTAACTCTTTAGGCGCTGTGATTTTGCGTCTGAGAAACTATCTATTGAGAGTATCCTCTCTCGCAGCCTGACCCATGAGGCTTGGAGCAACTCCCCATCAATTCGCTCTTTCTTCCCCGACTGATGCTCCACAACAAGAGAGTTGTCTGTTTGCATCTGCACCGTGAATTGAGACTCTTTGGAAGTTGCGAACACGTGACCTTTGGCAAGCTTCCTAAGATCCTCAGAGAACTCCGCAAAATCTTCCGGGATTCTTACTCGCTCTTTGTGCTCTGCTACAAAATCCGAAGGAACCTGTATGTCGTGGATGTAAACGGGGATACTTACTCGAGCCAGATAGCGTTCCATCAAAGGACGAACGTCTTCCCAATTCAAGTTGCCGTTGCCGCATCCCAGAGGCGGAAAAGAAACCGAGGTGATCCCTAAGTCCTTATAAGCCGCGACGAACTTCTGCAGACCGTGCTCGATGTACTCTATCTTCGATGGCAGTTTCCAAGTGGTTTTAGTTGGAAAATTCAACACCCACCGCGTGTCGGATCGCCACAGATGGAGATTGCCAATCCGAAGGGCGCGCGCCTCGCAAAGATCGCGATACTCCCGAAACATTCGCGGGTACCTGCTTTTGAACTCCCTGGCGATTCCCTTACCCATGACACCCACCGTGTTGACGGTGTTCACCAGCGTCTGCGCGGGAGATTCAAATACGCTGCTTTCAAGAAAAGTGATCATTCGCTTAGATGCCCCAAGGTCAGAACGAATGAGAACATATAGAGAACATTAAGCAAGGTTTCTAGCACGATTCTGCAGCGCTGTCGTTGGCGGCTCGGCATTCCGCCTGAGGTTATACACACTTCGACGTGTTGCACCTATCGGCGACTCGTCGGTGATATCCAGCATCAGCTAGTCCCATGGCACTTCAATGTGTGAGAAATGTACGCATGGATCATTTCGACCTCGGCACCTACCGCCGCCCCATCTCCACCTCTTCGGCTGAAACACAGCGCTGGTTCGATATCGGGCTGAACTGGTGCTACGGCTTCAACCATGAGGAAGGCATAAAGTGCTTCGAAAAGGCGCTGGAGACCGATCCTGATTGCGCCTTCGTGTATTGGGGCATCGCCTATGCCGCCGAGCCTTTTTACAACCTCACCTGGAAGGAGCACGGCAAGGACGAGGCTAACCGCGCCGCGCGACGCTGCTTTGATCATGTCCAGCTTGCGCGGGCTGGTTCTGCGGGCGCAAGCCCCGTCGAGCAGCGGCTGATCGAGGCGCTGGCCGCACGCTTCCAGCAGCCGCATGGCGTGACGCCGGCGGAATTCGAACAATGGGACAATGCTTACGCTGCCGCCGCGATGCGGTAGGTCTATTGTGACTTTCCCGACGACCATGACGTGATGGCTCTCACCGTCGAGGCGCTGATGATGCGCACCGTGCGGCGGCTGTGGGATTTGAAAACCGGCAAGCCGGCGCCGAACTAGATGTGCTGGAGGCGCTGGAGGTCTGCGAGCGATCGATCCGGCTGTCGGACGAAGCCGGCACTGCGCCGCATCCGGCGATCCTGCACCTGCATATCCATCTGCTCGAGATGTCGACGCAGCCGGAACGCGGCATGCGCTCGGCGGACCGGCTCGGCACCATGTGCCCCGATGCCGGCCACATGAACCATATGCCGGGCCATATCCATGTGCTGTGCGGCGAGTACGAGAAGGCAAAGCTGGCCAGCGAAAAGGCGGTGCGCGCCAACGACCTCTACCTCGCCTATGCCGGTGAGACGACCTACTATCTACTCGGCTGCTGCCACGATTTGCATCTGATGATGTTCACCTGCATGTTCCTTGGCCAGTACCAGCCGGCACTGTGGGCGGCTGACAAGGTGCGCAGCCTGGTCACGCGCGACGTGGTCGCCATCCAGGACCGGCCAAAGCTGACGCAAACAGTGGAGGGCTATCATGCGATAAAATCGCATGTGCAGGTGCGCTTCGGCCGCTGGCAGGAGATCATCGATGAGCCGATGGGGGACGAGCCGGCACTTTATGTGCTGGCCGCCGCCATGCAGCACTACGCCAAGGGCGTCGCCCATGCGACGCTCAAGCAATTCGCGGCAGCCGAGCGTGAGCGCGAAAATTTCCGCAGGCATGTCGAGAGCATTGCGCCCGAGCGGCGCTTCCTCAGCAACCCGGCACGGGCCTCGCTAGCCGTCGGCGCCGCCTTGCTCGATGGCGAGTTGGCCTACCACCAGGGGCAGCATGACGACTCTTACGCCCATCTGCGCCAATCCGTCGAACTCGACGACAATCTGTCCTACACCGAGCCCTGGGCCTGGATGCACCGCCGCGCCATGCGCTGGCGGCACTGGTCCTCGACCAGGGCCACACTGACGAGGCCGAGCAGGTCTATCGCGACGACCTCGGCCTGAGCGGCAAGGTCCAGCGCTGCGCCCAGCACCCCGACAATGTCTGGTCGCTGCACGGGTTGGTGGAATGTCTGAAGCGGCGCGGCGAGAGCGTGGAACTGCCGGGGGTGCAGGAGAAGCTCGAGGTAGCACTGGCCAAGGCTAATGTGGCGATCACGTCGTCATGCCTGTGCCGGACGAGACCGCAGGCGGACCGTAGCTGCTGTCGTTGAGAGGGCAGCCAACCGACCGAAATCGGCGACGTTCGCTCACGAGAAAATCTCAGCCAGATCGTCGATGCTGGTGCCTTCCTTGAGCTGTCGCAACTCCACATACATGACGACGATGGCGATCGATACCACCAAGCCTTGGGCTGTATCGACCAGGGCGTTGAGCAAAAAGCCCAGTGTCAGACCAAATGAGAAAAAGAAGGCGTTCGCCCAAATATCCACGGTGATTGAAGGCACGAGCACGACAAGCCAGATGCACAGCAACGGCCAGCGGCTGCCTTTGGTCAGGTCGCGGCTGCGTTGCATGCTGGCGAACACGCCACGCCCTTCACCGACAATTACCGGCGTCGTGACCGACCAGCGCGCCAGCAGCAACAGTCCGGGAACGATGATGAGTACCAGGCCCAGCCAGAAGGCGAATGTGATCAGGATCGAGGCGGCGCTTGCCGGTAGCAGAAGCGCACAGGCTGTTCTGATGCAATCGCGTGCCGACGGCCGTTCGCCGCGCAGATCCATCAGGGCCGCTCGCGTCAATGCCGCCTGCATGAAAGCCCCCAGCACAAAAAAGCCCAACATGAAGATTGCCGTGATCGTCAACCGTCGCATCGAGTATTCGGGCTCTACCGACCCAACGGATACCCAGAACCAGTAGGAAAATCCAAACTCCGGCAAGGCGTATACGAACAACGCCACTCCCAAGCACAGCACCGGATTGCGCCGGATAATCGCGAACGTATCGCGGAGAACCCTGCCGATGCGAAATTTGCCTGGCTGCTCCGGCGTCATCGACGTCACGATTGCCCTACCCCGGTCGATGTGCCGTTACGAAAAAATCTGCGCCAGTTCGTCGACGCTGGTGCCTTCCTTGACCTGGCGCAGTTCGACATAGGTGACGGCAATGGTCACCGACAGCATCGTCGAAAAGATCGTCGACACCAGAGTGCTGCCAATCGCTCCGACCAGGACACCGACACCGGTGACGCCGCCGGCGGTGGCAAGCGCCAGTCCGAAAAACAGCGAGAACACCGCCTGGATGAGCATCGCCGCCACGCCAATGATCAGCAGCAGCCAGAATATCGACCAGCGGCTGCCTTTGGTCAGGGCACGGCTGCGCGATATCGAGCCGAACACGCCAAGCCGCTCCTGAACCGCAATGGGCACGGAAACCGATACGGAAATCAGCCACATGAAAGCGGGAATAAACGCCAGGGCAAGCCCGATCAGCCACCCGATAGGGGGAATGACCCAGGCGATGAAAACCATCACAAAAACAGCCACCACCAGAGTGACAATGATCAGAATGCCTATGCCCAGCGTGGGCAAGAAGCTGCGCGATGCTATCTGGATGCAGTCGCCGATGACCGGCCGCTTGCCGTTCAAATCCTCGATTGCCGCCCTGACAAGCGCCGCTTGCACCAGCAAGGCCAGAACGAAAATGATCAAGGAAGCGACTATCGATAAGCCCGAGTAGTCTCCCATGGCCGACGTTTCGAAAGCGGCGGCGTTCCCGGCGCTGTCGACGTTCACCAATGTAGCGACCCGGGACAGGTTCCAGAGGTTGTACAGCAGTGCGGGCAGGGTTGAGAAAAGTCCGACGACCACAGCAAGGAAACCCAGATTGCGGCCGATGACCGCGAAGCTGTTGCTGAAAACCCTGCCGATGCGGAATTTTTCCGGTCGGTCCTGCGCCAGTGACGTCACGATGCCTCCTGCCCTGGCACCCGCCTTGACCTGACCGGGTCAAGGCGGTGCAAACCCGTCGGCTTACGAGAAGATCTCGGCCAGTTCGTCGACGCTGGTGCCTTCCTTGACCTGGCGCAGCTCGACATAGCTGACCGCGGCGGCGACCGACAGCAACATCGACATCACGCTCTGCACCAGTGCCGCCACGACAGTAGCGACAATGTCGTGAAACAGGTAGACAAACACGCCCACCGCGCCCTGGATGACCATGCCGATGATGATCAGGACAAGGAACAAGCCGAAGAGCGACCAGCGGCTGCCCTTGGTCAGGGCGCGGCTGCGCGACATCGAGCCGAACACGCCGAGCCGCTCCTGGATCTGAACCGGTATCGCAACCGACCAGCCCAGCCACAAGATGATGCCGGGCACCAGCAACGCAAGCGCGGCTAGGCCTGCGCCCAGGCCGACGAGCAGGCCGATCGCCAATGTCGGCAGAAAATATCGGATGGCTATCTGCAGGCAATCGCCCAAGGTCGGCCGCTTGCCGTTCAAATCCTCGATTGTGGCTCGCACGAGCGCCGACTGCAGCACCAGTACGAAAAGGGAGGCAATGAAACTGGCCGGGAGCGTCACCCAAATGTTGCTAAACACCAGGGCGGGGTCGGCCGCAGCGCCGGGATTGGCCGTCAGGAGCGCCTGCATGCGCGATTCGGTCCATAGCCGAAGAATAACTGCCGGCACCCCCGCAAACAGCACCGAAAGCCCCACGAAAAGTATGACGTTGCGGCCGATGACGGAGAAGCTGTTGTTGAAGACCCTGCCGATCTGAAATTTCTCAGGCCGTGCAAATGTTGCCGAAGTCATGATGCGCCCCCTGTTCCACCGCCGAATATTGTCCGGCAGCCGCAGTAGTAAATTTGCCAAGATTAACGACTGGCGTCTAGCCCACTTGCAAAAGTTACGCTGCATTGCCAGTGTCGGCCCGCGAACCGCAGGTTCATGGGGGCGAGAAGGTGACTGCTGCACAGCCGGACGCTGCGCAAGCCGAATGGCTGGCCAAACTGCACAAGCAGTTGCTGTCAGACGATTCGATCCAGTTCGACCTGCCGGCCTACAGACCACCCGAGACACCCGAGTGGATGAGACCGCTGGGCGAGTTCCTGAAATCGCTCGGCCCGTACATGATCTACCTGTTCTGGGGCGCGGTGATCACAGGTGCCGCGATCATTCTGCTGCTAATTGTCCTTGAAGTGAAAGGCGTCGCCTGGCGCCTGCCCTGGTGGCGCAAAAAGAGCGTGACCGAGGCGGAAGCGATATGGCACCCCGACGTTGGCGCCGCGCAGATCCTGTTGTCGGAAGCCGATGCGCTCGCCGCCCGGGGCGAGTATGACGAGGCGGTGCATCTCCTGCTGCGCCGCAGCGTTGCCGACATTGCCGGCCGCCTGCCCGACTTTCTGCGCCCGTCGCTGACCGCGCGCGATATCGCGGGAGCGGCGTCGCTGCCAACGCGGGCGCGTGGCGCCTTTACCCAGATCGCGCGCATCGTCGAGGCCGCTCTGTTCGCGCGCCGGCCGGTCGGGCCCGAGGGCTGGCAGGAGGCGCGCAGCGCCTATGAGCGATTCGTCTTCAGGGATGCCTGGACGTGAGTGACGCGACAGCCGACATCGCCCAGCAGGAACCGTTCAGCCGCAGGACGCTGTTCTGGGGCATTTTCGCCAGCCTGCTCGCGGCCGCAGGCTTCTTCCTGTTGTCCACCTATGCGCCCGACTTTCGCCAGCCGAGCGTCGGTGGCGCAACGCCGCTGTCGAAGAGCGGCATCGGCTATGCCGGTCTGGCGCAATGGCTGGAGCTGACCGGCGAAGCGCCCGACATGGCGCGGTCCGACAGCGATCTTCAGATCGACACGAACCTCCTGATCGTCACCATTTCGCCCGACAGCGACCCGGATGCGCTTGCCAACATCATCAAGCTTCGCAAGGGCCTGGATACGCTGTTCGTGCTGCCCAAATGGGCGACCTTGCCGCTGGCCTTGCACGAAGGCTGGGAGATGAAGATCCAGCGGCTGCCGGATGTGGTGGTCAACGACTGGCTCGGCCGCATCGCCAAGGCCAAGCTCGGCGAAGGTGAGACCACGGTCAAGCAACTCGACGTCTCAGGGCAAATGGTCAGCGTTCCCGGCCAGTTGCAATGGGTGGCCGACGAACACCCGCTGATTGCCGCCGGCAACGGCAAGGCCGTGCTGACCGAGGTCGAAGACGAGCGGTTCTACATTCTGACGGACCCCGATCTCATCAACAACGCTGGCTTGAAAGATCCCGACAAGGCGGCGGCGGCGCTCAAGCTGATCGAGCTCCTCCAGCCCGAAGAGGGTGCCGTCATGTTCGACCTGACGCTGCATGGCGTCGGGCGAAAATACGATCTCGCCAAGCTTCTGGTCGAGCCGCCCTTCCTGGCGCTGACGCTGACCATCCTGGCGGCGGCGGCACTTGCCTTCCTGCATGGCCTTGGCCGGTTCGGGCCGCCACGGGCCGATCAGCGCGCCATCGCCTTCGGCAAGCGCGCGCTGGTCGATACCACGGCGATGCTGTTGCGCCGCGCCGGCCGGCTGGAGGAACTGGGCGACCGCTATGGAGCACTGGCACGCGTGCGCGCCGGCGCGCTGCTCGGCGCGCCGCACGGTTTGCAGGGCGAAGCGCTCGACCGCTGGCTCGATTCCCGCGACGAGGACGAAGCCGGCGGGTTCACGACCCGCCTGCAAGCTGCGAACGCGGCAAAGACCCTGACACAAATGCATGATGCAGCCGAAAAGCTGCACGACTGGACGGCAAGGAGGCTCGGTGAACGTCGATGATGTGAAGGCCCTGGCGACACAGATCAGGGAAGAGGTGGCCAAGGCCATCACCGGGCAACACGATACGGTCGATCTGATGCTCACGGCATTGTTCGCCGGCGGGCATATATTGCTCGAAGGACCGCCGGGCACGGCCAAGACGATGACGGCGCGCTGCTTTGCCCAGGCGCTGGGCGTCGCCTATGGCCGCATCCAGTTCACACCCGACCTGATGCCCGGCGATATCGTCGGTTCCAACATCTACAATTTCCAGACCGGGCAATTCACGCTGACGCGCGGCCCGATCTTTTGCGACCTTTTGCTCGCCGACGAAATCAACCGCACGCCGCCCAAGACCCAGGCCGCCCTTTTGGAGGCGATGCAGGAACATGCCGTCACCTTCGACGGCACCACCCATGCGCTCGGCCCGAACTTCATGGTGGTGGCGACGCAGAACCCGATCGAGCATCAGGGCGTCTATCCCCTGCCCGAGGCCCAACTCGACCGTTTCCTGTTCAAGCACCGGGTGAGCTACCCCGGCCCGGAAGAGGAAAAGGCGATCATCATCCACCATGGCGGCGGCACCGCCTCGCACGACATCAAGCAGTACGGCATCAAGGCCCAGGCCGACCGCAAGACGCTGGAAAAGGCGTTGGCGACCGTCGGCGAGGTTACGCTGGTCGATGATGTCGTCGACTATATCGCCAGGCTGGTGCGGGCCACGCGCGAAAGCCCCGACCTCGAGGTCGGCGCCAGCCCGCGCGCGGGCGCCATGCTGGCGAGAGCTGCACGGGCCCGGGCAGCGCTCGACGGGCGTGCCTATGTCATCCCCGACGACGTCAAGGCGCTTGCCGTGCCGGCGCTGCGCCATCGCGTTATCCTGTCGCCGGCGGCGCAGATCGACGGCCGCCTGGTCGAACAGATCGTGACCGACCTTGTAGACCAGACGGAAGCGCCACGTTGATTTATCCGAGCGGCCGGGCAGTCTGGGCAGGTGCGGCCGGTGCAATACCGGCCTTCCTGATCGCGCTCGCGCTGCCGTCGCTGTGGTATCTCGGCCTGTTGTGGATCTGCGCGCTGCTTGCTTTCCTGGCCGTGGACGCGGCCGCCGGGTGCGGACGGGCTTCTCTGAACGCCAGCATCCACGCCCCGCCGCAGGTCAGCGTCGGCGGCCAGCTCACCGTCAATGTCACCGCCAGGCTCGGCGGACGGCCGCGCGCCGTGCAGGCGCGTCTTGGCCATGACGAGCGGCTGCAACCGCTGGGCGGCACCGGCGGCGCATCGACCGCCGAGGCCGGCAGCGCATCGCTCGATCTCAGATTTCAGGCGCTGCGGCGCGGCATTGCCAGGTTCGACCGCTTGTGGGTGCGCTGGCCCGGGCCGTTCGGGCTGGTCTGGAACCAGGTGGTGCTGCCGATGGACAGCAAGGTGGCGGTGCTGCCCGACGTCAGCAGCGCCCGCGACGAGGCGATCACGCTTTTGCAGCGACAGGCGCTGCCCGACGGCCATGCGCAGCGCCGAGCCGGCCAGGGCCGCGAATTCGAGGCGCTCAAGGATTACCAGCCCGGCATGGGCCGGCGCATGATCGACTGGAAGCGCAGCGCCCGCCACGGCAGGCTTCTGGCGCGCGAATTCCGCATCGAGGAGAACAACAACATCGTGCTGGCCATCGATAGCGGCCGCTTGATGTGCGAGCCCGTCGACGGCGTGCCGAAGGTCGACCGCGCCGTCACCGCCGCTTTGCTGTCGGCGTTCATTGCGCTGAAGGGCGGCGACATGGTCAGCCTGTTCGGCTTCGACGCGCGACCGCGCGTTTCCAGCGGCGCCGTGCGCGGCTCGGCCAGCTTCGCCATGATCCAGAAGCGGGCGGCGGAGATCGACTATTCTACCGAAGAGACCAATTTCACCCTGGCGCTGACGACGCTGGCGGCGCGGCTCGACCGGCGCTCGCTGGTGATCATCTTCACCGATTTTGTCGATCCGATCAGCGCCGAACTGATGCTGCGCACCGTAGGCCGGCTCACCGAACGGCATCTGGTGCTGTTCATGATGATGAAGGATGTCGAGCTGGAGACACTGGCCGACATGCCGCCGGACACGCCGGAGGATGTGGCGCGCTCCGTCGTCGCCGGCGGGCTGCTGCGCGAAAGGCAGGTCGTCATCGGCAGGCTCAGGCTGCTCGGCGCGCATGTCATCGAAGCCGACCACCAGAGGCTCGGACCGGCGCTGGTCGAGCGCTATCTCGAGTTCAAGCGGGAGGATCTGTTGTGAACGCGCTGGTCGGCAAGGATGCCGTGCGCCAGTCGCTGGCGAGCTTCCGTTCGGAGCGCGAGGCCGACTGGAAGGCGTTCGAGGCGCTGCTCGCCCGGGTCGAGAAACGCGCGCCGCGCACGCTCTCGGAAGACGAGTTGCTGTCGCTGCCGCTGCTCTACCGCTCGGCGCTGTCCTCGCTCTCGGTGGCGCGGGCGACCTCGCTCGACAATGCCTTGGTCGGCTATCTCGAGGCGCTGTGCCTGCGCGGCTATTTCTACCTCTATGGCGCACGCCGAGGGTTGCGGCAGCGCATCGGCGATTTCTTCCTGCATGACTGGCCGCATGCCATTCGCGATTTGTGGCGCGAGACCTTGCTGTCGGTCGTCCTGACCTTTGTCGGTCTCGGCGCCGGCTACTGGCTGGTGGCGAAGGACAAGGGCTGGTTCGACGCCATCATTCCGCCGAGCCTGGCCGGCGGGCGCAACCCGGATGCATCGGCGGAAGTGCTGCGGCAGGTGCTTTATGACGGCGCCGACAGCAATTTCCTGTCGGGCTTCGCCGCCTATCTGTTCACGCACAATGTCCAGGTGGCGATCCTGGCCTTCGCGCTCGGCTTTGCCTTCGCGGTGCCGAGCGTGCTCCTGATCCTGATGAATGGCTGCCTGCTCGGCGCGATGTTCCAAATCTATGTCGCCAAGGGGCTTGGCATCGAGCTGGGCGGATGGCTGTCCATCCACGGCACCACCGAGATGTTCGCGATCGCCTTGGCGGGCGCCGCTGGCATGCGTATCGGCACGCGTATCGCCTTCCCCGGTGAACTGACGCGGATGACGGCCGCAGCCGATGCCGGGCGCGTGGCGGCAACCACCATGGTCGGGGTGACGATCATGCTTTTGTTCGCCGGCCTGCTCGAAGGCATCGGCAGGCAGGTGATCACCAGCGACGTCACACGCTATGCCATTGGCGGCGGCATGCTGACGCTGTGGCTCTGTTATTTCTATTTGTTCAGGGTGGTGCGGCATGGCGACCGTTAGGCGCGCCGCCGTCTCGACGATACGGCCGCTGATCACGCCCGAAGGCGTCGATCTCCGGATAAAGCTCGCCGATGCCGGCACCCGCGCCGCCGCCTTCCTGCTCGACTTTGTCATCATCGTCGTCGCCGCAATCGTGATCACGATCGTCGCGCTGCTGGGCGTGGGCGGCCTCGGCGGCGAGGAAGCGCAGCCGCTGTTTGTCGTCTGGATCATCCTGATCTTCTTCCTGCGCAACGCCCATTTCATCGTCTTCGAGGCCGGCCGCCGCGCCGCCACGCCCGGCAAGCGGATGCTCGGCATCCGGGTGGCATCGCGCAGCGGCGCCGGCCTATCGGTCGATCAGGTCATCGCCCGCAATCTGATGCGCGAGATCGAGATCTTCCTGCCGCTGTCGATCATCCTCGGCCGCAGCGAGATGGGGCTCGCCGACACGTTGTCGACGATCTTCGGGCTGGTCTGGACGCTGCTGTTTGCGCTCTTCCCGCTGTTCAACCGCGACCGCATGCGCATCGGCGACCTTTTGGCCGGAACGTGGGTTGTCGAGGCGCCGAAACTGGCGCTGGTCGAAGACCTGTCGCAACGCCAGGACACCACCACCCGCGCATTCCGCTTCACCCAGGCGCAGCTCGATGCCTATGGCATCGCCGAACTGCACAAGCTGGAGGAAGTGCTGCGCCGCGACGACTATTTCGCGCTGAAAGCCGTGGCCGAAACGATCGGACGCAAGATCGGCATGACGATCGAGCCGGTCGATTCCAGGGCCTTCCTCACCGCCTATTATGGCGAGCTGCGGGCACAGCTCGAACGCAAGCTGCTGTTGGGCAACCGCAAGGCGGATAAGTATCAGCGGTGAGCTGTGCCTCAGATGGGAGTCGATACATGAGACATTGCTTCCTGAACATAGTTGATAAAAGTGTGTTTGCAATTCCGATGGCTACCACCCGCGACGGCTGGGAGAAGTTCGCAGGTCCCGTCATTTTGATTGGCGAGCTACCTTCGGTCTCCGACAAAGAGATCGGTCTAGCAACACTCAACGCGCTTGGTGCTTATGCCAGCGATGTGCCCGACGACATCGTACACACGGTTCTTCTTGACAGCTCGGCTTCGCGGTTCGGCTTCAAGTCGTACAACTCCCTCCTTCGGAAATCCCGTCAGATGTCGGTCGACCAGGGAAGGGACGACAAATTCACACTTACCCCCTATGCCAAAGTCAACAGAGAGAGTGCCGTGCCGCTGGACACGATCTTGTCTTCAACAGATACGCCAGAGGATCTCGGGCGTGCTGTTCGAGAGTGCATTTCGCTTTGTCGTTAACAGCGTCGAGTAATCGGTCACCATGAACACCTCTCCATCCGAGCTCGAACTCCAGGAAATGGAGGCGCGCGTGCTGCCGCAGCTCAGCCCGGCCCATGGAAATCATGGGTCGAGGGTCGGGATTTGCTGAGCAGATCGAATTTCATTCAAACCGACGAAGGCGCGGATCGCGGCGACGATATCGAAATGGCCAGCGCCACGGCCGAAGACCAGGATTTCATGGCTGCGGCGCGGCAGGACATGCCTCGCCTGATCGCCGAAGTGCGCAGGCTGGGCGCACTTCTCAATCAAACGAAGTAAAAGCGGCGAGGCCGCCTACCCCACCCACTTTTCATAGTCGGACACCAGCAGGTGCACCGGCGCAATGTCCTCGTGGATGTTGGAGAAGCGGCCGATCGGTTCGCGGAAGACGTTGTCGGTAAGGTCGTCATTGACGGTCGAGACCTCGCCGATCAGCACATCCTTGCCCTCGGCCCAGAAGGCGTGCCAGACGCCGGGCAGCAGCGTCACGCTCTGGCCCGGGTCGAGCTTCAGGAGCCCGCCTGCCGGCAGCCTGTGGATGGTGCCGTCGACCGGCACCGTCACTTCGGCCTTCGGATCGATGCCGCCGTCGCGATCGTGCATGAACAGTTCCAGCACGAGCTTACCGCCGCCGCGGTTGATGATGTCCTCGGCCTTGATGTTGTGGCGGTGCATCGGCGACAGCTGATCCTTGCGCGAGATCATGATCTTCTCGGCATAAAGCATGCCCATGCCCTTCTTCATGTCGGCGTAGACGCCGTTGCGAACGGTGAACAGGAACAGGCCGAGTTCGTCGAATTTTTCCTGGCCGTAATCGGTGATGTCCCAACCGAGCCGCGAGGTGAAAATGGCGGCGGAGTCGGCCTTGCGCGCCTTCATCTCTTCCGGGCTCCAGTAGGCGAAGGGCGGCATGATGTAGCCGAACGAGCGGATGAAGGCGTCTGCATCGCGGATGATGTCGTTGACGGTGGAGCGTTTCATGATCGTGATCCCTTCGCGTCGCGTTCCCTGGAGTTATCTGAAGCGCATAGCCGAACAGCGCTGCGGTGTCGACGCAAACTGCATGCTGGCCCCATGACATCCATGCGGATCGGGGCCATAAGTCCAGCCAGATTTCCCAGGGTGACATTCATGCAAGGCATAGACGACCTCGACACGCCGGCGATCCTCATCGACGCGGCCCGCGCCGAAGCCAACATCGCACGAGCGCAGGCGCATGCCGACCGCCACGGGCTGAAACTCAGGCCGCACATCAAGACGCACAAACTGCCTTATTGGGCGAAGAAGCAGATGGCGGCCGGCGCGGTCGGCATCACCTGCCAGAAGATCGGCGAGGCCGAAGTGATGGCCGATGCCGGGCTGACCGATATTTTCCTGCCCTACAACATCCTTGGCCGCGCCAAGCTGGAGCGCCTCAAGGCGCTGCATGGCCGCGTGACACTGTCAGTGACGGCCGACAGCCTCGAAACGCTGGAGGGGCTCGCCGCCACCTTCACCGATACCGGGCACCCCCTGCCCGTCCTGGTCGAATGCGACACCGGCATGGGCCGTTGCGGCGTGCAGAGCGCCGCCGAGGCGCTGGCACTGGCGAAGTTGATCGACCAAGCCAAGGGGCTCACCTTCGGCGGGCTGATGACCTACCCCGCGGCCGGCCGCGCCGCCGAGGCTGAATCCTGGCTGGCCGGCGCCAAGCAAACGCTCGCGGCCTCGGGTCTCGCCTGTGATCGCATTTCAAGCGGCGGCACGCCTGATATGTGGCGCTCCGGCGAGGACAGCGTCGTTACCGAATACCGCCCCGGCACCTACATCTATCTCGACCGCTACCAGGTCGCCAAAGGCGTCGGCACGCTCGACGATTGTGCGCTGACGGTGCTCGCCACCGTGGTCAGCCATCCGACGCCGGCCCGCGCCATCCTCGACAGCGGCAGCAAGGCGCTGTCCAGCGACACGCTGGGGCTCCCCGATTTTGGCGAGCTGCTCGGCATGCCCGGCGCCCGCGTCACCAGCTTGAGCGAGGAACATGGCACGGTCACGCTTGGAAATGGTGCGAAGCTTCGCATTGGCGAGCGCGTGCGCGTGGTGCCTGATCATTGCTGCGTCGTGACCAACCTGTTCGACCAGGTGCATCTGATCGACGGTGACAAGGTGCTGGAAACGCTGAAGGTGGAAGCGCGTGGGCGGATGGAGTGAGGCTTTTCGTTTTGGAGGCTCGCCCTATTTCGACATTGACGAATTGTAATTTATAACTTACTAGCCACCATGGCAATCCTGAAGCAGACAGCCACCTTTCGGAGGTGGCACCAAAAGCTGAAAGACGGAAGAGCCAAGGCGGCAATTGCCGTTCGGCTGCAATGTTTGATTGTAGGAAATCCCGGCGACGTGGCCCCAGTGGGTGAAGGCATCAGTGAATTGCGCATTCACTATGGGCCCGGCTATCGCGTTTATTTCATAAGCGCGGTGAAACGGTCATCCTGCTCCTGTGCGGCGGGGATAAAAGTTCACAAGAAACCGACATACGGACAGCAAAGCGCCTGGCCGTAGAATGGAGTGACGACAATGGTTGAAAAAATCTATGATTTCGATCCCGCCGAAATGCTCGATTCCGATACGGCAATCGAGGCGTTTCTGGCAGAGGCAATGGAAACCGGAGACGCCAAATTCGTCGCGTCCGCCCTCGGTGTCGTTGCCCGCGCCAAGGGGATGAGCAACATTGCCAGAAAGACCGGCTTGGCTCGCGAGCATCTTTATACCTCGCTCAGCGAAAACGGTAATCCTACGCTGGAAACCACACTGGCGGTCATGAAAGCATTCGGCTTTCATTTGGCCCCAAAGCACGATGCAACTCAGGTCTAATCTACGCCAGCGCGCGTCGAGCGCGAGGTTGTTCGGGCCAACTGAAATCAGGACGGATAAACCGGACCCAGCGCCGCCTTCAGCGGATCCAGCGCGTCGCCATACAGCTTCCAGCGCTCGACCGAGGATGAATAGATCGGCTGGCGCACCTGCCAGCGGCTCGGCGTCCGCACGGTGCGCTCGGTCTCGTTGAAACGCAGGCAGGCATCGTCCCACTCGATGCCGAGGAATCCGATCAATCCACGGGCGCGATTTTCGAAATCGGCGACCGTTTCTTCGTAGGGCATGTCGTGGATATTCAGCGGGATGACCTTGGTCCAATGGCGCATCAGGCGGTCATACTGCCGGTAATACTGCCCAAGCTTGGTAAGATCGGCATTATAGCCGTGCGCCTCGGAAAAATTATGCATGAAACAGGACGCGCAATTGTCCATCGGGTCACGCCGGCAATGGATGATGCGGGCGTTCGGCAAGATCAGGCTGATGAAGGCCAGCAGCTCGAAATTATGCGGCATCTTGTCGACGACAAGCCGCGCCTTGCTGTTGCGTCTGCTGAGATCGTCGAGATACTTCGATCCAAGCTCCTTGGCCTTGGCCGCAGTGAGCGCCGCCATGCCCTTGGTGAAAATGGCTGGGTCGAGCTTGTCGAACCCAAGTTCGCCGGCAAGTGAACGAATGGTCGACAACTCGCCGGCGCCATAGATATCGCGATGGCTGGCGCATATCTGCTCGGTCAGCGTCGTTCCCGACCGGGGCATGCCGACGATGAAGACCGGGCGCCTGGATGGATTTCCCAAACTGGCTCGCGTCTTGAAGAAGCCAGCGTCGAAAGTGTCGATGAAGCTGTCGTAAAGCTGGGTGTGCCGGTCGATGTCGAAATCATTGCCGGAAATCGCCTTGGCCCTCGCGAAATGGCGGATGGCCGGGCCATACTCGCGCTGATCGTTGAGCATCTTGCCGGCGGCGTGGTGCAGCACTACCCGCTCGCGATCGGTGGTTGTCGGCAATTCCAGGCGTTTCAGCACCAAAGGCAACGTCGGATCGTCCTTGACCGCCCGGCGCGCAAGCGCCATTCCAGCCAGCGCCTCGACATGGCCCGGGTCGATGGCAAGGGCCTTGCTGAAGCATTCGACCGCCTCGGCCGGCCGGCCAATGTCGGTGAGCAAATCGCCCATACCGGCAAGTGCCATCACCGACTGGCCGTCGATAGCCAGCGCCTGGCGATAGAACCCTTCGGCAATGTCGCCCTCGAGCTGGCTACGATAGGAGCGGCCGAGATTGCACAGCGCTTCGATGAGCCCTCCGTCGAGCTCGATCGCCTTTCTCAGATGTCTGCGCGCCTTGTCGACGTTGCCGGTGACATTGTAGGCATTGCCGAGATTGTTGCGGAAGATGGCGTTGTCCGGTTCGAGCTTGACCGCCCTTTCCATATAGGCAATGGCGGCGTCATGATGCTCGGCCTCGATGGCGAGCGTGCCCATCAGGTTCAGCGCCATGGCATTTTTGGGCTGCGTGCGAAGCACCGTCTGGTAGCAGAACTCGGCCTCGCGAAAACGCTTGCGCCGTTGCAGGTCGATGCCGCGCTGCAATGTCTTTTCCGCCGGCTCACCGGCGGTCGGCAGCGAGGCTGAGATCATTGCCGGCAGACCCAGGGGTTGCCGGCGTGGCAAGAGCGGCATCCGTCAGATCCCGGTCGCGACCTGCGACGAACCAATCAGAACTTCAGGGTAACGCCAAGCTGGAGATTGTGGGAGTACAATTTGGCGTTCTCGTATGTGCCGCCGCCATCATTGTCGTCTAGATCCACGCTTGTCACGGCCTTGAAGCGGTAACCGAAATCGAGGTCGACATTCTGCGTTACCGCGTAGGTAACACCGGCGCCCACCTGGCCGGCGAAACCCCAGCCGCCAGGCCCGTATCCATAGGCGTGGCCATCAAAATGAGTATCGGCGGTAACATAGGCCGCGCCGAGACCGCCGCCGACATAGAGTTTGGCATCACCAAAATGCGCAACATCGGCCCAGACGTTGGCGAGAAGATAGGTGGCCGACAGATTGCCGGAAGCTGGGCCGGAACCTTGGTCGGCAGGAGGGAAGCTGAAGCTGTACTCGCTTGCCTTGTAGCGCGCGTAGGACAGTTCGCCTTCCACGCGGAACGTGTCGTTGATCCGCCGACCGACAGCGCCGCCGATCACGAACCCACTGTCAAGATCCACGGAATACCGACCACTATCGTAGTCCGTCTTCACATTGTTGGCAAAGCTGGCGCCGCCGAAGAGCGTGACGTACCAGAGATCCTCCGCCCTCGGCACGTCGACAAGCGCGTCTGCGGCGTAGGCCGAACTCCAGCCAAGCGCCAATGCAAATGTCGAAACGCCAGCCAGCAGGCACAGTTTCATCGTCGAATCCCCTCGCAACAACTAGTGACTAATATCACTCTTGCTTGGCGGCCGAGCTGTCAAGAACGCAAACGAGATCAAGGAGCAAAGCGAGGTCGGGAACGATCTTTTGAGAATTCTTGTTGCCGCACCGCAACATAGCAGCACATGCTAATGTTTCTGGCGGCAGGCGCATGGCTGTCCCTTCCGTTTGAAATCGCGCTAGTCGGCCTGCCTTGCCGCCACCCTGCGCATGGAGATCACCCGCCGGCGGCGGATCTCGGTGCGCATCACCGTCAGGTGCAGCGCGAAGAACAGCACGGTGAAGCCGAGCGCCATCACCAGCAGCGGCCATAGCAGGCTGGGATCGATCGTCGGTCCGCCGAGCCGGAACACCGAGGCCGGCTGGTGCAGCGTGTTCCACCAGTCGACCGAGAATTTGATGATCGGGATGTTGATGAAGCCGACCAGCGTGATGATGGCGGCGGCCCAGGCGGCACGGCTGGCGTCATCCAGCGCGCGCGTCAGCGCGATGATGCCGAGATACATCAGGAAGAGGATGAAGACTGAGGTCAGGCGGGCATCCCACACCCACCAGGTGCCCCACATCGGCTTGCCCCAGATGGAGCCGGTGACCAGCGCAAGCGCGGTGAAGGTGGCGCCGATCGGGGCTGCAGA
Source organism: Mesorhizobium sp. M0478 (assembly GCF_040321305.1). Taxonomy (NCBI): domain Bacteria; kingdom Pseudomonadati; phylum Pseudomonadota; class Alphaproteobacteria; order Hyphomicrobiales; family Phyllobacteriaceae; genus Mesorhizobium; species Mesorhizobium sp. M0478. The sequence continues at coordinate 50,323 of NZ_JAMYRH010000009.1, forward strand.
TTTCAGCGCGACGTCGGCCAGCGGATGGCGCCAGACCAGCGTACCGAGCGCGGCGACCGCCATCACCGTGTAGCACATCATGGCGAGCCAGGCGAAAGGCACGTGGATGTACATGATGCGCACCGTGATGCCCTGCTGGAAATCCTCAGGCGCGGCAAAGCTCATATAGAGACCGATGGCTAGCAGGATCGCGGCGATCGACGCCAGCCACGGCACCAGCCTGTCGGCCAGCCCGACAAAGCGCGTCGGGTTGGCGAGGTCGGTCCAGCCGGCGAGGCGTGAGGAGGTGTCGCTCATAAGGTCTAGATAGACCGGCGGCGCGTTCGGGGCAATCGAGCGGTTGTCGAAGTGCTTACCCTCTCCCTTGTGGGGAGGTCGCTGCAAAGCAGCGGGGTGGGGGTGGTGGGGCACTACCTCCACCCGGACCCTACGGGTCCGACCTCCCCACATGGGGGAGGTAAAAAAGCCTACGCCGCTTCGATATTCACCGTGCGGCTGAGACGGCGGACTTCCTCGTCGTTGAGCAGGCCGCCGGCGCGCAACAGGCTGGCGAAACGGCCATTGCGCAGCGACAGTTCGGCGAAGCCGCCCATCTCGACCACCTTGCCCTTGTCCATGAACACGACCAGGTCGGCGTCGCGAACGGTGGTCAGGCGGTGGGCGATGATGAAGGTGGTGCGGTTGCGCCTCAGTTCGTCGATGGCTTCCTTGACGCGGTCCTCGGTCTCGACGTCGAGCGCGCTCGTCGCCTCGTCGAGCACCAGGATCGGTGCGTCCTTGAGCACGGCGCGGGCAATGGCGATGCGCTGACGCTCGCCGCCCGAAAGCTGGCCGCCGCGCTCGCCAACGACGGTGTCGTAACCGGCGCTCTTGGCAAGGATGAAATCCTGCGCGGCAGCCGCGTTGGCGGCGGCGTGAACCTCGTCATAAGTCGCCTCGGCACGACCGACGCGGATGTTGTCCTCGATCGAGCGGTTGAGCAGGCCGGCATCCTGGAAGACGGTGGCGATCGAATGACGCAGCGACTTGCGGGTCACCGTGCGGGTGTCGATGCCGTCGATCAGGATACGGCCATGAGACGGCGAGAAGACGCGCTGCAAGAGGTTGATCAGCGTCGTCTTGCCGGCGCCGGTCGGGCCGACGATGGCAACCGTCTGCCCGGCCTGGACCTCGAAGGAGACGTCGTCGACGCCCTGCCGCGAATTGGCAAACTCGAAGCCGACATTCTCGAAGCGGACATGGCCGGTGACGTTGGTGAGGTCGCGCAAGCCGTCCGGCTCGGCGGAGTCGGCGGCCGAATCCTCGAGGTGATAGAAGTCCTCGAGCTTGGCGCGGGCTTCGGAAATCTGGTTGGCGAAAGCCGACATCTGGTCGAGGCGGGCAATCAGCAGCGTGGCAAAGCCGGTGAAGGCGATGACGTCGCCGATCTTGAGCTGGCCATGGGTGACCAGATAGGCGCCGATCAAAAGCACAACCATCATCGAAATGGTCGACGACAGGCGGTGCAGCGCATTGGCCATCGCCCACCAGTCGAGCACCGGGTTCTGCGCGTCGAGCAGGTTCTTGACATAGCGGCGCAGCGTATCGGCCTCGTGGCCGAGACGGTTGTAGCTCTGCAGCACGGCGACATTGCTGACCGAGTCGGTCACATGCGCGAACACCTGATGGTAGTGGCGCTCGACCGCGGCCTGGCCCGCCTTGGTGCGCTTCATCACAAGCCGGCCGATGCCGACATAGAGAACGCCCAGCGCCATCAGCACCAGCGACATGCGAAGATCCATGCTTATAGCGGTCGGAATCAGCAGAGCCAGCGCAACAGCCGTCGACAGATGCTGGCGCATGAATTCAAGCCACAGGCTGAACAGCGTCTCGACGGCGCGCAGCAGCGTGTGCAGCGCGTTGGAGGTGCCGCGCTGGTGGTGCCAGGCGAGCGGCATGGTGATCACGCGCTCGAACGACTGGCACAGCACCTCGCTGCGCCGCTTGTGGGCAAAACGGTCGGCGCCGCGCGCCACCAGCACGAAGGCGACGATGTTAAAGGCGCCGAGACCGGCCCACAGCGCCAGCGTCGAAAACACCGAACCCTTATCGGAGATGGCGTCGATTACCCGGCCGAACATGATCGGCTCGAGGATGGCGATAATGGCGAGCGCGACATTCGCACCGCAGATAAACGCAACGCGCTTCCTGTCGGCTGCGAGATAACCCAGCGCTCTCCAGTAGATTTGCAGAAGTGACACTTCAGCTACTCCGCCCAAAACATTATTGTGCACCGCACCATTTCTTGACACGTACCGGTTAACGGGTCGCAAAACAATGCCCGTCTACCTCTTCCGTTCCCATTCTGCGAACAAAAGATGACGACGTTGCGAAATCTGCCGTGATCACCTAACGGTTTGAGATAAAAGGTGAAATGTCAGTCTTGCGGCAAAATCATGGCAGCAGCTGGCCCTGCCACATTTTTAGTCACTGCACGCTTGGACCGCCGTTATCGGGAAGGCACGCCGTTCTGCGCCAGGAGCATGCCGAAGTAGAAAACGCGCGCCTCGAAAGGCGCGCGTCAATAACCTGAAGCCTTTGATTTTACGAGGGTATCTTGACGACCACCTCGGTCTTGTCGCCGGCTTTCGGCTGAAAACCGGAAGATTTTGTCTTGGTTCCATTGACTTCGAGCGAGATGGATTTGGCCTTTTTGTCGCGGATGACGCGAACCTTGATCTCCGACCCCAGCATCTTCAGCGTGGCAGAATAGCCGTCCCAATGGCTGGGCAGTTTCGGCCGGAACGTGATCTGCTTGCCCCGCCGCTCAATGCCCAGAATGCCTTCGACCGCAGCACGGTAGAGCCATCCCGCTGAGCCCGTATACCAGGTCCAGCCGCCGCGACCGCCCTTGTCCTCACCGGAATAGATGTCGGCGGCGACGACATACGGCTCGACGCGATAATGCTCGGCCGATGCATCGTCGAGCGCATGGTTGACCGGGTTCAGCATCGAGAAGCAGCGATAGGCATCGTCGGTGCGGCCCATTTCGGCGAGCGCGATCACGAACCAGGTCGCCGCATGGGTGTACTGGCCGCCGTTCTCGCGCACGCCCGGCGGATAACTCTTGATGTAACCAGGGTCCTTTCTCGTGTTCTGGAAGGCCGGGGTAAACAGTTTGACGATCTTGAGCTTGTCGTCGACCAGCAGGTTCGTCGCCTGCTGCATCGCCGTGGTCGAGCGCGCGGGGTCGCCCTCGCCGGAGAGCACGCTCCACGACTGCGCGATGGAGTCGATCTTGCACTCGTCCGAATTGTGCGAGCCAAGCGGCGTGCCGTCATCGTAGCTGCCGCGGCGATACCACTGGCCGTCCCAGGCGGTGCTTTCCAGCGCCCGCTTCAGCACATCGGCGTGTTTTGTCCAGGCCTGCGCCCGCTTGGTGTCGCCCTGCCCCTTGGCTACGGTGGTAAAGTCGCCCAGCGTCTTCAAAAGGAACCAGCCGAGCCAGACACTCTCCCCCTTGCCGGCTTCGCCGACGCGGTTCATGCCGTCGTTCCAGTCGCCGCCGAGGATCAGCGGCAGCCCGGCCGGGCTGCTGCGCTTGACCGCAAGGTCGAGCGCGCGCGCGCAATGGTCGTAAAGCGAAGCGCTCGTCTTGGAGATTTCCGGCGTGAAGAAGGCGTCGTGCTCGCCCTCGCCCAGCACCTGCCCGTCGATGAAAGGCAGCTGCTCCTTCAGGATCCCTGTATCGCCGGTCACCTCGATGTAGCGATTGGTGGCATGCGCCAGCCAGACCACATCGTCGGAGATCATAGTGCGCACGCCGGCGTCGGTGCGCGGCAACCACCAATGCTGGACGTCGCCTTCGGGGAACTGCCGGCGCGCCGCATTGAGGATCTGGTTGCGCGCCAGTTTCGGATCATGCGCAAGCAGGGCCAGCGTGTCCTGTAGCTGGTCGCGGAAGCCGAAGGCGCCGCTTGCCTGATAAAAGGCCGAGCGGGCGCGGATGCGGCAGGCCAGGCTCTGATAGGGCAGCCAGTGATTGACCATGGCGTCGAGCGCCTTGTCGGGCGTCTCGACCTGGATGGTGTCGAGGAAGCCGCGCCAGACGCGTTCATTATCGGCCAGCCGCTGGTCGAAATCCTTGCCCGAATGGGTCTGCACCAACGCGCTCGCTTCGGCTGATGTAGCGGCGTCGCCAAGCAGCCAGACCAGCGTGACGTCGCCGCCGGCAGGGATGTCGATGTCGCTGGCGACAGCTGCGCACGGATCGTCGCCGGCCTCGACGCGGCCCGACAGACCGGCGCCGCTGACGACAGTGTGCGGGAAGGCGCTGGTGCCCTGCCTGCCGATGAACTCGCCACGATCGGCTGTCACCGAATGCACCGGACCGGTGGCGGCCAGGAAGGCCACCCGGTCGCCGAAATCGAGACCGTAGGGGTTTTGCGCCAGAAGCGCGCCGGTCGCTGGATCCCTGGACGGGATGATGGTCGCAGCCGTGCTCGAGCGATGGCTGCCGAGAACCCATTCGGCATAGGCATAGATGCGCAGCCGCGCCGGCGCCGAGCCCGAGTTCTGGATGCGCAGCCGCGTGATCTTCACTGGATCGACGGGATCGACGACGTGCGTCAGATCCATTGACAGCGGGCCGCGTTTGGATCGGAAGGTCGAGAAGCCCTGGCCGTGCCATGTCTCATAGGTCATCGAGGGATCGCGGACCACGGCAGCCAGCGGCGAGAATGCCTTGCCGCTGGCCTGATCGTAGATGTAGATGCCCTCGCCCGGCCGGTTGGTGACCGGATCGTTCGACCATGGCGTCAGTTGGTAATCGCGGCTGTTGCGGCTCCAGGTGAAGGCAGCGCCTTCGGCCGAGACATGGAATCCGAACGAGGCGTTCGAGACGACGTTGATCCAGGGCTGCGGAGTCGTGCGCCGGCCGGTGAGACGCGTGACATAGTGACGGCCATCGCCTTCGAAACCGCCGAAGCCGTTCCACTGGCTGAGGCCGCTGCCGTCGGCGCTGCTGTCGGACGCGGCATGGTATGCAGGCGCCGCCGGCACCGGCAGAGACGGCTCGCGCAGTGACGCGGGGGCCGCCGGCTGCAGGCCATCGCGTGCTTGCAAGGCTGCCGCCTCGGCGCGTTCGATCTGGTCGAAGATGGTGCCGTTGCGCGTGTGCAGAACCACGCGGGCAACCGCCAGCAGCGTCTTGTACGTCGCCTCGTCCATCAGGTCGCGGCGCACGGCGAAGATGTGCTGGCGCGGCCCGAGTTCCTTGCCGCGCAGGCGGCTGTTTTCGCACAGCGTTTCGACCGCGCGCTGCAGGTCCTGGACATAGGACGATGCCTGCTCGTTGACGACCACGAAGTCGATCATCATGCCGCGGGCGCGCATATACTCCTGGAAGCGCAGCGCCTGGGCGACAATTTCGAGGTCGGCCACGTCGCCGATGCGGACCAGGAAGATCGGGAAATCGCCCGAAATGCTGGTCGGCCACAGGCTGGACTGCTTGCCCAGCCCCGAAGCGATGGATTCGCCGGGCAGGCGCAGGAACGGATCGGGATAGATCAGGAAGCGCGCCAGCTTCTGCACGTTGGCGGCGTCGGTCAGGCTGAGACCAAGATGGCGGGTCTGCACCTGCGAACGCGTCCAGGCAAGCATCGCCTGGCGAGCAAAACTTTCGGGATGGTCGAGCCTGGCGATGGCCTCGTCCAGTTCGGCGCGGTTGGCGCCGACGGCGGTCCAGAAGGTCAGCGATATCTTCTTGTTGGCCGGCACCCGCACCTGGCGGCGCAGGGCCGCTACCGGATCGAGGGTGAAGCCGTGGTGACCGCCAAGCTTGGCGCCGGGATCGAAGGCCGCCGCTTCCGCGATGGTACGGCCACGGCCGATGAAGGCACGGCGGTCGGTTTCGGCCTCGGCATCGCGCGCCGACCCGGACGGATCGGTGACGAAATGCACCATGGTGACGTCAGGCTCGTTCTTCTCGCGCTTGCGCCTGGTGGCAAAGATGGCGCCGTTATTGGCAGCGATCTCGGTCTCGATAAACATTTTCGAGAACGCAGGATGGGCATTGTCGGAGGCTTCGTTGCCCAGCACCAGCTCGGCAAAGGAGGTCACCTCGATATGCCGGTCAGTGGCGCCGTCGTTGTAGAGCGTGACGCGCCGTCCCTCGCCATTGCCTTCCGAGATGACGATGCATTCGACCTCCGAACGAAGCGAGCCCACTGTTTTGACGAAGCTCGCCTTGTCGTCGGAAAACAGCGTCTGCACTCTCTCGCCGGTCGCCTGCTTCGGCTCCGCGGTGGCCGACCACCAGTCGCCGCTGCCGGCGTCGCGCAGGAAGATGTAGGAGCCGAGCCGGTCTTCGGTCGGGTCGGGCTGCCAACGGGTGACGGCGAGTTCGCCCCAGCGGCTGTAACCGGAACCGGTGGCCGAGACCATGACGGAGTAGCGGCCATTGGACATGACGCTGGTGGCGCGCAACGCCCTCAGCGGGTCGAGGACGATGCGCGAATCCGGGCTCTCGACCTCGGTCTCGTCCTTCGAGCGCTCGTCGGCTTCGGTCCTGACCGTGGCGGTCGGGATGTCGCGCGGCGCCCTCTCCTGCAGCAGGAGTTCGGCAGACTCGATCACCGGATCGCTGTGGAAGCGGTCGCGCAGCCGGCCCTCGAAGATGGCGTCGGCAACGGCGGCGATCGACATGCCGGAGTGATGCGCCATGTAGTTCAGGACAACAGCGTGGTCGGTGCCTTCCGGCACGCGCTGCGGCGTGAAGTCGACGGCGTCGTAAAAGCCATGCCGGCCGAGAGCGCCGATGGAGCGCAGCCTAGCCAGATTCTGGACGGATTCGCGCGGTGTGAACTGCGCCGCGAGGATCGTGGCGTAAGGGGCGATCACCGTGTTCTGGCCAAGGCCGCGCTTGAGGCCAAGTCCGGGCACGCCGAAATTGGTATACTGGTAGGTCAGTTCGCGGTCGCGGGCATTGTAGGCCGCTTCCGAAATGCCCCAGGGCACGTTCTTCGAACGCGCGTACTGGATCTGACGCTTGATGATCAGCTTGCTGGTCTGGTTGAGGATCGAGCCCTGCGGTTCCTTCATCACCAGTGGCGGCATCAGATACTCGAACATCGAGCCCGACCAGGACATCAGCGCACCCTGGAAGCCGATCTCGACGATCGGCCTTCCAAGCCGGAACCAATGCTCCGTCGGCAGGTCACCCTTGGCGATGGCGAACAGGCTGGTCAGCCGCGCCTCGGAGGCGAGCAGATCGTAGCAGCTCTCATCGAGCTGGTGCTCCTCGACCCGGTAGCCGATCGAGAGCAGTTTGCGCTCCTGACGCATCAGGAAAGAGAAATCCATCTCGAAGGCATAGCGGCGGCAGCGTTCGCGCAGCGCCAGCAGCTTGGCGCGCAAGGCTTCGACGGCGTTTTCGTCGCTGTGCGAGTCATGCACATGCGCCTCGCAGGTCGCTTCCAGCCGTGCCGCCCAGTCGGCGATAATGTCGCTGCGCTGCGATCCGGCCTCGGTGTGGATGGCGGTGGCGAGCTTGCGGATCTCGCCGGCAAGCACGGCCAGGTTAATGGTGCGGATCGAGGCCATCTCCGGCTGCGCCTTGATGGTCATGACGGCGCGCCGCATGCCATCGAGGCGATCGGCCAGACGCTGGCGCAACGGCCGCAGTTGCCGGCGGTCGTCAGGCAATTCCTCGAGGCTCTCGTCGAGGATACTCACCGTGTCGAGGACGCCTTCGAAATCGCCCTGCAGGTGAACGGACGGGGCTTCCGCCCACTCGGCACAGGCCGCCGCCACCGCGACCAGATGTCCGGCCAGATTGCCGCTGTCGACGGCCGAGATGTAGAGCGGATAGAGCGGCTTGAGCGTCGTGGTGTCGTACCAGTTGAAGAGGTGGCCGCGGTTGCGCGGCATGCTCTCGATGGTCGTCATCGTGGCGTCGATGCGAGTGATGGCGTCGGAGAGCGCAATCCAGCCGAAATCGCGTGCCGACACCACCGACAGCAGGTAGACGCCGATATTGGTCGGCGACGTCCGCGGCGCCACAACCGGCGCCGGGCTTTCCTGGAAATTGTCGGGCGGCAGATTGTGGTGCTCGGCCGTGACGAAGGTTTCGAAATAATGCCAGGTGCGGCGCGCCACGGTGCGCAGCGCGTGGATGTCGGCTTGCGATATGCGCAGGCGGTCCTCGGTCTCGGCCGAGCGGCTGATCCAGCAGGCAACCGCCGGCGAACCGATCCAGAACAGAGCGAAGAAGAAGGCGACGAAGGCACCGGTGGAATCGGCCAGCACGGGGATAGCGAGACCGACGACGCCGATGATCACGGCGCCATACATCATGCTGTAATAGGAGCCGATATCGTTGTCGCCGCCCTTGTGCGCCTGCGACGCGGTGCGCCATTCCAGCAGGTTCTGGCGGCTGACGAACAGGCGGTAGAGCGTGCGCACGATGGCGTCGCCCATCATCCAGGCATTGTGCGCCATCAACAGCACTTTCAGCGCCACAAGGGCCGTGCCGAAGACGGTGTCGTGCGCCAGTGCGGAGAAATGGCCGCGCGGCGTCTGGTCGCCGCTCTTGGGCAGGATGGCGTTGACGACATCGAAGGTCGGCGCCATGAACAGCGACAGGATCAGCAGCGCCTGCCACTGCGCGGCCTGCGTGAAGGGCAGCAGCGTCCAGCCGGCGATCGCCGCCATCACCCAGAAGATCGGGGTCAGCGAGCGGCGCAGATTGTCGACCATCTTCCAGCGCGACAGCGCCGGCACGCCGGAACGCGGCGAGAAGATGAAGCGCAGCAGCTGCCAGTCGCCGCGCGCCCAGCGGTGGTGGCGCGAGGCGTCGACCGAGTAGCGGGTAGGATAGTCCTCGACCAGTTCGACGTCGGTGACAAGTGCTGCGCGCGCCAGCGCACCTTCGAGCAGATCGTGGCTGAGGACGGTGTTTTCCTCGATGCGGCCCTGCAGCGCCGCCTCGAAAGCGTCGACGTGATAAAGGCCCTTGCCGGTGAAGGAGCCGTCGCTGAAGACGTCCTGGTAGAGATCCGAGACGGCAAAGACGTAAGGATCGAGACCGCTGTTGGACGAGAAGACGCGCTGGAAGAAAGAAGCGTCGTCGCCGCTGGTGAGCGAGGCTGTGATGCGCGGCTGCAGAATGGTGTAGCCGGCGGTAACGACGCGCTTTGTCGCGTCGAAATGCGGGCGGTTGAGCGGATGGGCGAGCTTGCCGACCAGTGACGACACGGCGTCGCGCGTGGTGCGCGTGTCGGCGTCGAGCGTCATGACATAGACGACCTTTTCCGGCAGCGGCACGTCGAGCGGCAGGAAGGTGGTGTCGCTGTCGCCGCGCAAGAGAAGGTTCAGCTCATGCAGCTTGCCGCGCTTGCGCTCCCAGCCCATCCAGGCGCCCTGCGCCTGGTTGTAGAGCCGGCGGCGATGCAGGATATAGAAACGCGGCGCGCCTTCCGAGGGATAACGGGCATTGAGCCTGGCGATCTCGTCGCGCGCATATTGCAGGATCTCGATGTCGGCGGCGTCGATCTCGGTCTTGGAATCCGGCCAGTCGGACAGCAGCGCGAAATGGATTTCTTCGGCCGTGTTGGCGAGGTGATGCACCTCGATGTTGCGGATGTTTTCCTCGACATCATCGCGCGAGCCGATCAGCGACGGCACCACGACCAAGGTGCGTGATGCCGCCGGAATGCCGTGCTTGTAATCATAGCCGACGAGCCGCGTCGGCTTCAGGAACAGTGAAACAACGGTGTTGAAGAAGGCGAGCGCGCCTTCGCTGGCAGGCACCGCAAACAGCGCCAGCATCAGCGTGATGGATTCCACCGACAGGCCGAGATGGGCAAGCGCATTGCCGGAGACAACCAGCAGTAGCACCGTCAGCAGGAAGACCGGCACAACGATGCCGAGCCAGCCCGTGGCGGTGAAGGCGCGCTTGAAGGTCACATGGAAGGGCGGCCGATAGCCGATCGCCTTTTCCAGATCCGGCCGGCGCGGGCCGACCAGGAAGAAGCCGACATCGGTATGCATGGCCGGATCGGCTGATGCATCCGGCACGCCGGAGGCATCGGTGACCCCGGGAACATGGCTGGCCAGCTCGATGGCCTTTTCGGCGACACGGAATTCGGACAGGTCGGAACGGCGCGCCAGTTGCTCGATCGACGTGCGGTACTGGTCGCGCGAAAAGAAATCGAGCGCGGCGAAATCGGTGCGCTCGCGCAACAGCGTGTCGATGCGGCTGACGCCCTCGAACCACACCGTCCAGTCGACGTCGTTGATGAGGCGCAGGCCGCGGATGATGTTGCCGGTGGTGACATTGCCGCTGGACAGCGTGCGATGCTCGGAAATGATGATTTCCTCGGCGTCGGAGCCGGTTTTCTCGAGCTCGACCTCCAGCCATTCCAGCGCCCTGCCGGCATTCTGCGAGCCGTCGCGCAGGCGGTAGAGCAACTGGGTGGCGAAGGTGGTGTCCTGCGCATGCGCGCCGTAGCCCGACAGGATCTTCCGGCGGTCTGCATTGTCGTCGGTCGCCAGCACGCGGTCGGCGACCTCGTTGGCGATATGGCGCATCTGCCTGGTGCGGTCGACGCGCACGGCGATGCGGCGCAGATTCTCGATCAAAACGAAGCGCAGCAGCGACGGCAGCGCCCACAATTCGCCGATCTTGAGCGGCTCGACCGACTGAAAACCCTCGACGATGGATTTGAACATGGTCGCCGAAACCGAACTGTCGGAATGGGCGACATAGCTCCAGGCCAGGGCCAGCGCGCGCGGCACCGCGGCGCGATCGGCCACTTCCAGGGTCGGCAACTGCCGGTAGAAACGGCGCGGCAGGTCGCGCTTGACCTGAAAAATGGTCTCCTCGACGAGATAATTGTTGTCGAGCAGCCATTGCGCGGCAGGCGTGATGGTTTCGCCCTTGGCCTGGGCGGCATTGGTCGAGCGGTAGACTTCGAGGATTTTCTTGGCGCTGTCGCGGATGCGGGCCTGGAAATCGAACTGCGTCAGGCCGAACAGGTCCTTGATGTCGCCCTTGGCAAGGCTTTCGCCCAGCGCGCGCAGCCGCTCTTCGGGCAGGAAATTGGAGCGTATCGGCTCTTCGGTGATGACCGGGAAGCCGGCGCTGGACTTTTCGATATGGGCAGGATTTGTCTGGATATTCATTGAAAATTCCGCATGGGGGACGCGATGCGGCGCCACCGCCACGGCAATGTCCCTAAAACCGATTCAAATGCAATTGGTTGCATGATTACACTGGCCGAAAGTTTTGCTTCGCACCACGCCAGAGGCGTTATCCCTTCGACATTTTAAGTGGGGCTTTCGACAACTTAAGGACGAGCACCCCTGCCCTCCCGTCCGCCTTGGAACGACGGAAGGATTCGGGCTTTTTCGTGATCCAGACAACAGCTTACGCCAGATTTCTCCGGCGTGCGATCATGTTTGGCAACAGGCGTTAATCGTTGTGCTGGCGGTGCGGCTGGCCCAGCCTGGCTATCCGGATGACGAACACGGTCGTCGGCCGTACCGGTTCAACCCGTAGTTTCGCCTGCGGACCGAGCAACAGCGTGTCGAGGGGTCCAAGACGAGACGATGTCGGGCCGCTGAGGCCGACCTCGCCGTCGAACGGCAGGATCAGGGTCATAGCGCTGGTCGGCCGGATATCGGTCGGAACCGAAACCATCAGACGCTCGACCGAGTGCGTGGCCCGCCCGCGGCGGGTCATGACGTTGAGATCGGTGATCGGACCGGAGATCAGCGCCGCCGAGGTCGGCACATCGGCCGGGAAGGACAGCGGGGCGGAAGCCGCCGTCACTTCGGCCGGCGGACGGCCGGCAATATCAAGCACGATACCCTCGCCTTCCAGCACGGCAAGCGTGCGGTCGACGCCGGCAAACCCCGAGAACGGGCCGCTGCCCTCGACTCGCGCCATGGAAACGCGCCAGTCGAAATCGTCCAGCCCGACGCCGTCCGGCGAGACGGCGATCTCGGTGGTCGTGCCGCCGCCATTCTTCCACGGCATGACGCGGTAGTCGGCGGCCCGTAGGATGCGCATCATTTAAGCCAATCAGCCTAAAATACCGGGCAGATTGAGCTGGTGCTCCTTCGCGCACTCGATGGCGATGTCGTAGCCGGCATCGGCGTGGCGCATGACGCCGGTCGCCGGATCGTTCCACAACACGCGCTCCAGGCGCCTTGCGGCGTCCGGCGTGCCGTCGGCGACGATGACCATGCCGGCATGCTGCGAGAAGCCCATGCCGACGCCGCCGCCATGATGCAGCGACACCCAGGTCGCGCCCGACGCGGTGTTGAGCAACGCATTGAGCAGCGGCCAGTCGGAGACGGCGTCGGAGCCGTCCTTCATCGCTTCCGTCTCGCGGTTCGGCGAAGCGACCGAGCCGGAATCGAGGTGGTCGCGGCCGATGACGACGGGCGCCTTCAGTTCGCCCCTGGCCACCATTTCGTTGAAGGCGAGGCCCAGCCTGTGGCGGTCGCCGAGGCCGACCCAGCAGATGCGCGCCGGCAGGCCCTGGAAGGCGATGCGCTCACGTGCCATGTCCAGCCAGTTGTGCAGATGGGTGTTGCCGGGGGTGAGTTCGCGCACCTTGGCGTCCGTCTTGTAGATATCCTTGGGATCGCCCGAAAGAGCAGCCCAGCGGAACGGGCCGATGCCACGGCAGAACAGCGGCCTTATATAGGCCGGCACGAAACCCGGGAAAGCAAAGGCGTTCTCGAAGCCTTCGTCCTTGGCGACCTGGCGGATGTTGTTGCCATAGTCGAGCGTCGGCACGCCGGCATTCCAGAACGCGACCATCGCCTCGACATGCTCGCGCATTGAGGCGCGGGCGGCCTTCTCGACAGCCTTGGGATCGGAGACGCGCTTCTCGCGCCACTCAGCCATCGTCCAGCCCTTGGGCAGATAGCCGTTAATCGGGTCATGCGCCGAGGTCTGGTCGGTGACCATGTCGGGGCGGATGCCCCGCTTGAACATTTCCGGCACGATGTCGGCCGCATTGCCGAGCAGGCCGACCGACTTCGCCTCGCCGGCCTTGGTCCAGCGCTCGATCATTTCCATCGCTTCGTCGAGCGTCTCGGCCTTCTCGTCGACATAGCGGGTGCGCAGCCGGAAATCGATCGAGTCCGGATTGCATTCGATGGCGAGGCAGCAGGCGCCGGCCATGACGGCGGCAAGCGGCTGGGCGCCGCCCATGCCGCCGAGGCCGCCGGTCAGGATCCATTTGCCCGTAAGGTTGCCATTGTAGTGCTGGCGGCCGGCCTCGACGAAGGTCTCGTAGGTGCCCTGCACGATGCCTTGCGTGCCGATATAGATCCAGGAGCCGGCCGTCATCTGGCCGTACATCATCAGGCCTTTTTTATCGAGCTCGTTGAATTTATCCCAGGTCGCCCAATGCGGCACGATGTTGGAGTTGGCGATCAGCACGCGCGGCGCATCGGTGTGCGTCCGGAAGACGCCGACCGGCTTGCCGGACTGGACCAGCAGCGTCTCGTCTTCATTGAGGGTCTTCAACGAGGCGACGATGCTGTCGAAATCGTTCCAGGTGCGCGCGGCCCGGCCGATGCCGCCATAGACGACGAGCTCATTGGGGTTTTCGGCGACATCGGGATCGAGGTTGTTCATCAGCATGCGCAGCGGCGCTTCGGTCGTCCAGTATTTGGCGTTGAGCTTGTCGCCGCGGGGCGCGCGCACTTCGCGGATGTTGTGGCGAGGATTGTTCATCATTGTCCCTTTGGAGTAAGGCGGCGTCTCAGCGCCCGGCCCAGTCAATGGCGGATTGGAGGATTTTCGTCAGTGTGGCGCGCATCGGCGCGGCGAACTCGGCATCATAAGGCACCGGCCAATTGTCCGGTTCGCCCTTGCCCTCGGGCTCGCGCAAATAGCCGCGATCGGCAAGTTCCATCTGCAGCGCATGGTAGCCGCCTTGCGGATTGCCGAAATAGCGGGTGATCCAGCCGCCCTTGAAACGGCCGTTGATGACATTGCTTTCACCTCTCTCGGCCATGATCTGGCCAACCAGCGCCTGCAGCGTAGGATCCGCGGTCTGGCCGTCATTGGTGCCGAGATTGAACACCGGCAGCGTGCCATAGAACAGCCGCGGCAGCACCGAACGGATCGAGTGGCAATCGTAAATGACGACCTTCTCATGCAGGCCGCGCAGCCTGACGGCCTGGGCCGCCAGCATTTCATGGTAGGGCACGAAATACGCTATGCGGCGCTGGTCTATCTCCGACGGCGTCGGTTCCGCGCCGGGCAGATACAGCGGATCGCCGTCGAAGGTCTCGGTCGGGCATAGCGTCGTTGTCGTCTGCCCGGGATAGAGCGAGGCGCCGGAGGGATCGCGGTTGACGTCGATGACGGTGCGCGAGATCGACGTGTGCACGACAGTCGCGCCAAGGCCGGCGGCAAAATCGTAGAGATTGTCGATCCACCAGTCGCAATCGCGGCGGCCGAGCCAGGGCGAGACCAGCCGATTGTCGATGCCGGCGAGATCGATACCCGTGTGGGGGATCGACACCAACAGGGGTGCCGTGCCTTCCGTTACTGTCAGCCAGTCGGTCATGTCAGACTCCCGAAATCGAAGGCAGTGTCACCGCGCCGGCAGCCTTGATGGCAGCGCCGCTGCGCACCATGGCGATGGCCTTTTCCATATCGGGATGGAAATGTCGGTCGTTGTCGAGATGCGGCACTTCTGCGCGGACCAGTTTGCGCACGGCTTCAAGGGCCGCGCTCGACGCCAGCGGTGCATGGAAATCGCAGCCCTGCGCGGCGGCCAAGAGTTCGATGCCGATGACGGCTGTAGCATTCTCGACCATGCCGATCAGCCGGCGCGCGCCATGTGCGGCCATCGAGACGTGGTCTTCCTGGTTGGCCGAGGTCGGGATGGAATCGACGCTCGCGGGATAGGCCTTCTGCTTGTTTTCGGAAACGAGTGCCGCCGCCGTCACCTGCGGGATCATGAAGCCGGAGTTCAGGCCGGGCTTCGGCGTCAGGAATGCCGGCATGCCGGACAGCGCCGGGTCCACGAGCATGGCGATGCGGCGTTCCGACAGCGAGCCGATCTCGCAGACGGCGAGCGCGATCATGTCGGCTGCGAAAGCCACCGGCTCGGCGTGGAAATTGCCGCCTGAAAGCGCAGTATCGTCCTCGGCGAAGATCAGCGGATTGTCGGTGACGCCATTGGCCTCGGTGCCGAGCGTATCGGCGGCCTGGCGCAGCACGCTGAGCGCCGCACCCATCACCTGCGGCTGGCAGCGCAGGCAGTACGGATCCTGCACGCGCTCATCGCCGACGCGGTGCGATTCACGGATAGCGCTGCCGGCCATCAGATTGCGCAGCGCTGCCGCCGTCTCGATCTGGCCCGGGTGTTTTCTGAGGAGATGGATGCGCGGATCGAAGGGTGCATCGGAGCCCTTGGCAGCGTCGGTCGACAGCGCCCCGGCGACCAGCGCCGACTGATACAGCACTTCGGCTTCGAACAGAGCGGCCAGCGCGTAGGCGGTGGAAAACTGCGTCCCGTTGAGCAGCGCCAGACCTTCCTTGGCGCCAAGCGTCACCGGCTCCAGGCCGTGCGAGACGAAAGCGACCTTGGCCGGGAAGCGGCCATGCGGTGTAATGCATTCGCCAACGCCGATCATCACCGCAGTCATGTGCGACAGCGGCGCGAGATCTCCGGAGGCGCCGACCGAGCCCTGCGCCGGCACGACGGGGATGACGTCGTTGGCCAGCATCGCTTCCAGCAATTCGATGGTTTGCGGCCGCACGCCCGACGCACCCTGCGCCAGGCTGGCGAGCTTCAGCGCCATCATCAACCGAACCACAGCGACCGGCATCGGCTCGCCGACGCCGGCGGCATGCGACAAAACGATGTTGCGTTGCAGGGTCTCTAGATCCTCGGCCGGAATGCGGACGCTGGCCAGTTTGCCGAAGCCGGTGTTGATGCCATAGACCGGCTCACCCTTGGCGACGATGCGGGCGACAGCCTCGGCGCTGGCCTTGATTTTTGGCCGGCAGGAGGCGTCGAGCTTCGGCATGGCGCCACGATAGATAGCGCGCCAGTCGGCCAGCGTCGCATTGCCGGGCTTCAGGTTAAGTTCGGTCATTGTCCTCTCCAGATGCGGGCATGGAGCGGGTTGAAGCCCATGCGGTAGACGAGTTCGGCCGGACGCTCGATGTCCCAGATCGCCAGGTCGGCGGATTTTCCTGCCTCAAGCGTGCCGGTCTTGCCAAGCAGCCCAAGCGCGCGGGCAGCCTCGCGAGTGGTGCCGGCCAGGCATTCCTCGACGGTCAGGCCGAAAAGCGTCGCCGCCATGTTCATGGTCAGCAACAGCGAGGTCAGCGGCGACGTCCCGGGATTGTTGTCGGTGGCGACCGCCATCTTGACGCCGTGCTGGCGGAACAGGCCGACCGGCGGCTTCCTGGTTTCGCGGATGAAATAGTAGGCGCCGGGCAGAATGGTCGCCACGGTGCCGGCCTTGGCCATCGCTGCGGCGCCGGCCTCGTCGGTGTATTCGAGATGGTCGGCCGACAGCGCGCCATAGCGGGCGGCGAGTTCGGCGCCATGCAAATTGGACAGCTGGTCGGCATGGAGTTTGACCGGCAGGCCAAGCGCCTTAGCCTTGTCGAAGACGCGGGCAATCTGTTCCGGCGAAAAGGCAATGCCCTCGCAAAAGCCGTCTACGGCGTCAGCCAGGCCCTCGGCGGCGATTGCGGGCAGGATCGTGTTGGCGACGAGATCGACAAAAGCGTCCTTGTCGCCTTTTGCTTCCGGCGGCAGCGCATGCGCGCCGAGGAAGGTGGTGCGGACCGTGACCGGGCGTTGCTTGTCCAGCTGCCGCGCGGCGCGAAGCGACTTCTGTTCATTTTCGAGATCGAGCCCGTAACCCGACTTTACCTCTACCGTGGTGACACCCTCGGCCATCAGCGCATTGAGGCGTGGCAGCGTCTGCGCAACCAGTGCGTCTTCGCTCGCGGCACGCAGGGATTTGACCGAGGAGACGATGCCGCCGCCGGCACGGGCGACTTCTTCATAGGTGGCGCCGGCCAGCCGCATCTCGAACTCGTTGGCACGGTTGCCGGCATGGATGAGATGGGTGTGGCAGTCGATCAGGCCGGGCGTGATCCAGCGGCCTTCGCAATCGGTAGTCTCGCCGCCCTGAGCCAACGCTGACGGCATGTCGGCTTCCGGACCGGCATAGACGATGACGCCGTCACGGGCGACGATCGCGCCCTTTTCGACGATGCCAACTCCGGCAACGCCTTCGGCCATGGTCGCCAGGCGCGCATCGCGCCAAAGCTGAAGGCCCCCTGCCCGGCTTTTGTCTTGTGCCGCCATCATCTTTTTCCGTTGCTTGGATGGCGATTATGTATATACATATTGAAACGCGCTGCAAGTGCATTGTTGATGGAATGCGGAGAAAAACGTGACGGCGATCTTTGCGGAACAGGCGCTGCTGGCCGATGGCTGGCATGACAAGGTGCGGATCTCGCTGAGCGGCGGTCAGATCGCGAAGGTGGAGCCAGGTTCTTCGCCGCGGAGCGGTGACGAACGCCACGCCATTCTGGTGCCCGGCATGCCGAACCTGCACAGCCACGCCTTCCAGCGCGGCATGGCCGGGCTTGCCGAACTGCGCGGTCCCTCCGCCGACAGCTTCTGGAGCTGGCGCGAGGTGATGTACCGCTTTGCGCTGTCGATGACGCCGGACCAGGTCGAGGCGGTCGCCGCCCAGCTTTATGTCGAAATGCTGGAGGCCGGATTCTCGCGCGTCGGCGAATTTCATTATCTCCACCACGATCGCGACGGAAAACCCTATGCCAACCTTGCCGAGATGGCCGAACGTATTGCCGCGGCCGCCGGCGAAACCGGGATCGGCCTGACGCTGCTGCCGGTGTTTTATGCCCATTCCTCCTTCAGCGGCGCTGCGCCCAACGAAGGCCAGCGGCGATTCATCAACGATGTGAATCGGTTCGAACGCTTGCTTGAGAAAAGCCGCGAATCGGTTCGTGCGTTGAATCAGGCTGTCGTTGGCGTCGCCCCGCACAGCCTGCGCGCCGCGACGCCGGAGGAACTCAGCGCTGTTGCCGCCATTGCGCCGGACGGACCGATCCACATCCACGTCGCCGAGCAGGTGAAGGAGGTCGAGGATTGCCTGGCGTGGTCGGGTGCGCGACCGGTCGAATGGCTGCTCGCCAATGCCGGGATCGACAAGCGTTGGTCCCTGATCCACGCCACCCACATGACCGAGGCTGAGACAACCGGCATGGCCAGAAGCGGCGCCATTGCCGGGCTTTGCCCGATCACCGAGGCCAATCTCGGCGACGGCACCTTTTCAGCACCTCTGTTCATCGAACATGGCGGCCGCTTCGGCGTCGGCTCGGATTCCAACGTGCTGATCGGCCTGCCGGATGAATTGCGCCAGCTCGAATATTCGCAGCGCCTCGCACACCGCGCCCGCAATGTGCTGGCGGTGGCCGGCGGCTCGACCGGGCGGGCTCTGTTCGACGCCGCCCTCGATGGCGGCAGCACCGCACTCGGCACCGGCCCGTCGCGGATCGCCGCCGGCGCCGCGGCTGATTTCGTCTCCCTCGACGAAAACCATCCTTCGCTGGCCGGAAAAAGTGGCGATGCGATCCTCGACGCCTGGATCTTTGCCAATGGCGGCAAGGTCGATTGCGTCTGGGTGCACGGAAAAAAACAAGTCAGCGGCGGCCGGCATGTAGCGCGTGAGACGATCGCCGAGCGCTTTCGTCAGGTGATGACAGCGCTTTCGGCATGAGCATTTCAGAGACAGCGGTGGTAGAAGGCGGCTCGCTGCACCAGCGCATCCTGTCCGACATCAGCGAGAAAATAATGTCCGGCGCCTGGGCGCCGGGCCACCGCATCCCGTTCGAGCACGAGCTGACGGCGCAGTATCATTGCTCGCGCATGACGGTGAACAAGGCGCTGTCGCAACTGGCCAAGGCCGGGCTGATCGAGCGCCGCCGCCGTTCGGGCAGTTTCGTGCGCCAGCCGCAATCGCAGGCCGCGGTGCTGGAAATCCACGACATCAGGATCGAGGTCGAGGCGCTTGGGCTGGCCTATCGCTACGAGCGCGTGGCGCGGCAGAAAAGGCGCAGCAGCGCCGAGGATCGCGCCTTGCTGGAATTGGGAGCGGCTGGACAGGTGCTGGCGCTGGAATGCCGGCATTTCGCCGGCAAGCGGCCGTTCGCGCACGAACAGCGGCTGATCAATCTCGCCGCCGTCGCGGAAGCCGCCGAGGAGGAGTTTCTCGACATCGCCCCCGGCCCTTGGCTGATCGGCCGCGTGCCATGGAGCGAGGCAGAGCACCGTATCCGCGCGGTGGCGGCCGACAGGCATATTGCCGAAGCGCTCGACATCGCAACCGGCGCGCCCTGCCTGGTGGTCGAGCGCCGGACCTGGAGCGCCGAGCACCCAGTGACGCAGGTGAGGTTCACCTACGCCGCGGAGAGCCACACGCTGGTGGCGCGGTTCAGGCCTTCGCAGGGGTAGCTCCTTTACCCTCCCCCTTGTGGGGAGGGTCGCTGCGAAGCAGCGGGGTGGGGGTCGGCGCCAAGCCCCCCACCCGGACCTTCGGTCCGACCTCCCCACAAGGGGGAGGTAGAAGGCTGCACTTTAAATCGCCGCCGTAACAATAATCTCGACCACATATTCCGGCCCTGCAAGCTTGGCCTCGCCCGTGGCGCGGGCGGGCGTGTTGCCTTGCGGGACCCACTTGTCCCATTCCTTGTTCATCTCGGCGAAGGTGCCCATATCGGCCAGCCAGATGATCGCCTGCAGGATCTTGGTCTTGTCGGTGCCGGCCTTGGCCAGCAGTTCGTCGATAGATGCGAGGATCGACCTGGTCTGTTCGCCAACGCTGGCGCCGGGCGTTCCGACCTGGCCGGCGAGATAGACGGTGTTGCCGTGGATGACGATCTGGCTCATGCGCGGGCCAACATCGATGCGACGAATGCTCATGGGATGGTTCCTTCGTTTGTCGGTGCGCCTGTTTAGAGTCGCTGCCGCCTCCGGGCAAGGCCAACAGCGCGAAACCTCTTGAGCCTGGGTTGGATCTTGGGCCGCAAATGTCTATCTGCGCCGAGGTATTTCTTTCCGGCGCGGATTGCCGACCTCGTGTGAGAGTGGCAAGACTTCGCGCCAAACCAGGTTGAGAGGATGAGAGCCATGGAATATCGAGAAATCAGCGAGGACTATTCGGTCTCGGGCCAGATCCAGCCCGAAGATGCCGCCGCCATCAAGGAAGCCGGTTTCAAGAGCGTGATCTGCAACCGGCCGGATGACGAGCAGCCCGACCAGCCTTCGGCCGACAGCGTCAAGGCGGCGGTCGAAGCCGCGGGGCTGGCCTTCCGCTACATCCCGGTAATCAGCGGCCAGATCACAGCCGAGAATGTCGAAGATCAGGCCGAAGCGCTCGACGCGCTCGAAGGCCCGGTGTTTGCTTATTGCCGCTCGGGCGCGCGCTGCACCAATCTCTACGGGCTGATTCAGCAGTCCAAGGGGTGAGCATCTGAGGCGCTGGCGATCCCTCACACCCCCCTCTGTCCTGCCGGACATCATCTCCCCCGCAAGGGGGGAGATCGGATGTCGCCTTCGCTTTTCGCCAATCGCCGACGTTGCAGGATGAGCGCTATCGACAAAGCTGCTGATCTCCCTCCTTGCGGGGGAGATGGCCGGCAGGCCAGAGGGGGGTGCTGTCCCGCCGACGTATCAACTGAAACTCTCTCAAACTAGATCGGCAGCGCGCCGGTTTCCTTCAACGTCTCCAGCACGATCGCCGTCTTTACATGCTGTACCGATTCATGCGGCAGGAGCACGCCGTTGACGAACTCCGACAATGATTTGAGATCGGGTGTCACCACTTTCAGGATGTAATCCATCTCGCCGGTCAACGCGTGCGCCTCCTGCACCTCGGGCAGCCGGGCCAGCAGTTCGCCAAAGCGCCTGGCATTGTCGCGGTTATGGGTGGCGAGCGTCACCGAGATGACGTTGACCAGCGAGAAGCCGAGCTTGTCGCGGTCGAGCACGGCGCGATAGCCCTTGATGTAGCCGTCTTCCTCCAGCCGCTGGCGGCGGCGTGAGCATTGCGATGCCGACAGGTTCACGCGCTGCGAGAGATCGTTGTTGGTGAGCCGCGCGTCGCCCTGCAAGAGAGCCATTATCTTGCGGTCAAATTGATCGATGCGCGCTTCATTCATCGATTCATCTCCAATCATGCATGAATTACGCACGAGATGATCATTTCAAGCGTTTGAATGCAAGCACCGTGCGGTCACTTCGCACTATCATGCGTCATCTCGTGGTCCGATGCGGCCACCATCCGTTTGGAGGAATGCCATGGGTCCCTTCCCGCACGACGCCCCGCCCGCAAAGATCAGCAAGGAAAACCCCGCCGGCACCGACGGTTTCGAGTTCGTCGAGTTCGCGCATGCGGAGCCGCAGAAGCTAGCAGAACTGTTCACCCGCATGGGCTATGTCGCG
Source organism: Mesorhizobium sp. M0478 (assembly GCF_040321305.1). NCBI lineage: Bacteria > Pseudomonadati > Pseudomonadota > Alphaproteobacteria > Hyphomicrobiales > Phyllobacteriaceae > Mesorhizobium > Mesorhizobium sp. M0478. The sequence goes on from NZ_JAMYRH010000009.1 coordinate 71,835, forward strand.
GTGGCCAAGCACCGCACGAAGGACATCACCGTCTGGCGCCAGGGCGATATCAACTATGTCGTCAATGCCGAACCGGGCTCGCATGCGATGAAGTTCGTCGACAAACACGGCCCTTGCGCCGCCTCGATGGCCTGGCGTGTTGTCGATGCCAAGCACGCATTCGAGCATGCGGTATCGAAAGGCGCCACGCCCTACGACGGCAACGACAAGGCGCTCGACGTGCCGGCCATTGTCGGCATTGGCGGCTCGCTGCTCTATTTCATCGAAGCCTATGGCAAGAAGGGCTCGGCCTATGATGCCGAGTTCGAGTGGCTGGGCGAACGCGACCCGCGGCCGCAAGGCGTCGGCTTCTATTTCCTCGACCACCTCACCCACAATGTCTATCGCGGCCAGATGGACAAATGGTGGGACTTTTATCGCGAGCTGTTCGGCTTCAAGCAGATCCATTTCTTCGACATCGACGGCAAGATCACCGGCCTCGTCAGCCGCGCCATCACCTCGCCCTGCGGCAAGATCCGTATCCCGCTGAACGAGTCCAAGGACGACACCAGCCAGATCGCCGAGTATCTGAAGAAGTACAATGGCGAAGGCATCCAGCATATCGCTGTCGGCACCGACGACATCTACGCCGCCACCGACAAGCTTGCCGACAACGGGCTGAAGTTCATGCCCGGTCCGCCGGAGACCTACTACGACATGTCGTACAACAGGGTGAACGGGCATGACGAGCCGATCGAGCGGATGAAGAAGCACGGCATCCTGATCGACGGCGAAGGCGTGGTCGACGGCGGCATGACCAAGATCCTGCTGCAGATATTCTCCAAAACCGTGATCGGCCCGATCTTCTTCGAATTCATCCAGAGGAAGGGCGACGAAGGTTTTGGCGAAGGCAATTTCCGCGCGCTGTTCGAGTCGATCGAGCAGGACCAGATCAAGCGCGGCGTGATCAAGGTCGATGGCAAGGCGGCGTGAACCGTGAACGTCTCCATAACCGAAGCAAAGGCCAAACTAACGGAACTCGTCGGCCGCGCGGAGGCCGGCGAGGAGATAGTCATCACTCGTCACGGCAAGATCGCGGCGCGGCTCGTGCCACAAGTTCGAGAAGACTTGTTGTCGCGCATAGGTGCCCTGAAGGGCAAGATTTGGATTTCTGACGATTTCGACACTCGGCCCTGAATGGAACGAGTACACCAGATAAAGGTCAGAGGCCCAACCGCTCGACCTCTTCTTTCCTCACCTTCAAATCATAATCGAGCAAAAACTCGTCCAGCTGCGGCGGCGCGACCGAGCTGCCCGAGAGCATCGCGTGAACCTGGCCGCGATGGTGGATGTCGTGCAGGAAGACATGGGCGAGAATGTCGCCGATCTTTTCGGGGATCATGCCGTCCTCGCGCCGGTCGGTGATGACCTGACGGTCGAGATCCGCCTCCGACAGCTTCTCGCAAAAGGCGATTAGGCGTCGATCTGCTGCGACCTGGGCGGCAAACAGCGCCTGCGGCACATCGAACGGCACGTAGTCGTCATAAGCGGCCGCACCGACGCCGCCTTCTTCGAGAAAATCGAGATAGAGATGATCGACCGCGAGGATGTGGTTGAGCGTCGCCTTGATCGACGGGAAGAAGCTTGTGCGCTCGGCTTCGAATTCGCCGGGCTTTAGCTGCAGCACGGCGCGATAGAGCCGGTCGTTCGACCAGAGATTGTTGCCGGCCATGCGGCTGAAATGCTCGAGCAGGGTCACGCGTTCATTCGTCTGATCAGGCCAATGCCAGCCGCCATCACCGCGAAGCCGGCGACAACGATCAGCAGCAGCCGGTTCATGCGCCGCCGCATCGCCTGCGTCTCCTCGTCCCGCGCCACATTGGTGTTGGTGATGGTGTGGAACATCATCGCCTTGCGCGGGTAGCCGCTGCGGTTGGTCAGATCGGGCGAGCGCGCCTCGATGCGGTAGCTCAGCCGGATCGCCTGGATGAAGACCATCAGAATGGCCAACGCCCAGACGCCGGCCAGCAGGTAGAACGCCTCGCCCGTCATTGCATTGCCCCCTCTTATGCCTGGGACTTCTCGACCTTCTGCTCGATGGCGCCGAAGATCGAGTTTCCGCTTTTATTCTTCATCTCGATACGCACCGTATCGCCAAAGCGCAGGAACGGCGCCTTGGGCTCGCCAGACTCAATGGTCTCGATCATGCGCAGTTCAGCGATGCAGGAATAGCCGGCGCCGCCGGCCGCCACCGGTTTGCCCGGCCCGCCATCCAGCTTGTTGGAGACGGTGCCGGAGCCGATGATGGTGCCGGCAACCAGCGGCCGTGTCTTTGCGGCATGGGCAATCAGCGCCGGGAAGTCGAAGGTCATGTCGACGCCGGCATTAGCACGGCCGAACGGCTTGCCGTTGACGTCGGCGAGCAGAGGCAGGTTGACCTTGCCGCCATCCCAGGCGTCGCCGAGTTCGTCCGGCGTCACCGCCACCGGCGAAAAAGCCGAGGACGGCTTCGACTGGAAGAAGCCAAACCCCTTGGCGAGCTCGGGTCCGGTGAGCGCGCGCAGCGTCACATCATTGACCAGCATGACCAGCCGGATGGCGGCGCGCGCCTGGTCGAGGCTGGCGCCCATCGGCACATCGTCGACGACGACGGCGACCTCCGCCTCCATGTCGATGCCGAAGGCTTCGTCCGCCGCGCGGATCGGCTCGCGCGGCGCGATAAAGGAATCCGAGCCACCCTGGTAGATCAGCGGATCGGTCCAGAAGCTTGCCGGCATCTCGGCGCCGCGGGCTTTGCGCACCAGCTCGACGTGGTTCACATAGGCAGAACCATCGGCCCATTGATAGGCGCGCGGCAGCGGCGAATGGGCGTCATGCTCATGGAAGCGTGCCGACGGCACCGCATTGTTCTCCAGCGATTCGGCGATCGTCGCCAGGTGCGGCGAAATCCGCTGCCAGTCGTCGAGTGCGGCCTGCAGCGTGCGCGCCAGGAACGAGGCGTCGGTGAAGCGCGTCAGGTCGCGCGAGACGACGACAAGCTTTCCGTCGCGCGTTCCGTCCCTCAATGTGGCAAGCTTCATGCGGTTTCCTCTCCTGATGCGGCTTTGGCGCCGTCTAATTTCACAACAAGGCCGTCGCGGGCAATCGTCAAGTCACCCACCCATGATTTCCTGACAGCAGCCTCCCAGTCGGCCTCGCCGATCTCGGGATCATCGGCCGGAATGAGGTGGTTGAGCACCAGCCTCTTCACCCCGGCATCGCTGGCGATGCGGCCTGCCTGCTCGGCAAATGAGTGGCTGGCAAGCAGATGCTCTTTCAGCCGCGCGCCATTGCCGGTCCTGGCGACCAGCCGCTCGATGCCTTCTTCCAGCATGGCCTCATGGACGAGAATGTCGGCATTTCGGGCAAAGCCTGCGAGCGGCGGAAAGAAGGCTGTGTCGGCCGAGAACACGACGCTATTCGCACCATGCTCGAAGCGCAGCGCGAAACAGTCGGTCACCGGCGGATGGTCGACGCGCAGTGCCGAGACCTTCAGGCCGCGCTGCGCAAAAATCTCGCCCTCGCCGAATTCCACGATCGAAACCATTTCGCGAATGTCCGGCCTGCCCTCATCGACGATGCGAATTTCGATGTCGAACTCCATCGCCTGGCAGAAACGGCGCCAGTATTGGCCGGTGCCGGGCGGTCCGAACAGCGTCACCGGGCTGGCGAGGCCGGCGGTCCAGGCGGTGTGGAGCAACGGGCCCAGTTCCAGCACATGGTCGGAATGCAGATGGGTGATGAAGACCAGGTCGAGCGCCTTCAGGCTGACGGCGGCATCGACCAGGCCGCGCGTGACGCCGAGCCCGCAATCGACGACGATGGTTCGCCCGCCCAGTTCCAGCAGCGACGAACTCGGCCACGGCCCGCCCGGCCGCAGCGCCGGGCCGCCCTTTGAGCCGAGAAGCACCAGCCGGTCGTTCATTGGGCTGATCTCAAGACCAGTCGCCCTCCGGCGTGCCGTTGAAACGCTTCTTCAGATCGGTCCAGCAATCGATGTAATTGTCCTGCCTCGTTTCAAGCTCGGCGCCGTAGCGGGTGAGCATTTGCGGGAATCGGGTCTCGAACATGAAGGCCATGGTGTTGTCGAGCTTGACCGGTTTCAGCTCCGAGCGCGAGGCCTTTTCGAAGCCAGGCGCGTCTGGGCCGTGGGCCAGCATCAGATTGTGCAGGCTGATGCCGCCCGGGACAAAACCTTCTTCCTTGGCGTCGTACTGGCCGTGGATCAGGCCCATGAACTCGCTCATGATGTTTCGGTGGTACCAGGGCGGGCGGAACGTATCCTCCGCCACCAGCCAGCGCGGCGGGAAGATGACGAAGTCGATGTTGGCGGTGCCCTCCTCGCCGCTCGGCGCCGTCAGCACGGTGAAGATCGACGGATCGGGATGGTCGAACAGGATGGCGCCGACCGGAGAAAACGTCGCCAGATCATATTTGTAGGGCGCATAATTGCCGTGCCAGGCGACGACGTCGAGCGGCGAATGGCCGATCTCGGTGACGTTGAAATTGCCGCACCATTTCACCGTCAGCCGGCACGGCGTCTCCTTCTCCTCGAACCAGGCGCAGGGCGTCTTGAAGTCGCGCGGATTGGCGAGGCAATTGGCGCCGATCGGACCGCGGTCGGGCAGCGTCAGCTTGGCACCATAGTTTTCGCAGACATAGCCGCGCACTTCCTTGTCGATGAGCTCGACCTTGAACACCAGCCCGCGCGGCAAAACGGCGATCTCGCCGGGCCGCAGCTCGATGACGCCCATCTCGGTGACGAAGCGCAAGGCGCCGACCTGGGGGACGATCAGCAACTCGCCATCGGCATTGAAGAAATGGTCGTCGACCATCGATCGGTTGGCGACATAGACATGCGCGGCCATGCCGCTTTGGCCCAGCACATCTCCGGCGCTGGTGATGGTGCGCATCCCTTGAATGAAATCGGTCGGCTCCTTCGGCATCGGCACCGGGTTCCAGCGGTACTGGCCGAGCGCCAGCTCGTGGTCGCCGACATTGGGAGCGGTCTTCCACAGGGGATAGCTCGCCGCCTTGAAGCGGCCGGTGTGTTTTACGCTCGGCCGGATGCGGTAGAGCCAGGAGCGCTCATTGGTGCCGCGCGGGGCGGTGAAGGGCGAGCCCGAGAGCTGCTCGGCATAAAGTCCGTAAGCCGGTCGCTGCGGGGAATTGCGCCCTTGCGGCAGCGAGCCGGGCAGCGTTTCGGTCTCAAAATCATTGCCGAAGCCCGGCATGTAGGAAAATTCCATCCGATCCTCCCTGATCCCGACCGCCGCGAAGCGAGGCCTGCCGGCTATGTTGACCAAACTGGTTTCATTTGTAACCATCGAAAATGTAACTATCAACGGCTGATGCCGCATCCACGGTGCGCATATGGAAACCCTCGAACTCGAAAATTTCCTGCCCTACCGGCTCTACCGGCTGGCCGATGCCGTCAGCCGCGAATTTTCAAAAATCTACCGCGACCGTCACGGTCTGACGCGGCCGGAATGGCGCGCCCTGTCAGGGCTCGGACAGCGCGGCACCATGACGGCGACAGCGCTTGGCGAACAGTCGGCCATGCACAAGACCAAGGTGTCGCGCGCCGTGGCGGAACTGGAGCGAAGGCGCTGGCTGGTACGCACAACTGACGAGAATGATCGACGTGTGGAGCACCTGGCGCTGACGAAGGCGGGGCTGGCGGCCTATGGCGAAATGGTGCCGCTGGCGAAGGCGTTCGAACGGGAGTTGCTGGAGAGGTTGAGCACAGAGGAGCGGACAGCGATTGTGAGCGGCGTGGCGGCGCTGGAGGCAAAACTCACCTTGGGTTGAGATCTTCCCATAAGTTCGACCGTCGCTGAAATCAGATCGCGAATGCGGCAGGCAACGCCCCTAGACCGTAATAGGCGCGTTCGGCTTCAATGAAGCCTCTGACACGGCTTCGAAATGCCGCCGGATCATCAATGTAGGCTAGAAGCGCCTGCGCTTGCGAAGCCGCGTGTCTTTGAGCGCTTTCAAACAGTCGCCTTGCCGTTTCAAAATCACCGGCCAAACCAGCCGCCACCCCGGTGTGGAAGGCCGCCCACTCGCCGTAGGCGCCCGGCTGCAATTCACTCACGAGGATTTTCGCTGTGGTTTGGACGGAAGGGAACATCGATCGGTGAACCTGATCGATTTCGACGACCTTCTTGGCCATTTGATCAACCGCGAGAAGAAACTGTGGCGGGCTCTCGAACGGAACGAACTGTCCAATGCGCTCAACGCGATCGAAGGTAATCGTTTCCGGAAGCGAACCCCAGAGCCAGTGGACTGCTACGTTAAGGTAAGTGCCCTTGGACCAGGAACTGGGCTGGAACTCGACTACACTTAGCCAGAAGCCGCGATCGGCGACCCAGATTCGGGACTGCCCTTTGCGTCGAAATCCGGCCGGCTTCAGTACGAGCTTTGCCTGCGAGGCAATGATACGACCGTGCTCATTGTCCGCCATCTTGCACCCACACGTGCCTCACCAATCCATCACCACCTTGCCCGAACTGCCGCTCCGCATCGCGTCAAACCCCGTCTGGAAATCGTCGATCCCAATGCGGTGCGTAATCAGACCCGACACATCCAGCGGCCCCTGCACCAGGGCGATCATCTTGTACCAGGTCTCGAACATTTCGCGGCCGTAGATGCCCTTCAAGTGCAGCATCTTGAAGATGACCTTGTTCCAGTCGATTTCGAAGCCGGTCGGCGCGATGCCCAGAATGGCGATCTTGCCGCCGTTGTTCATGGTGTCGATCATGTCGCGAAAGGCGGGCGCGGCGCCCGACATTTCGAGGCCGACGTCAAAACCCTCGGTCATGCCCAGCGCCGGCATAACGTCGCGCAGTTTTTCCTTCGAGGCATCGACGACATGCTGGACGCCGAGCTTTTTGGCCAGCGCCAGCCGCACCGGGTTGATGTCGGTGATGACGACTTTTCGCGCCCCCACACATTGGGCAACGAGCGCGCCCATGATGCCGATCGGCCCGGCGCCGGTGACCAGAACGTCTTCACCGACCAGGTCGAAGGACAGAGCGGTGTGGACGGCATTGCCCAGGGGATCGAAGATCGCGGCGATCTCGTCGGGCACATCGTCGGGGATCGGCACGACATTGTGCTGCGGGATCGCCAGATATTCGCCGAAGGCGCCGGGGCGGTTGACGCCGACGCCGAGCGTGTTACGGCAGAGATGCCCCCTGCCGGCGCGGCAATTGCGGCAATGGCCGCAGACGATGTGACCTTCGCCGGAGACACGCTGGCCGACCTTGTATTCGGTGACCGCAGCGCCGAAATCGGCCACCGTGCCGACGAATTCATGGCCGGTCACCATCGGCACCGGCACGGTCTTCTGCGCCCACTGGTCCCAATTGTAGATGTGGACGTCGGTGCCGCAGATCGCCGTCTTCTTGACCTTGATCAGCACGTCGTTGGGGCCGATCTCCGGCACCGGTACCTCTTCCATCCAGATGCCCGGTTCGGCCTTGGCCTTCACCAGCGCCTTCATCATGTTCGACATGCTTTTGTCCCTTGAATCCCTTGATCCGGAATCGCTTTTGGCGATCAGGAAATGACGCCCAACTCTTTTCCCACCGCCGCGGACGCTGCCACGGCGCGGTCGATGTCGGCGCTGGAATGCGCTGCCGACATCTGCGTGCGGATGCGCGCCTGGCCTTTCGGCACCACCGGGAAGGAAAAGCCGATGACATAGATGCCGCGCTTCAGCATGCGCGCCGCCATTTCCTGCGCCAGGCTGGCATCGCCCAGCATCACCGGAATGATCGGATGATCGGCGCCGGCCAGCGTGAAGCCGAGCTTGCCCATTTCGGAGCGAAAGCGCGCCGCATTGGCATAGAGGCGTTCGCGCAGGGCGTCGCCATTGCGGATCAGCTCGAACACCTTGATGGAAGCGCCGGCAATCGCCGGCATCAGCGTGTTGGAGAAGAGATAAGGCCGCGAACGCTGGCGCAGCCAGTCGACGACCTGGCTTTTGCCGGAGGTGTAGCCGCCGGAGGCGCCGCCGAGCGCCTTGCCGAGCGTGCCGGTGATGATATCCACCCTGCCCTCGACGCCGCAATGCTCGGCCGAGCCGCGGCCGTTCTTGCCGACGAAGCCGACGGCATGGCTGTCGTCGACCATGACCATGGCGTCGTATTTTTCCGCGAGGTCGCAGACGCCTTTAAGATTGGCGATGATGCCATCCATGGAGAACACACCGTCGGTGGCGATCAGGCGGAAGCGGCAGTCTTTCGCCTCCTTCAGCCGGGCTTCGAGATCGGCCATGTCGTTGTTGGCGTAGCGGAAACGCTTGGCCTTCGACAGCCGCACACCGTCGATGATCGAGGCATGGTTCAGCGCATCGGAAATGATCGCATCCTCCTCGCCGAGCAGTGTCTCGAACAGGCCGCCATTGGCGTCGAAGCAGGAGCCGTAGAGGATGGTGTCGTCCATGCCGAGGAATGATGAAATCGTTGATTCAAGCTGCTTGTGCTCTTCCTGCGTGCCGCAGATGAAGCGCACCGAGGCCATGCCGTAACCGTAGCGGTCCAGCGCGCCTTTGGCTGCATCGCGCAATTCTGAGCTGTCGGCGAGGCCGAGATAGTTGTTGGCGCAGAAATTCAGCACCTTGTCGCCGCCGACTTCGATCTCAGCCGACTGGGTCGAGGTGATCACCCGCTCGGATTTGTAGAGCCCGGCGGATTTCAGCCCTTGCAGTTCGTTGTCGATATGGGAGAGAAATGCCGCGCTCATGGATCAGGTCCTGTTGAGATTGGCGCGACTGTCGCGCTACGCGCACTAAAAATCCATCGCAAAAGCGACCGTTTCGGTGGCACGGCGGGCTCAACCCTGGCGCGACCCGATCGCATGGCCCGCATGCTGGAGTAGCAGGCACGCGAATACGGCTATGCCGCGAAAGAACATGATAACCATCTCGGCAGCTTTCGTTTACTGCCGAAGCAACAGTTCCGCCGGCTTCCAGACCTGTTAACCCTTTCAAGCCAATGGTCTTCTCGCCACGAATCGGTGGCAGAATCAGTTCGACCGAGGGGTCACCTAGAATATGTCGCAGCAGCCGGCGCAAACCGTCTCGGGCAAACTCATCCTGCTGATCAAGAGCGGCTATTGGCTGGCGCTGCTGATCATCGCCGCCATGGTGATGGCCTCCTTCATCCTGCTGCAGCAGATGATGGCGGCGCAACAGCACAACCATACTCTGCTCGACATCGTCAGCACCCAGAAGGCGCTGTCGCAGCGCATCGTCTTTTTGACCAGCGCAACCGGCTCCGCCGCGCGTGACAAGCAGCCGGCCCTAGTTGCCGCGCTGAAACAGGCGACCGCCGAGTTCGAGACGAACTACGACCTGCTCCTCAAACAGACGGGAGCCGACCCGCTGTCGCCGGCATTGTCCGACCCAAGGTCGATCGAGAGCGTGCTCTACGGCAAGCCGTTCCACCTCGACTATTTCTCGGTCGGGCTGGTCGCCAATGGCGAAAGGCTGATCTCGTCCTTCGAATCCCAGCTCTCCGGCAATGCCGCCTACAAGGGCGGCGGCGAGCGCGTCAATCTCGATGCTTCCGTAGCCAATGCGACGCTGTCGGGTTATGCCGCGCTCGGCCAACGCATCGCCGCATTCGCCGACGAGCGGTCGGAAAAGCTCCTCGATCTCCACCGCACCTTGTTCTACGCCACCATCGGCGTCATCGTGCTGGTGGCGCTTTTCATCTTCCGGCCGATGTCGAAGGCGATCCTGCGCAAGACCCATGAGCTTGTCGATGCCCGCAACTCGATGGCCTTCATCGCCGTACATGACGGGCTGACCGGCCTGCACAACCGCACCTTCCTGACCGATCACTTCGAAACGCTGATCAAGGGCGCGCATCGCCGGCGTGAGAGGCTGGCGGTGATCCAGCTCGACCTCGACCGGTTCAAGCAGATCAACGACACGCTCGGCCACGCCGCAGGCGACTATGTTCTGGTCGTCACCGCGCAGCGCATGCGTGATTCCTGCCGCGCGTCGGATCTGTGCGCGCGCCTTGGCGGCGACGAATTCGTGATGATCCTCAATGGCGCCGGCGGCCCCGAGGACATCAACATGCTGGCCCGTCGCATCCTGGAGGAGATCAACGAGCCGATTACCTTCCAGGGCACGACCATCCTTCCGGGGGCCAGCGCCGGCATTGCCGTCTATCCCATCGACGCCGACAATGCCGAGGATCTGCTCGTCCACGCCGACCTCGCGCTCTATTCCGCCAAGAAGCTCGGCGGCGGCAGCTTCTCGTTCTTCTCCGAGGAACTCAGGCGCGAACTCGATTACCGCAAGCAGCTCGAGCACGACATCAAGGTCGCCATTTCGGAGAACGCCTTCCAGGTCTATTTCCAGCCGCAGGTGTCGCTGAGCAACGGCGCCATCAGCGGCATCGAGGCGCTGGTGCGCTGGAAGCATGCCGAGCGCGGCATGATTGCGCCGGGCGAGTTCATTCCGGTCGCCGAAAAATGCGGCTTCATGCCCGAGATCGGCCGCATAGTCTTTACGAAGGCGATCGAGCAAGCAGCCGAATGGGATCGCGCCGGCATTGCCTTCGGCCGGCTCGCCGTCAACGTGTCCGGCACCGAGCTGCGCGAACCCGACTTCGACCGCTTCCTGTTCGCGACGCTGGAAAAGGCCGGCCTGGCGCCGCAGAAACTGTCGCTTGAAATCGTCGAATCCGTCATTCTCGACGACGAGAAGACGGGCATCGCGGCGAAGCTGCGCCACATCCGCGCTGCTGGCGTCCATCTTGAGCTCGACGATTTCGGCACCGGCTATGCCTCGCTCAGCCACGTCAATCCCAACGAGATCGACCGGCTGAAGATCGACCGCCGCTTCGTCCAGAACATCAACGAGAATGGCGACAACACCAAGATCGTGCGCGCCATCACCGAGCTGGCGCGCGGTCTCGGCATTTCGATCGTCGCCGAGGGCGCGGAAACCGAAGCCGAGCTCGATTCGCTTATGGCAATCGGCTGCGATCAGGTGCAGGGCTATTCCATCGCCTTCCCGATGCCGCAGGACAAAGCGCGCGAATGGCTGCTGGCGCGCAGCCCGAAGAAAGCCAAGCTGAAGGTGCTTCAGGGCAATTTAGCCTAGACTATTGCCCACCGGTGCCGGTCATTTGGCCGGCGCGACATTCGCCCGCAATGCCGCCAGCACCTCGGCGAACTCCGCCAGCCTGTCGTCCGGCAATCCCGCGCGCAGCCGCTTGTCGAAGATGAGAGCCGCCGCCCGCAGCTTCAGGAACATCGTTTCGCCCGCCTGCGTCAGTTCGACCAGATGAACCCGGCGGTTGTCCGGATCGCGGCGGCGCGTCAGCAAGCCTTGCGCCTCCATGGCGTTGAGATGGTGGGTGAGCGTGGCGCCCTGGATGCCGATCATGCCGGCAAGTTCGCGTTGGTTGGCAAGCTCGCTCGACTTGACCGAAAGCAAGGTCAGCCACACCGGCAGCGTGCCCCCGGCCTCGACCAAAGCGGCGTCAAATGCCTGCGCCACCAGCTTGGAGGTGCGCGCGAGATTCATGCCGATTGGCGGACGGTCAAAGGGAGTCATGCGCCGACAGTAGAACAAGGCGCCGAGCGATGGAACGCGGCATTATACATTGACATCGAACCATTTGATACCTAACTATCATGCGTGTCGATCTACCGAGTTCGTATCATCCTGCATTCGACAGGGATCCGAGGACGGGCGGCGGGCAAGGAGGAAGCGGTCATGCAATATGTCTACATCGTCGTTATCGGCCTTCACGTCATGGCCGGTGTGTTCTGGGCCGGCACCACCATCACGCTTGCCCGCGACCCCGAGATCAGGGCGGAGCGCTTTATCGGACCGCAAATGGGCTCGGCCGGCATGGTGTTCGTGACCGGCGCCCTGCTCTGGTATTTCTTCCACGGCGCCTATTTCGGCTCGATGGAAATGGTGCTGGCGCTAGGCATCCTGGCCGCCTTCGCCGCTGCCGGCGTTCTCAGCGTCGTCGTCCGCAAGACCAGCCGGCAGCTTGCCGGCGCGGACGTCGCAACGGAAGCGGCGCTGCGCAGCCAAATGGCACGCGGCGAGCGCATCGCCGCCTGGCTGCTGGTGCTCACCGTGCTTTGCATGGCGACCGCCAGGATGATTTGAGCCCTGCCGCACGTCGCCTCCCGGTTGAAGACCATTCCGCATCGTGCGTCGCCTGGCTCTCGGCTGGTAGCGTACGCGGCGCGCAGTTCGGACGGATGTGCAAGGTGGCTCTCCGCACAGAGGTTTGGCTGCGCGCCACCCATCACTTTGATCGATCGAGTTGCGCCCGCCGGAAGGGTGAGATCGAGCTTTGGAACAAGCCGTAGGCCGGCTTGTAGGCTCAAACCCGCAAGCCGAACCTGATGCCGTCATAGATGGCGGCATGGATGTTGCGCGAGGCGACCGCATCGCCGATGCGCAACAGCACGAAGCCGCCTTCGGGATTGCGTGAAGGAAAAATATCGCCGCCGCCGACCAGCCGCTCATAGTCGACCGCGCCACCATTCTTCGACAGCGGTTTCAGCTGGAGATAGAGATCGTCGAGCGGCGCCGTGCCGTGCTCGACCACCACCTGGTCGACCCGCCTTTCGCCACGCCAGCCATCGGCAAAGTCGGAGGCGAGTTCGGCGACCAGCTGGTTGCCCTCGCGCCGTACCGAGCGCAGCCTGGTGTTGATGGTGATGGTGACGCCCTTCTCCTGGAAGGCGCGCATATAGGGCACGTGGTTCATGCCGCCCATTTCGGGGGCGAAGAAGCGCTCCGGCGAAACCAGCTCCAGCTTCGAACCGGCATTGGCGATCAGCTCCGCCGCGCCCATGCCCTGATGGCCGCCATTGTCGTCGAAGAGCAGCACGTTCTCCGCCGGCTTGACGCTGCCGGCCATGATGTCCCAGCTCGACGTGACGAGATTGTCGCCTGATGTCAGCGGCGGGTTCTGCGGCAGGCCGCCGGTGGCGATCACCACCACATCGGGCGACAGCGCCAGCACATCGTCCTGCTCGGCCCATGTATCGTAGCGGATCCCGACGCCGAGCCGGTCGAGTTCGGCCAGCCGCCAGTCGATGATGCCGATCAACTCCTTGCGGCGCGGGTTCTGCGTTGCCAGCCGAACCTGGCCGCCGGCCTGACCGGAGGCTTCAAGCACCGTGACATGATGGCCGCGTTCGGCCATCACGCGAGCTGCCTCGAGCCCGCCAGCGCCAGCGCCAACGACAACGACGTTCCGCCTGGGCCCTTCGGTCTTCAGGATGATATGCGGAATCTCGGCCTCGCGGCCGGTCGCGGCATTGTGGACGCACAGCGCCTCGCCGCCTTCATAGATACGATCGAGGCAATAGGTGGCGCCGACGCAAGGCCGGATCTCGTGCTCGCGACCTTCCATGACCTTCTTGATGATGTGCGGGTCGGCGATATGGGCGCGGGTCATGCCGACCATATCGAGCTTGCCGGTCGCGATGGCGTGGCGCGCCGTGGCGACATCGGAAATCCGCGCCGCATGGAAGGTCGGAAATTTTGTTGCCGCCCTCACCTCGCCGGCGAAATCGAGATGCGGCGAAGAGCGCATGCCGGTCACCGGGATAACCTTGGTGAGCGCCGCGTCGCTTTCGATCGAGCCGCGGATGATGTTCAGGAAATCGACCTTGCCAGAATTGGCGAGCCGTCTCGCGATCTCGACGCCCTCGGCCTTCGACAGGCCTTTGTCAAAGTCCTCATCGGCGACCATGCGGATGCCGACGATGAACTTTTCATCGACGGCAGCCCGCACGGCGTCCAGCACCATGTCGGTGAAGCGCAGCCGGTTGTCGAGCGAACCGCCGAACTCGTCGTCGCGATGGTTTGTGGCCGGCGACCAGAAGCCGTCCATCAGATGGCCGTAGGATTCGAACTCGATGCCGTCGAGGCCGGCCGCCTGGCAGCGCTGCGCAGCGGACGCATAGTCGGCGACGATGCGCTCGATGTCCCAGTCCTCGATGGTTTTCGGGAACGCGCGGTGCGCCGGCTCACGCACCGGCGAGGCCGACAGCACCGGCAGCCAGTCGGCCTTGTTCCAGCCGGTGCGGCGACCAAGATGGGTGATCTGGATCATCACCTTGCAGTCATGCTCGTGGCAGGCGTCCGCCAGTTCGGCCAGCCACGGCACGATGCGGTCGTCATAGACATGCAGATTGCCAAAGGCGGCCGGGCTGTCGCGCGAGACGATGGCCGAGCCCGCCGTCATGGTCAGCGCCATGCCGCCCTTGGCCTTTTCGGCATGGTAGAGCCGGTAGCGCTGTTTCGGCATGCCGTCCTCTGAATAGGCCGGCTCGTGGCTGGTCGACATCACCCTGTTCTTCAGCGTCAGGTGTTTGAGCTGGTAAGGCTGGAGAAGCGGGTCGTTGCTGGTCATCATCTTCCTGCCATTCCAGTTTGTGTCGGAGCAGCGCGCGCTGCTCCAGTTCTTGTCTTGAGCATCGAATTTATCCGAAAATCGCTGCACACTTTTTGATCCGATGCTAATGAGCGCGGAAATCCCCAGGAAAACCACGATGATCGATACCAAAACCCTCACCCAGCTCGGCGCCCACGTCGAGACGCCACAGAGCCCGGAGACCGCGGTCCTGGAGACCGTGCCGTTCCAGCGCGGCGACGGACCGCCGGCGATGGTGCGCTTCACCTGCCCGGAATTCACCTCGCTCTGCCCGGTAACCGGACAGCCGGATTTCGCTCATATCGTCATCGACTACGCACCCGATGCCACCCTTGTGGAATCGAAGTCGCTCAAACTGTTTTTGACTTCGTTTCGCAACCATGGCGCTTTCCATGAAGACTGCACGGTGATGATCGGCCGCCGCATTGTGGCGGCAACGAAGCCGCTGTGGTTGCGCATAGGCGGCTATTGGTATCCGCGCGGCGGCATTCCGATCGATGTCTTCTGGCAGACCGGCGCTCCGCCCGAAGGCGCCTGGTTGCCCGACACCGCCGTTGCTCCCTATCGCGGCCGTGGCTGAACTGACGTCAGCCATAGGCGGCTTGGCGCCGCGCCCATGCAGCAGTACGACCGCGCCGCAGCTGCCCTTTCGATCAGCCGCCCAGCCGACCAGATCAGGAGCGCCGGGCTGGTCGAGCACGACGCGCTCGACGGGCAAATCGCCGGGAGCCGCCAAAGCTTGCCAAGGCGCGCGGGCGATCAGCATCGTGCCGATGTGCCAGTCGAGGCCGCAGCCGGCAGCGCCCAACCCGACCAACGCGATCGCGAGCAAAACACGAAGCTTCATTGCCGACCACCCGGAAACAATCGGCGGCTTATTCGCACTGATACTGGCTGAGCGCCCATTCACCGGTCACCGAAAGCAGATCGGATATCTTCCAGTCGCCGTCGACCTTCTTCAGCTTCCACTCCAGCCGGTGCTGGTTGCCTTCGACGACGAAGGCGACCACCACCTTGGCCTGATCACCATTGACGGCCTCGATGCTCTTCAGGCTCTTGTCGATCGCAAGCTTGTCGTAATCGGCATTGTCGAGCGCCATGTTGGGGTCGAGGCATTCGCCCTGCCCGGATTTGCGCAACGCGTCGCTCTTGTCGAGTACGGTCTTGGCCGGGTCGACGAAGTTCTTGCGCTGGGTCGGATCGAGCTCCAGTCCGAGATGTTCGTAGAACGGCTTGACCACAGCCGTCGGCGAGCCCGCCAGGACGGGCGCGGCCGGCTCGGCCGGCGGCCACCCAACCGGCGGTGTCGCCGGTTCCACCGCTGTCCCGGGTGGATTTGCCGGCGGTGCTGCGCCGCCCGGCACTATCTCGGCCGGGGCATTTGCAGGTGGCGGACCGAGCAGCCCTTGAGCGGCAGCCGTGTTCAATCCTGCCAGCAGGCATACAGTCAACAAAGTCGGAAGACGGCTATGGGCCATCACGCATCACTCCAGGCCCGATCAGTCACATACCGGCCGAAACGTTCAGCCATGTCATCGGCGCCTGGCGGCAAAGATGCAGACTTTGAGGAAGCTAACAAGCCCTCGATTGCTTGCTTCGCCCGGGTGGTTCCCGCGCGAAGCGCTGCAATCCGCAAACCCTATTTCTGCGCAATGGTTGGCGGGTTCGGACCGTCAGCCGTGTTGCCGTTGAGCTGATTGGTGCCATAGGACGATATGACACCGCCATTAACGATGGCCGTGCCCGTCGTATTACCGGAGATCGTCGATCTGCCGACCCGGATGGTCGCGTTGGCGCCGTCGGCACGCAGGCCGCCTGCCGCTCCGTTGTTGGCCACGGCAACGCCGTCAACCATGATGTTGATCGCAGGCCCGCCGACCGGATTCAGGATGCTGATGCCGGCATTCGTGTTGCCCGACACGCTGCTATCGACGATCGTCGTGTTGGAGCCGCCCGTGTTGCTGGTGCCGTCAGCCTTCACGCCGGCCAGGTTGTTGTTCTCGATCGTCGAGTTCTCGATGATGACCTTGGCAACGCCGGCTGCGGTCGGCTGGATATGAACGCCGTCCGCGCCGTTGCCGGTGATGAAGCTGTTGGTGATATAGAGTTCGGACGCGCCCGACGGTGCGAACAGGATGCCGTTGCCGTTCGGCGCCGCAGAGCTGTTGCCACGAATGACGCAATCCTCGATGTGCAAGGCGGCGCCGACGAGAAAGCGGACGCCATTGATTCCAGGCGATGCCGTCGCTGTGTCGATATCGAGACCGCGCAGAACGACGACGTCGGTCGCCAACGCGTTGATGGTCACTTGCGTCCCCGCATTCGATATGCCTGCCTCGACGTCCTCGCAAGCGATCGTTATCGACTTGGTGATCGTCACCGCGCCAAAGCCGCCCGGGTCGACGCAATTGATTTCGCCGCCGGCAGCCGTTTTCGAAATCGCGCCGGCGAAAGTCTTGCAAGGTGCGGTGCGGCTGCACGGATTGACGTCGTCGCCAACGCCGGAAACCCACGTCCGGGGCGCCTGCGCGGACGCCGGCGTGGCAAGACAAGTCATCACCATGGCGATTAAAATAGAAGATACCATGTATACAATTTTATTCATCTTCTCACCCCCTCAATGGAAAACAACTACTATTGCAGACATGCAATAGTAATCTAACACACCACAGCCAAAAGAGCAACTAGACCACAATTCAATCTGAAATCGGCTCTGTTTCTCGGCCGGCAAAAGCGATCCCCGCGAAGATTGCGATGGTCTCACTGACAGCCCGGTGGAGCGGACCGACAAATCGGGCGCCCTTGGCAAGACATCGATTTCGGTCGTCTTGTAATCTGGCTGTCAGCCACGCCCTACTTCGCGTGGTCCTGCCTCGAGATCATGTCATCAGGACTGGCAGTCGACAACGACAGAGAGGACTGGTGGCAGTACTCCGGGACCCGCCCGGTCATTCAAACTGGTTGCGCGTCCAGCCATAAAATGCACTTGGCGCGGTGTTGCCGCGCCAAGCGTTGCTATCAACAGTTAACCCCTGCAGCTATTTCAGCGCGATGGTTGGCGGATTGGGACCGTCAGCAGTGTTGCCGTTGAGCTGGTTGGTGCCGTAGGACGAGATCAAGCCGCCGTTGACGATGACCGTGCCGGTGCCATTGCCGGAGATCGTCGAGCGGCCGACGCGGATGGTTGCGTTGGCGCCATCGACACGCAGCCCGCCGACCACGCCGTTATTGGCGACGGCAACGCCGTCAACCATCATGCTGATCACCGGCCCACCAGCCGGATTGAATATGCTGATGCCGGCGTTGGTGTTGCCCGACACGCTGCTGTTCACGATCGTCGTGTTGGAGCCGCCCGTGTTGCTTGTGCCGTCAGCCTTCACACCGGCCAGGTTGTTGTTCTCAATGGTCGAGTTCTCAATGATGACCTTGGCAACGCCGCCGGCGGTCGGCTGGATATGAATGCCGTCATTGTTGCCGGTGATGAACGAGTTGCTGACATAAAGTTCGGCTGCGCCCGACGGTGCGAACAAAATGCCGTTGCCGTTCGGCGCCGCAGCCGTGTTGTCGCGAATGACGCAATCCTCGACATGCAAGGCGGCGCCGGCAAGAAACCGGATTCCATTGAGACCTGGCCCAGCCGTCGCGCTGTCGATATCGAGACCGCGCAGAACGATGATGTCGGTCGCCAACGCGTTGACGATGATGCCATTCACCGACGCATTCAACACGCCCGCCTCAACGTCCTCGCAGGCGATCGTCATGGATTTGGTGATGGTTACCCCGCCGAAGCCGCCTGGATCGATGCAATTGATTTCGCCGCCGGCGGCGGTTTTCGGGATCGCACCGGCGAAGGTCTTGCAAGGTGCGGTACGGCTGCACGGATTGGCGTCGTCGCCAACACCGGAAACCCATGTCCGGGTCGCCTGTGCGGACGCCGGCGTGGCAAGACAAGCCACTACAATTGCAACTAGAATTGATGACAATAGATATGTGACCGATTTCATATGCCCACCCTCCAAATTTTGAGCAAGTTAATACTTGCAGCCGAGCAAGGAAACATACCCCGCTACATCTAAAAAAGCAACTACTGATGTGACCAGCCCTGCGGATGCAACTGTTCCAAATCCGGCTTTTCTGCAACCGGCAAATATTGCTGAATCGTCGCAAAATATAGCGACCATCACAAAGGATGTTACGATATTTTGCTTAGCAATTTTATGGCTGTCGCGCTGAGAAACCGCCGTTACAGCATGAAAACAATCACTGACCCTGGGTGCTGACCGTTGCACGATTCGGCAAGCCGCGACAATTGCGGCTGTCATGGGCCGAATACACCCTCGCCTGGATCCGGCGGCGGCGATTATGTCTGAATGCTGCCAATATGCTGGCGAGCCGCGACGCCGGAACAGCGCGTCGGGATCACTCCGGCGCTTTGTCGGGCATGCATTCCAGCGCGCTCAGCGTCCAGTTGCTGGTCTTGGAGGTGATGTCGGCGACCTTCCATTTGCCGTCGATTTTCTTCAGCGACCACAGCATTTCGCGTTTAGAATCATCGCCTTCCGCAAAAAGGCTGAAGGTGGCGGTGACTTCGGCCGTATCGCCATTGACGGTCTCGGCCAGCTTCAATGTCTTGGCAATCGACTTCTGGTCGAAATCCTGGGCGTCAAGGCCGGGATCGAAGTCGAGGCAGGCGACTTCGTCGGGCTTGTTCTTCGTTGCCTGGTCGTTGAGATCGAACAGCTTGGACACCGGCTCGGTGAAGCGGTCGCGGTACTTTGCATCTCCCTCGAATTTCACCTCGGGCACATAAAAGAACTTCACGGCGTTGGAAGCCGGCCCGGCCAGCACTGTCGCTGGCAAGGCAATCGAAAAGACAGCGGCAAGCACCATCGGTTTCATGCAGGATCTCCGGACGTTTGGCGGCAAGGTGCAATACCAGACATCCTGCATATCGGTTTTTTTGCGGCTCATGAAGCCCCGGCTGCACCGTCTCAGCCATCAAGCCAGACGTTCTGCAGGTCCATCTCGAAGGTCTGGTGGACGCCGTAGTTCTTCACCTTCTTGTTCATGTGGCTGTAGAGCTTCTGCCAGAAGGGTTGAATGATGACGCCGGAATCCTGCAGGATCTGCTCGACATCCTTCATCACCTCACGCCGCTTCTCCACATCGATCAGCGACAGCGCCTGCTTCAGCTTGGCGTCGAAGTCCGGGTTGGAATAGGCCGATTCATTCCAGGCCTCGCCGGTGCGATAACCAAGCGCCAGGACCTGGACGCCAAGCGGGCGCATGTACCAGATGGTCATCGAATAGGGATATTTCGTCCAGTCGTTCCAGAAGGTCGAGCCCGGCAGCACCGTGCGCTTGACCTTGATGCCGGCGTCGCGCAGTTGGCCGGCAATCGCGTCGCCGGTGTTCTTCTGCCAATCGTCCTCGACGGTGATCAGCTCGTGCTCGAAATCGGCCTGCCCAGCGTCGGCCATCAGTTTCTTGGCGCCGGCCGCGTCGCGCGTCTTCTTGGGCAGCGCGAAATATTCAGGATGGATAGGGCTGACATGGTGGTTTTCACCGACCGTCCCTCGCCCGGCATAGCCGAGTTCCAGCACCGCATTGTTGTCGACCGCCATCTGCAGCGCGTTGCGCACCCGCTGGTCGTCATAGGGCTTGTGGGTAACGTTCGTGCGGGCAACCAGCGTGGTTGCCGTCGCAACCTCGGACTTCTCCAGCCCCATCTTATCCAGGATGTCGATGAAGTCGGCCGGCGTCTCGAAATTGAGGTCTATCTCGCCGGATTCGAAGGCGTTGATCGAAGCGTTGAAGTCGGTGCCGTAGTCGATGAACTCGACGCTGTCGAGCGGCGCTTCACCACCCCACCACTTGCCGTTTTCACGACGCTTGACCACCGCCTTCTGGCCGACATCGTAGGAGACCAGTTCGAACGGGCCCGTGCCGATCGGCTTCTTGACCGGGTCGGCGCCTTCGGCGTCGAAATTGCGGTGGACGACGAGCGCGGGATAATCGGTGAGGTTCGGGATCAGCGAAATGTCGGGCGCGCTGAGCGTCAGCTTGACCGTATTGTCGTCGACCTTGGCGATCGCGCCTTCCCTGGCCTTGCCCGACTTTTCGTCGATCAGCCCGCCGACGCGAGCGGCCATGGAGTTGCCGGCGACCTTTTTCTCGCACCAGCGGGTAACATTGAAGACCACGTCATCGGCGTTGAAAGCATCGCCATTGTTCCAGGTGATGCCCTTGCGCACATGCAACGTGTATTCCGTGGCGTCGTCATTGATGTCCCAGCTTTCGAGCAGCACTGGCTCGAAGGTGAATTCCCTGGTGTAGCGGACCAGCGGCTCCAGCCAGCAGCGCGAGATGTTGGCGAGTTCCACCCAGTCATAGGTGCGCGGATCTTTTTGGGCCTTGACCGACATCGATATGTGCAGCGTGCCGCCCTTCTTCGGCTCCTCGGCAAAAGCCTGTCCCGGCGCGGCAAGGCCGATCATGCCGTAGGCCAGCGCCGTCGATGCGCCGAACGCACTTGCCAATGCAAGAAACTCGCGCCGGTCCATACGGCCAGCACGCGTCTCTTGCGCCATCGCCTCGATGGCCGTTGGCACGCGATCGCCATTGCTTTTGAAAAGTGTCATGTCTTTCTCCCTTGCGGTTCCCATCGGGTCTTCGCCCGTTATCAACTCATTCGTCGTTCTCTTAGCTAACGCTGTCGGGCAGCCTCTCTTCGCGCTGCGCGATAAAGTCCCTGAGGCCCTCGGCAATGCCCTCATCGAGCTTCGGCTCTTCATAGTCGGCCAGCATGTTGCGGGCTTTCTCGCGGCCGCGCGTGTCGTGGTCCTTCGCCCCTCCAGCCTTCCATTGTTCGTAGGAGTTGAAATCCATGATGGTGGGCATGAAGAATGCCGACTCGTAATGATCGAGCGTGTGCTGGGTGCCGAGGAAATGGCCCTGCGGCCCGACTTCGCGGATCGCCGCCATGGCCTCCTTGAAATCGTCGAACGGCAGGCCGCCGGCATATTTATACCAGCCGACAAGCTGCTCGCAGTCGGTGGCGAATTTCGAATAGCCGCATGTCAGCCCGGCCTCCAACCAGCCGGCGGAGTGCCAGATATAATTGGCGCCGGCGAGGATGGCGGCATGCATCAGCATGTTGGATTCATAGCCGGCCTGGGCGTCGTTGAGTTTGGAGCCGACATGGAAGCCGGAGGTTCGCCAGGGCAGTTTGTATTTCCGCGCCAGCGCGCCCATCAGATACATCATCTGGGCGGCTTCCGGCGTGCCGCCCATCGGCGCGCCGGTCTTCATGTCGACCGTCACCATGAACTGGCCGTAGATTTGCGGCGAACCCGGGCGCAGCAGTTGGGTGAAAGCGACGCCGGCCAATGCTTCGGCATTGACCTGCGCCACCGCGCCGACGGCCGAGGCCGAAGTCGATGCGCCGCACAGCGCAAAGGGAGCCAGGATCAGCGGCTGATTGCTGCGCGCATAGACCTTCATCGCGTCCAGCATGGTGGCGTCCCACACCAGCGGCGAGTTGCAGTTGGTAATGGACACCAGCACCGGGTTGTCGCGAACGAAATCTTCGCCAAAGACGATGCCCGCCATCGCCATCGTGTCTTCGGCGCGGTCTTTGGAAGTAACGATGCCCATGAACGGCTTGTCGGAGTGCTTCAGCGCCGAATGGATGATGTGGAGATGCCGTTTCGGCACCGCGATCTCCATCGGCTCGCAGATGATCGAACTCGACGAATGCAGCGCCGGCGCCATGTAGGCGAGCTTGTGGAAATTGTTGAGGTCTTCGAGCGTGCCATAGCGCCGGTTGTTGTCGAGGTCGCGCACGTAAGGCGCGCCATACATCGGCGCGAAGATGGAGTTCTTGCCGCCGACGCGCACGGTGCGCTCGGGATTACGCGCATTGAGGGTGAATTCGGACGGAACCTTCGCGACCAGTTCCATCAGCAGGCCGCGGTCGATGCGGACGCGTGTCTCGGACACGTCGGCGCCCGCCGCCTTCCACATGGCGATCGCCTCGTCGTCGCGGAACTCGCAACCGACCTCTTCGAGGATGGCGAGTGACTCCTGGTGGATCAGTTCCACCGCCTCGTCCGGGACCATCTGGTAGGTGGGGATCTCGCGGACCAGCGTCGGGAACGAGGTGACGGGGGCGCTCCTCAGCGCCTTGCGTCCGAGGCGACCGCCGCCGCGGCGGTGGGTTTGCTCGGTCAGTTCAGTGGCCGGTGCGTTCATGGAGCCTCCTCATTCCGTCCAACCAAGTTAGCGAGAGGAAATATGGATGTGATGCTGGAAAATCCTGATCTCTTGTATAAGCTCAGCTTATGCGAAGCCTGCGCCACCTCCTGCCCTCGGCCGGCAGCCTGATCGTCTTCGAGGCGGCGGGCCGGCTGTCGAGCTTCACCGCTGCCGGGCGCGAGCTCGGCATGACGCAGGCCGCCGTCTCTTATGCGGTGCGCGGGTTGGAGGAACAGCTTAGCGCGCAGCTGTTCCAGCGCCGCCACCGCCAGGTCGTCCTGACAGAAGCGGGCGAACGCTTCCATGCCGACGTCTCGCTCGGTCTGTCGCATATCCGCAAATCGGCCGAGGATCTGCGCCTGCAGGCGAGCGGCGGCCATGTCACGCTGGCGGCGTCGACCGCCTTCGGCTCGTTCTGGATGATGCCGCGCCTGCAGCAGTTCCGCGACGAACTGCCGGGCATCGACTTGCGCATCCAGACCGCCGACCGTGATCTCGACATCATCGCCGAGGGCATCCCGCTCGCCGTTCGCGGCGGCGAACCGCGCGACTGGGCCGATTATCATTCGCTGCCGCTGGCCGACGAGGAGATTTTTCCGGTGGTTGGCGCCAGCTATCTCGCGAAATTCGGCATGCCAAGGAGCGTCGCGGAGCTGGCGACGCATCGCCTGATCCACCTCGAGGAGCCCTACCGCGAGGCGGCTAGCTGGGACGAATGGTTCCAGTCTGCGGGCGGCAGGCTCGACAACACCGCGCGCGGCCTGCGCATCAACGATTACGGCCTCGTGATCCAGGGCGTCATGGAGGGCCAGGGCATAGCGCTCGGCTGGCGGCATCTGGCCGAACGGCTCCTGGCGTCGGGGCTGCTGGTGCCGGTGACCGACCATGTGCTGAGAACCGGCAAGGCGTTCTATGTGGTTTGGCCGAAGAACCGGGAGTTGAGCGAGAATGCACGGAAAGTCAGGGACTGGCTGGCGGCGCAGGCTTGAAATCGGTTGCAGCGTAGTCACTATCGCGGAGTTCCTTCACACCCCCCTCTGTCCTGCCGGACATCTCCCCCGCAAGGGGGGAGATTGGCAGTTCATATGTCGCGTCACCCTTCAAGCATTGAAGATTGGCGAAAGCCGTCGTGACATCTGATCTCCCTCCTTGCGGGGGAGATGGCCGGCAGGCCAGAGGGGGGTGCTGTCCCGCTGGCGTCTCCAATGTCCGGCATTCATTGAAGCCTTCCGCACACCCTTCGAATCCGCCTATAATACCCCCATGCCCATTCGCCAGCTTTCCGAAACGATGATCAACCAGATCGCCGCCGGCGAAGTCATCGAGCGTCCGGCGAGCGTGGTGAAGGAACTGGTCGAAAACGCGCTCGACGCCGGCGCCTCCCGCGTCGAGGTCGTCACTGCCGGCGGCGGGCTGAACCTGATCCGCGTCACCGATGACGGCTCCGGTATCCCCGAACAGGAACTGGCGCTGGCCATTGCGCGCCACTGCACCTCGAAACTTGCCGACAACATTCATGATATCGGCTCGCTCGGCTTCCGTGGCGAGGCGCTGCCGTCGATCGGTTCGGTGGCGCGGCTGTCGATCCGTTCGCGCACGACCGCAGGCGACGCTGCCGCCGAGATCGCCATCGAAGGCGGCCGCGTTTCGGCGGTCAAACCGGCGGCGGCCAATCGCGGCACAACGGTCGAGGTGCGCGACCTGTTCTTTGCCACGCCGGCGCGGCTCAAATTCATGAAGGGCGAGCGGGCCGAAAGCTCGGCCACCAGCGACGTGGTCAAGCGCATCGCCATCGCCTTCCCCGCCGTGCGCTTCACGCTGGCCGGCTCGGACCGCTCGACGCTGGAATTGCCGGCGACCGATGACAGTACCGAGGGCAGCCTGCGCCGCGTCGCCCAGGTGATGGGCGCCGAGTTTCCCGACAATTCCATCGCTATCGACGCCAGCCGGGACGGCGTGCACCTGACCGGCCACGTCTCGATCCCGTCCTTCACCCGCGCCAACGCGCTGCAGCAATATGCCTATGTCAACGGCCGTCCGGTGCGCGACAAGCTGATTGCCGGCGCCATTCGCGGCGCTTTCGCCGATGTGCTGCCGCGCGACCGGCACGCGGTGACCGTGCTGTTCCTGACGCTCGATCCGGCGACCGTCGACGTCAACGTCCACCCGGCCAAGGCCGATGTGCGCTTTCGCGACCCCGGCCTGGTGCGCGGGCTGATCGTCGGCGCCATCCGCGAGGCTCTGGCCAATGCCGGCATCCGAGCCGCCACCAGCGGGGCCGCCGGGATGGTGGCGGCGTTCCGGCCGGGAGCCGCCTCCTACGCCCATGCGGGTCCTGCCAACGGTCATCGCAGTTTTGACGCGGCCTACCGGGCCTCGGGCTTTTCGGGCTTTGACCGCTCGCCACAGCGGCCGCTGGATATGGGATTTGACGGCGCCGGCTTCCGCGAAAACGACCAGGCTGCATTCGACGCCGGTCCGCTCGCCAGCGCCGATGCGCGTGCCGGCTTAGCCGAGCCGGCCGAGACGCTGCTCGGCACCGCGCTGGGCGCCGCCCGCGCGCAGGTCCACGAGAACTACATCGTCGCCCAGACCAGGGATTCGCTTGTCATCGTCGACCAGCACGCGGCGCATGAGCGGCTGGTCTACGAGGCGCTGAAGAATGCCCTGCACTCGCGCGCGGTGCCCTCGCAGATGCTGCTTCTGCCGGAGATCGTCGACCTGCCGGAGGAGGACGCCGAGCGGCTGGCCATGCATTCCGAAACGCTGGCCCGGTTCGGCCTCGGCATTGAGCGTTTCGGTCCCGGCGCGGTGGCGGTGCGCGAGACGCCGTCGATGCTCGGCGAAACCAATGTCCAGCAATTGGTGCGTGATCTTGCCGACGAGATCGCCGACAACGACACGATCGAGACGCTGAAGGAACGACTGGACAAGATCGCCGCCACCATGGCCTGCCACGGCTCGGTCCGCTCCGGCCGCCTGCTCAAGCCTGAGGAGATGAACGCGCTGCTGCGCCAGATGGAAGCAACGCCGGGCTCCGGCACCTGCAACCACGGCCGCCCGACCTATATCGAACTCAAGCTCGCCGATATAGAGCGGCTGTTTGGGCGGCGGTGAGCACAAGCCAGGTCAGGGCACACGCTCAATTCACCAACAGGCGATAATCCTTGAACCTATGAGAGAAAACGTAATCCCTTGAGTAACCGGCGCTACCGCCGCGAAAATTCACGGAGATTATCTCGAAGCTTCTCCCAACCTGTTTTTGAACATTCATGTAGATGGGAGTCATCAGCATGCCGGCATCACAATCGTCGTCATCGAAAGCGATCTCCTGAACGACCTTCTTTTTCTTCTTATCGATGACCCGCAGCTTATTCATGCAGACGAGAAAGCCCGCTTTCTCGTAGACCCCGGCAAATCTGTGGGTGGCTGTCTGCGCCCAGAAGGGAATCTCGACGGTGCCGTCAACCTTCGCCTCACTGGTATCGTCGAGGCTTGCGACCTTCTTCAGCGTGATCGGGAACTTGTCCGAGCCCTTGCTCCAAGTCCCTGTTGCGCCGCTTTCGCCAAGGTCAAGAGAAAACGGACATCCGGCGGTGCCAACGGGCGTTTTCGATCCCATGACCAGCAACCTGTCGAACTCCCTGTCGTCCGCAATCTCGCAAAGGAAGAGGCTGGTGCCACTGATCTTGCCGTACACCGCTATCGGGCTTTGCTTCGCGTCGTAGAAATAGCTCCCCTCGACCGTAATCCCGCTGCCGAAACTGTCATATCTCTGCAGCGATAGGTGGACGGGGTTAGGTCCGATGGAGCCTTCGTAGTTTTCGACCTGATACCAGCCCGCAGCGGCTTTCCCGGTCAGCAGCAAAACGCAAAAAATTGCCGATATGAACAGTCTTCCCATTCCGTCCCCCAGTGAAGGCAGCATACCACAGCTGTCCTTCCTCTGGGTGTCTGCATTCTGATGGAATGCGGTTCCCGGTTTGAGTCCGAAAACAGCTCAAATCATTTGTTTTAACGCTTTAAATTCACCACGATCACGCCGCCCAGCGCCAGTGCGCCGCCGAGGATACCAAGTAGCGTCGGCACTTCGCCCAGCCAGAAGAAGCCGATCAGGGCTGACATGGGCGAGACCAGATAGAGGAAGTTCGACGCGCGCGCTGCCGGAAGACGCGACAGTGCGGTTGCCCAGGCGGCATAGGCGATCAGGCTGGGCACGATGCCAAGAAAGATCACGGCGCCGATACCGGCCGTGTTGGCGACCGCGGCCTGCGCAAAGCCGCTCGGCAGAAAGGGTGCCAGGCAAAGAGCGCCAAGAATCATGTTCGAGGCCGAAATGGTCAGCGGGTGATGGCGGGCAAAGAGCGGCTTCTGGACGATCGTGTTGACGGCCGAGCACAGCGCGGAGCCAAGAACCAGCAGCGCGCCGGTGTCGAAACTCAAGCCATTGCCGTCAGCCACAGCGATGATGCCGATGCCGGCGAAAGAAATCGCCGTGCCGAACCAGGCCCAGCTTGAGAAGCGCTCGCCGAGCAATGCCATTGCCATGATGGCGGTGAAGATCGGGCTGACATTGATGATGAAACCGGCGGCACCCGCCGAAACCGTCAATTCGCCGAAATTGAGCATGACAGTGTAGAGCGCGACGAAGATGGCGCCGCCAAAGACCAGGCGCCACACTTCGTCGAGCCTCGGCAGCGCCGGGCGCTTGACGGCAAGAAAGATCGCCGCCGGCACCGCGGCAATGGCAAAGCGCAACGCACCGAGTTCCAGCGGCCCGAAAGCGGCGAGGCCGGCACGGATCGCGGGAAAGGCCGAGGCCCAGCCGACCACCGTCAAGGCCACGGCGATGGCCGCCGTGGTGTCCATCCGCTGTGTCGGATTCGACGTGCTGGTCGTTGCGCTCATCTGCCTGTCCTCGGGTTCCCAGAGTGTTGAAAGGCAGAAAGCGCCTTTTCGGCGCCGTTGACAAACGATCAAATCGAGGATCACCTGTGACTATGGATCACAGCTCAGACACAATGGTGCCGCTCGAGACCCTGCGCGCCTTCGATGCGGCGGCGCGAACGGGGAGCTTTTCGGCCGCGGCCGAGAAGCTCAACATCACCCACGGCGCCGTCAGCCGGCAGATCGCCAAGCTGGAGGACTGGCTGGGCTTGAAAGTGTTCGACCGCGGCGCGCGCGGCGTCTCGCTGACCATCGAGGGCAACCGCCTGCATCTGCGCACGGCGGAAGCCTTTGCGCTGATCTCCAGCCATTCCGACCGCTGGGTCGAGCCGCGCGGCACCGCCGTGGTGCGGCTGACCTCGATACCCTCCGTCAGCGGGCTGTGGCTGATGCCACGCATGGCGGCGCTGGAGAACAATCCAACCAAGCTGCGCATCGTGCTCGACGTCGACATCCGCCAGGGCGACCTTGCCGATGAAGGCATCGACCTGTCGGTCCGCTGCGGCCGCGGGGGCATTCCGGGCCGCATCTCGGTGAAGCTGTTCGAGGAACATGTCTTTCCCGTCGCCGCGCCCGGCCTTGCCCGCGAGATCGGCCGCGGCGACCCGGCCCGGCTGCTGAGGTTTCCACTGATCAACGATTCCGACGCTTCGGGTTGGCGTGCCTGGTTTGCCGCGCAAGGGATGGACTACCGCCCGCGCCCGCAGGATCGCCGCTTCGAGGACTACAATCTGGTGCTCGACGCCGCAGCTTACGGGCTCGGCATCGCGCTGGCGCGGCCGCCGCTGACCGGACACCAGTTGGAGGCAGGCCGCATCGTCGCCGTCGACGAGCGCACGGCGCTGAACCCGGTGTCGTACTGGCTGGACCGGCCGCTGGGGCGGCCGCGTACGGCTGCCGCCGAACTTTCACGCCGTATCGCTGTCGAGGCGGGGCTGGCGATGGACAAGATGGAAGCTTTCCTCGAAGCCGAGCGATAGCGGCGATCGTTCGGTGCTCAGCCAAGCACCAGCAAGGCGAGCCCGACAATGGCGACGGCCAGAAACCCGGCTGCCAGCGCCATCAGGCCGACACGCATCTGCTGCCGGCCTTCGGGCTGGACCGTGTCATTCGACCCAGACATCGCCTGCCCCCGCTTCGCCGCCGCGTCGGTGGCGGAGGCGCGGCGCGGCGGCGAAACCCCCGGTGCGAGAAGCGCAAACCAGGGCAGTCCTGCCGGCTTTGCGGCAGCGCCATCATCGGCCCTGGCCGGCGGCACCGGCAGACCGCGCTGTGCATCGTCGTTGGCTGGCGTCGCCTTGCCTGTCGCAGCCGTTGTCGGCCCGAAATCGTCGGGCGCCGCGTCACCCGGTTCGGCAAGCGCCAGATAGGCCTGCAGGATCTCGGCTGAACCCGTCTGCTGCCCCTTTGCGACGGCTGCGGACAACAGCGCCTGCAGCGCCGGCGCCGCTGCCGGCTGCAAAGGCGCACCGGATGGCGTCGGCGGCTGCACCAGCGCCTTTATAAGTGCTGCTTTCGCCGGATCGGCCTTCGCCGACGGCACCGCTGCCAATATCATGGCCTCGCGCAGCAGCGCAGTCAGGCGGGCGGATGAAATGTCCATGCCGGTCCCATAAGAATGGTTTGGAGCCGACAATAGCGCCTCAGCATTGCGTCAAGCTTGACCTTGCCGGCAATTTATGGCGATGAAATCAGCATGAACTCTGGCACCACCCCATGATGAACCGCTTCGAAGGCCCTGGCGGCAAGGAAGCCCGGATCCGCTATCTCGACGGCGACTTCCAGGTCACCAGCCCCGGCGCATTCGTGCGCTGCGCTGTGACCGGTGAGAGCATTCCGCTGGACGAGCTCAAATATTGGAGCGTCGCCAGGCAGGAGCCCTATGTCAGCGCCGCCGCCTCGCTGCGCCGCGAGATCGAAACGCATCCGGACCTGCGCAGCCGGGGCTAGATCGGCACACCGGAAAGCAAGGCTCACCGTCGATCTGATTTTCCTGGAACGCCTGCAGGACTATGGCTTTGAGGATGCCGGCGCGTTTTCGACCGAAAAGTCGAATTTATGAACAAGCCGATCTCCGACAAGCACTTTGATGGAATACGGCCCGATCGGATCACCCTCGGCCATGCACCACCCATGCGAGATCCATCCGTCCTGCGGTTTGTAGAACATGGTGGTCTCGGAGACCCTTCGATCGCCCGATAGCTTGCTCAAGCTGTATTCGTTTCCGTCGATACCACCCCACTGCCTGGGCTCCGCGGGAAGCGCGAACACCTCGGTGACCGATACCAGTCTGTCGCCTTGCGCCAGACGTACGCGCCATTCAAAGCAGGCGCTATCGGGGATAAGCGGTACAATGTTTGAGGGCCGAACGTGGGTAGCACCGTCCGCTTCGGTGACCGAGACCAGAAATTCGCTGTCGGTCGCGGTGGGTGCCTGCGCCGAAGATGGGTTCGCCATCGCCACAAGAACAAAGCCCACAAAGAGTGCCCGCAACCTAACCATTCCACCCCCCGCGCTGAAGCCGGTCTGACTTATAATTGTGATAAGCGGCGAGAAATATCCTGTGTCAACGCGGGAGCGCCCTACCCTCGCAGCCGGCGCTGTCTCCAGGCATCCAGCGTCTCATCGATGATCCGCTCCGGCACATTGTCGAGTTCGAACGTGGCGTCTATCTCCAGCACGTCGAGTTGACCAAGGAATTCAGCCGAGGCTGCGCCATGGCGCAGCCGGGCTGCGTCCTTGGCGGTGGTCACGAGGCCCAGTCCCTCACGGCGCGCGGTTGCCGCCAGTTCGGCGAGTTCGTCGGGGGCATAAAAATGATGGTCCGGAAACGACCGGCTCAGCGCCACTTCCGCGCCCGTGCCGCGCAGCGTCTCGAAGAATTTTTCGGGATGGCCGATGCCGGCAAAGGCGAGGAACCGCCGGCCGGCGAACCGCTCCTTGCCGCCCGGTTCAGCATGCGCCTCGAAGATCGGCCGGCCGGCGCGCGCCGCCTGGCGCACGACCTGGTCGGCGGCGGTGCCCTCGCCCATCTTCAACAGCCCATCGGTGAACACCAGTTGGTCGACGACGTTGGCGCGCAGCGGCCCACCCGGAATGACGCGGCCATTGCCGATGCCGTAGCGGGCGTCGACGACGACCAGCGCATAATCAATATGGATGCGCGCGCTCTGAAAACCGTCATCCATGATCAGGAAATCGCAGCCATGGGCTTCCATGAGCAGCTTGGCGCCGGCGGCGCGGTTCGGGCTTACCGCAACCGGCGCGTGCTCGGCCAGAAGCAGCGGCTCGTCGCCGACATGCTTGGCGGCGTCGTGACTGGCATCGACGACATGCGGCTGCGCAAACGAGCCGCCATGGCCGCGCGACAGGAATCCGGGATTGAGCTGCATGCGCCTGGCCTGCTTGGCCAGCGCGATGGCGACCGGCGTCTTGCCGCTGCCGCCGACGGTGAAGTTGCCGACGCAAAGCACTGGCGCGTCGATCTTTTGACGTATCGCCCGATGCATATGGCGGCCGGCGACCATGCCATAGACCGCTGATAGCGGCGACAGCGCAAAGACCCGCCAGTCCGGCGCTTCCCACCAGAAAGGTGGTGCTTCCGACGCCACCTATCGCCCGTCGGCGCCCTTCAGGCGCGACTTGACGATCAATGGCTGGATATAAGGCTCGAGCGACTTCAGCGTGTGCGCCAGCGCACCGCGCATCTGGTCGACTGTGGCGGCACCGGCCGCCATCATCTCATGGCGCGCAACTTCATTGCTCAGCAGGAAATTGACGGCGCCGGCCAGCATGTCGCGGTCGCGCACCAGCTTGGCGCCGCCACTGTCGAGCAGGCGCTGATAGGCCTCGCGAAAATTCTGGACGTTGCGGCCGGCCAGCACAGCGGTGTCGAGCATGGCCGGCTCCAGCGGATTCTGGCCGCCTTCCGAGGTCAGCGAGCGGCCGACAAAGGCGATTTCCGTCAGCCGGAGATAAAGCCCCATCTCGCCGATCGTATCGCCAAGGAGGATATCGGTGTCGGCGGTGATCCGGTCCCCCTTGCTGCGCCGCGCCAGCTTCAGGCCCATGCCGGAAATCTGTGCTGCCAGCGCTTCGGCGCGGTCGGGATGGCGCGGGACGATGATTGTCAGCAGGCCATGGTGGCGCTTGTAGAGCGTGGCGTGGACTTCCGCCGCGACCACCTCCTCGCCGTCATGGGTCGAAATTGCCGCCCAGGTCGGGCGGCCGGCGATCTGGCGCTTCAGCGTCGCCAGCGCCCGTTCGTCGACGGGCGGCGGCAAGGTGTCGACCTTGAGGTTGCCGGACACGGTGACCGGCCGGGCGCCAAGCGCGCGAAACCGTTCGCCGTCGACATCCGACTGGGCAACGACATGTGCGAGGTTCTCGAACAGCGCCTCGGCGATGTTGGCGCGCTTCTTCCAGGATTTGAACGAACGGTCGGACAGCCGGCCGTTGACCAGCACCTGCGGCACGTGTCGGGCGCCGAGCTCGAGGATGGTCATCGGCCATATCTCGGATTCGGCGATGATCGCCAGGTCCGGCCGCCAGTGATCGAGAAAGCGGCTGACGGCCGGCTTCAGGTCGAGCGGAACATATTGGTGGATGATGCGGTCGCCCAGCCGTTCGTCGGCAACCTGCGCCGAAGTGACGGTGCCCGTCGTCAGCACGATGTTGACACCGTAGTCGAGGATGCTTTGCACCAGCGGCACGACCGCAAGGGTCTCGCCGACGCTTGCCGCATGGATCCAGATCACCGGCCCTTCAGGGCGCGGCCGCCCGGCAACGCCGTAGCGCTCACGGCTGCGGCTGCGGTCTTCCTTGCCCTGCGATGTGCGCCAGGCGACATAGGGACCCATCAGCGGATAGGCGGCGGCACCGGCAAGGCGGTACGCCGCCAGGAAGGCGCGCGCCCAGCCGACGCTCATGGCCTGCCGTCCACGAGCCGATAGGCCTCGGCGGTCGCGGCATTGAGCGCGGCCGTGACTTCCTGGCGCTTGCGCTCCATTTCGGCCTCGTCGGCATTGGCCGGCACGAAAACCGGCGTTCCGATGACGATCGAGGAGCGGCCGAACGGCAGGTTGATGGTGGTCTTGTCCCAGCTTCTTTCCAGCACCTTGCGGCGGCTGGTGGCGATGGCGGCAGGCATGATCGGCCGGCCGGAAAGGCGTGCCAGCAGAACGATACCAAGCCCCGCGTCGCGCGGCGTGCCGTGGGGAATGTCGGCGATCATGGCGACGTTCTTGCCGGCGACGAGTGACTTTTTCAGGGCGATGAGCGCCTTGGCGCCGCCCTTGTCGAGATGCTTCGTGCTTTCACGCCCGCCGGAGCCGCGCACCGCCTCGATGCCGAATTTTTCGATCATCAGCGCGTTGAGTTCGGCGTCGGCGCTGCGCGAGACCATGGCGACCAGCGGCCGTCCCTTGGGATAATAGGCTGGGGTCAGCAGATGCTGGCCATGCCAGAGCGCGATGATGCCGGGTTCGAATTCGGCGTAGTCGCCGCCTGAAAATTTAGCCGAGCCTTCGACCACGCGGTTGGTCAGGCGCACCAGGCGGACGAACTGGGCGAGCAGGCTGACGATGATGCTCTTGACGATTCGCGACTGCGCCAACGGCTCGCGGATCTTGCGCCAGAACGTCTTCGAACTGCCGCCGCGTCTTCTTCGGACCGCGGCGCCGGTGGGCTGCCCTTTCACCGCTTCATGCTCCATCACTGTCAACCGGCGGCCTTGCTTTCAGGGTCGAGCAGCCGGTGCAGATGGACGACGAAATAGCGCATATGGGCATTGTCCACGCTGGCTTGCGCCTTGGCCTTCCACGCGGTGTGCGCGGTTTGATAGTCCGGATAGACGCCAACGATGTCGAGCGCGTCGAGATCGCGGAACTCGGTGCCTCCCAGTTGCTTCAGCTCGCCGCCGAACACCAGGTGCAAAAGCTGTTTCTTTCCGTCTTCCGCGGCCATTTCGGTCCTTCACATATTGTGAGTTTGCGACAGGTCTAGCCCAAAGCTGCCGACTTTGGAACCTTCGATCACGCTTCCGTATCGGCAATGACGCCGGCAAGCACGGTCAGCAGCTGCCCGCTGCCGGCGACCAGCGCGCCGTGACGGATGATCTCCCCGGCATAAAGCGGCGCGCGGCCATGGCCGTCGAGCACGGCGCCGCCAGCCTCGCGCAAGATGAGATCGGCGGCGGCGATATCCCAGTCATGCGCGTTGGGCTTGACGAAGGTTGCGTCGAGCGTGCCGTTGGCGACCATCGCCAGCCGGTAGGCGAGAGAGGGAATGTGCGCCGCGCGCCGCACCCGGCTTTGCCATTGCGCCGGCATCAGGTCGATCAACTGCTTCAGCCCGCCGATCTCGACCGTCTTACCCAGGCCGCGCACGGCAATCGGCTTGCCGTTGCGGAAAGCTCCATGGCCAGGCAGCGCCCAATAGGTTTCGCCCTTGGCCGGACATTCGAGCACACCGGTGAGCGTGCGGCCATTCTCGACCACCGCGACGCTGACGCACCACGAGCGCAGACCTTCGAGGAAGCCGCGGGTGCCGTC
This sequence comes from Mesorhizobium sp. M0478, assembly GCF_040321305.1. Taxonomy (NCBI): domain Bacteria; kingdom Pseudomonadati; phylum Pseudomonadota; class Alphaproteobacteria; order Hyphomicrobiales; family Phyllobacteriaceae; genus Mesorhizobium; species Mesorhizobium sp. M0478. Next base: position 106,048 of record NZ_JAMYRH010000009.1, read on the forward strand.
TATGGGGTCGACGACAAAGGTGCGCCGCGCCAGAAGCCGTGCCGGATCGTCAGTCGTTTCCTCCGACAGCCAGCCATAGTCCGGCCGCGCCGCCAGCAGGGTCTCGCGAAGATAGGCGTCCGCCGCGTGGTCGGCTTCGCTGACCGGCGAGGTGCCGCCTTTCATCCACACTTGCGGGTTCTTGCCGAAATAGCGCATGGCGATCGCGCCCGCCTCGCGGGCGGCGTCGCGCAGCAGATCGAGGTCTTCCGAGGCCCCGGCCGATATGACCGGGTCACGCTCCGGCAAGGGTCATTCCTTCGATCAGCAGCGTCGGTGCGGCAGTGCCGAAATCGCGGTCAAGATCGCTCGCCGGAACCATATTGAGGAACATCGTCTTCAAATTGGAGGCGATGGTCACCTCGGCCACCGGATAGGCAAGCTCACCATTGTCGATCCAGAAGCCGGATGCGCCACGGCTGTATTCGCCGGTCACCATGTCGACGCCCTGGCCGAACACTTCAGTGACATAAAAGCCGGATTTCAGCGACCTGATCAGGTCTTCCGGCGTCCTGTCGCCCGGCTCGATGGCGAGATTGGTCGAAGACGGCGATACCGACGAGCCGCTGCGCGCGCCGCGTCCGTTGGTGGTCAGCCCCAATTCCCGCGCGGCGGACGTCGACAGGAACCAGTGCTTCAGCACGCCGTTCTCGACCATCAACAGCTTTTCGCCCTCGACGCCTTCGCCGTCGAACGGGCGCGAGGCCTGGCCGCGACGCCGTAGCGGCTCGTCGGTGACGGTGATGGCAGCCGACGCAACCTGCTTGCCCATCATCTCGCGCAAAAAACTCGTCTTGCGCGCCACCGAAGCGCCGTTGATGGCGCCGGCGAGATGACCGGCAATGCCGCGCGCGACGCGCGGATCGAACACCACGTTGACCGGACCGGTCGCCGCCTTGCGGGCGCCGAGGCGGCGCACGGCGCGCTCGCCGGCCTTGCGGCCGATCAATTCCGGTGCGTCCAGATCGGAAAAATGCTGGTTCGAAGAGTATTCGTAGTCGCGCTCCATGCCGGTGCCTTCGCCCGCAATCACGCTGGCCGAACGCGAAAAGCGCGACGCGACATAGTGGCCGACGAAGCCGTTCGACGTGGCAAGCACCAGCCCGCCGAGGCCTGCGCTGGCGCCGCTGCCGGCCGAATTGGTGACGCCCTTGACTGCAAGGGCCGCTTCCTCGGCGGCCAGGGCCGCTTCCTTCAACTGATCGGCCGAAACCTCGGTGGCGTCGAACAGATCGAGGTCGCGCACCTTGCCGACCAGCAAAGCCGGATCGGCGAGACCCTGATAGGGGTCCTCGGGCGAGACTTTGGCCATGGCCACGGCGCGCTCGGCCAATGCCTTGGGGTCCGATGCCGCCGTCGCCGAGACGCTCGCCACCCGGTTGCCGACGAAGACGCGCAGCGAGACATCGTCGCCCTCGGACGCCTCAGTGTTCTCGACCTTGCCCAGCCGCACCGACACGCCGATCGAGCGGCCGCGCACGGCAACCGCGTCGGCGGCGTCGGCGCCGGCCCGCTTGGCAGCCTCGACCAGTGCCGCGACGCGGTCGGTCAATTTCGCTGCCTCTGGTGTATCGGTCATGCGCATGGTCCTGTTTTTTTCAGCAGGCTTTGGGACGAGCCGCTGATGCACCATCTATTGTTCCACTGCCGCTTGCGCAATGGGAGAAGCGGCAATCAAGATGCATTAGCAGCCTGTTCGGAGCGTTCGCCATGGCGCCGTTCCACTTTGCCTTTCCGGTCCGTGATTTCGATGAAATCCGCGCTTTCTATGGCGAGGCGCTTGGCTGTGCTATCGGCCGCTCATCGTCGACCTGGGTCGATTTCGATCTTTTCGGTCACCAGATGTCGGCGCATTTGCGGGCGCAGGTGGCCAAGGCTGCCAGCGACGGCAAGGTCGACGGCATCGTCGTGCCGATACCGCATTTTGACGCCGTGTTGCTGATTGACGAATGGCAGCGGCTGGCCGCACGACTGGAAGCGCGCGCCGACATCGACTGGTTGGAACGGCCGATGGTGCGCTTCAAGGGCGAACCCGGCGAACAGGCGACGCTGTTCATCCGCGACCCTCAGGCAATGCGCTGGAATTTAAGGGCTTTCGCGCGCAGAGCAAATTTTCGCGCATTGATCGGGATACGAATCCACGGGAGCGCCTGGTCAGGCACCACGCACCATAACCGGTCAGGCCGCGGTGGCCTTGCGCATCAAATTGGCGCGGGAGCGTAGTTGCTTTGCTTGGTGCTTGCTGACAGCTGAAGCAGCTAGCGCGCCACCAGAGCACCTAGGCAAAGCTCAACTGCCGTGGCTACTTTGCCGTGGCAGCATCATTCATCAGTATTTTATTGTCATAGATGAAATCCTTGCCAAGCTTGTCTTTGAACTGCGCGAGCGCATCCTTTGGGACGATGGCAACAGCGCTATCTTGCCCCACCTGGAAATTCGTTCCGGGTACCGGTGCGATTATAGCGCTGAAATCAGGGCCACCCAGCACAGTGGTGCTCCCACTCCAAGCGAGTGTTGACCCGGACTTAAAGCCATCCTCGTAGCCTCGCTTATAGGCCTCCTCCAAAGGGTCGGCGTGAGTTGGGGCGAGGTTCGCCACTGTGATCGCAGATGTGGCTAGAAGTATCTTGATCATAACCTGCTCCTTAACGAAGGTCTTCTAGACGTTTCCTCATTTGCTCGTCTAAGGATACGGTATCGGCAGCACTACCCGCCAATGCGCCACCCAATGTTCCGCGCCCGAGAAATACAGGTGCATCGGTGACCTTGATAGGGTCACTGGCAAGGTAGACTACACTTCCCACCAGTAATGTGCCGACGATCGCCACGACAACACCCGGCGAACTGGAAGACAGGGCCATGGTTATCCCGCCCCATGTGCCATTGCCGCGTGTCTCCAAACTATCGACACGCGCAAGCACAAAGACCGCGCCAAGAAGCGCCAGAACAGTACCAGAAATGATCGCAAGAAACTGTGTGTATGCGCGCATGTAAAGCGCCGAGACCGATCGCTTGTTGCGCATACCAAGACCGTCATGCTCGAGCCCGAGCAAAACGATCTGCGAGTCGGATTGAGGGGCATCCAGAACCTTGCTGAAATTCATATCTGATTGAAGAGCTTGTGAGACATCGACAATCCTATCCAGATACCAAAAGCCAAGTCCAATCATCGCGACGATGACGACAGCGCAAAGAATTCCGAACCATTTGACGGTGCCGACCTTGAAGCGGAAATCCTCCCTCATCCTTAGTGCTTGGAGAGCTGCACTCTCAGCGGTTGGCTGAGGTTCAATCTGACTAGTGTTGGCACCCAAGGCGGCGCCCGCACTGCCTAGCGCGTCGTGGGCGGCTGCGCCCGGCGTGTCGTCGCTGCTGTCAACTGGCGCCGCCGTTCCGACATTGTTGTTAGCGGGAACCGCCCCGCCGACAATTGGCGAACCATCCATCGGCACCGCAGCATCGTCTGCGATTTGCCCGCCAGCGCTGGCCGCCTCATCCGGCTCCACATCACCTGCATGCAACCCGGGATTGTCGTCAGCTAGAGATGCAACAAAAGTCGGCATGACACATTCCTTTCAATGGCTATCCGACTAGGCCTTGGGTAAGGCCCCTATTAAGCTTGCCTTGAGGCTTGGACGCGGCCTCCCCTTTGGTAACAACGCCATCTTTATTGACGTCGAGGCCCGCATTCTGGGAATAATATTTGCTCCCCTGGACGAACAAGGCAGACGAGTCTGGTTTTCCAATAGCGCTGGGCCAAAGAATGGCCATGTAGACGTCCGAGAGGCCTTTGAGGCGGCCAGAGTATGGTAGAAAATACTTCTCGACATATGCCATCTGCTGAACGGCGGTCATCCCCAAGAGTTGCGCGATAGACGTCCCCAAAGATTGAGCTGTCTGAGGCATGAATTGGATAAGACCGGTAGCTCCGCTCACCGAATTTTGCTTCGTGGGCGAAAAGGTTTCTCCCGTTTCAAAAGCCATGCACGCGGTCAGGTGGCTTGGATCGCAATCCAGCCGGGTTGCGAGGTTGACTATGGTTGCCCTCAGTTCTGAGCTGAGAACTTTGCCCCAGGCTATGGTGTTTTGCACAAATGCGTCGTGGACAGCAGCGGGCTGGTCCGCCAAGTCAGCGACTGCCGTTGCCGTCTGTGGCGGCGCAGGAGTGGCGGGGACGGTGGCGACCGGGGCAGGAGTATTTTCCTTGGGCACTGCGATAGCGTCAGCTGCGGGATCATCCGGATATATCGCGACCAATGTAAACGTTCCGGCTTCGTCCGGCACCAAGGTAACTGAAGCATAGATCTCAAAGATCAACTTCATCTGCTGCGCCTGCGCTGCCGTCAGATGATGAACAACCACTGGAGCTTTCACGATTTCCCCCCGTCCGCTTAGTTGATGTACCCTAGATCACGAGCGATCTTGTCGGCCAAGGCCGCATATTGTGGATCACTCAACAACCTATCGATGGTTACGCCGTTCGATTTGGCGGCCAATCGCGCCAGCAATGCGCGGTCGACCTGCCCACCCACAGTCAGCGCGTTGGCTAGCGCAACTTGCCCCGGACTTGTGCTCAGATTGTATGAGATAACGCTTTGCTTAGCCACCTGAGCGGCCTGTTCATCGGCACTCACAACTGCCTGCGCCTTGAGCATTGCGCCCGTCAACGTTCCTGCTCGATAGTACTCTTCGAGGTCAGATAGAGCCAATGGCAATGGATATGAGGCATCATCGTCACCCAATCTCCTTAATATCCTGGATGACACTATCGCACGGTTTGTCCTCATTTGTGTTTGTAAAAGCTGAACTGTACTCTTAAGCAAAACTTCGTCGTTATAGGCAGATTTAGCCCCGGTCAAACCACCTGCTATGCCGGACAAAACATCTTTTGTACCTACCGGCGATACCAGAGTCGAAGTTGTATTCAAGGCGATGCTGGTAGCAGTTGCGAGAAATGCAGACCCCTGACGCCCGGTGGTAAGTGATGTTTCATAGTCGGTGTACGCCAAGTCGATCGCATACATTCTGGCAGTTACATAGTTGTTACGGTATGAGCGCCGCCCCTCAAGAGAATTTGTCTTATAAAAATTGAAATCTGGCTGCCCAACTTGATTTTTTATTTCGGCTGTTTCGGCGCTCACAGCGTATAGCCGCTCAGGGCCCTGAAGAAATGGTGTGCATCCTGCGATGCCAACAGCGGAAATCAATAGGGCAAATTTAAAATAAAACGCCGGAAACGCGGACATAACTTCTACGTCTGCGCCAAGGCGTCTTTTCAGACGCGCCAAAGGCAACATTTTTTATTCCCCTACCCGCCCTATCCGGCATTTATATTCTCCGAAAGTCAAGAGGAATATTCATAGGTGACATAACTCTCCTACCTTCTAGGTAGCAACTTTTTAGAAGTACTATATGACTTACAAGTGCTATACGCCGCGACTGTTGCATAGTTATATAATATTGCCGGTGTCACGTTAAATTTACTGCAACCATACTTCAAATAAAAGGTGAAGTTTGATTAGTTTTTTTCCTATAGTTGCCTATTGCATTTACCAACAGTGACCGCAGCGCGCCGAAAGAATCGGCGTTTCGAACTTTTCTGTGTCGCCTGTGACTTTTGTAATTACCTTTTCGGCCCAACAGCCCTCAGAAGGTGCCTAGCATATCACTCTTCTGGCCTGACACAGCCAAAGGCGGCCGAGCGCGAACGCCTAACCGAGCTCGCTCCTCAGGCGACCGGCGTCCAGATCACGTCATCGATCCTCGTCGCGCCCGTTGCCAGCATCACCAGCCGGTCGAAGCCGAGCGCCGAGCCGCTGGCTTGCGGCATGATGGCGAGGGCGGCGAGAAAATCCTCATCCAGCGGATAGCGCTCGCCATAGACGCGCTCCTTCTCGTCCATCTCGGCGGCAAAGCGCCGGCGCTGCTCGGCCGGATCGGTCAGTTCGCCAAAAGCATTGGCGAGCTCGACGCCGCAGCAATAGAGCTCGAAGCGCTCGGCCACGCGCTGGTCCTCCGCGCTCGGCCGGGCGAGCGCCGCTTCCGAGATCGGATAGCCGTACAAGATGGTGGCCCGCCCCTGCCCCAGCACCGGTTCGACCTTCTCGACCATTACCCGGCTGAACAAATCGGCCCAGTTGTCATCGTCGGCCGTGCGCAGGCCGGCCTTGACCAGAGCATCATGGAGTGCGGCGCGGTCTGTGCCGCCATCGGCAGAAACGGTGGCAAGAAGATCGATGCCGGCGTAACGCGCAAAAGCTTCCGCCACGCTCACGCGTTCCGGTTCGGCGAACGGATCGGCCTCGCGGCCGCAAAAGCGGAAGGTTTTGGCGCCGGCCCGCTCGGCTGCCAGCTTCAGCAGTTCGGCGCAATCGGCCATCAGGCTGTCATAGGTTTCGCCGACCCGATACCATTCCAGCATGGTGAATTCGGGATGGTGCAAGGGGCCGCGCTCGCGGTTGCGCCAGACGGCGCCCAGGCTGAAGATGCGCCGCTCACCGGCGGCCAGCAGCTTCTTGCAGGCGAATTCCGGTGAGGTGTGGAGGTAAAGCGGCCGGCGCGCGCCGTCGACGCCGATCGCCTCGGTGGCGAAGGCTGAGAGATGGGCCTCGTTGCCGGGCGAAATCTGCAATGCCGCCGTCTCGACCTCGATGAAGTCGCGCTCGCCAAACCAGCTGCGCATTGCGGCAGCTATGGCGTTACGCGCCATCAGCCGCGGCCGGCGGTCGGCGTGAACATCCGGCGTCCACCAGGGCGAAGCGCCAGTCATGGGTTTGCCGGGCAACGGAATTGCTGACAGGGCTGGCGGTTCGGGCCAAGATGCGCTACGGCGACGGCTCTCGCAGCCGATTTGCGCCGAACGATCGTTTCAGGCCAACGAAGTCTAGGATTGAAAACCGTGGTGAAGGTCATCGCCAGTTCGCTCCGTAAAGGCAATGTCGTCGACAAGGACGGCAAGCTTTACGTGATCCTCTTTGCCGAAAACATCCACCCTGGCAAGGGTACGCCGGTCACCCAGCTCGACATGCGCCGCATCTCCGACGGGGTGAAGGTTTCGGAGCGCTACCGCACCACCGAGCAGGTCGAGCGCGCCTATGTCGAGGAGCGCGAGCACACCTTCCTCTACGCCGACGCCGAGGGGTATCACTTCATGAACCCGGAAAGCTACGATCAGGTCGCGGTGCCGGAAAGCGTGGTCGGCGACATGGCGCCCTACCTGCTCGAAGGCATGGCGGTGCAGATTTCGCAGTTCAACGGCATCGCCATAGCCCTGGTGCTGCCGCAGCGCGCTACTTTCGAAGTGGTCGAGACGGAGCCGACGACCAAAGGCCAGACGGCGTCCTCGTCATACAAGCCGGCCGTGCTTTCCAACGGCGTGCGCACGCTGGTGCCGCCGCACATCGCGCCGGGCACCCGCGTGGTGGTGATGACGGCCGATGGCGCTTATGTGGAGCGGGCGAAGGACTGACGCGCGAGCGCCTCCGTCCTGGTTGATCCGTTGCATTGCCTTCTGCGGCCGCTGGCTCGATAGTCCTGCCGATGTGGCAGACCTTTGTGACCTACTGGCCTCTGATCCTTGTGATCATTCCGATGCTGATGGCCGCCATCGGCATCGTCCACGCAATCATGACCAAGGAAGACGTGCGCGCCGCCACCGGCTGGGTCGGCGTGATGATCTTGTCGCCGTTCCTTGGCGCGATCATCTATGCCATTGCCGGCATCAACCGCATCCGCCGCGCCACCATCAGCGCCATGCGGCCCGTCGCCGGTGAAGCCGAGACAGCCAAACACGACCACGACATTGCGCTCGAAGCACTCATTTCAGCCGAATTCGGCCAGCGCTTTGCCGGCCTGAAGACGCTAGGCGACAGGGTGGCGCGGCGCGGCCTGCTTTCGGGAAATGCAATCACCATCCTGAGGACCGGCGACGAAGCCTACGCGGCAATGTGCGGGGCGATCGACGGCGCACGGCGCAGCATTCTGCTCGAGACCTACATCTTCGACAATGACGAGATCGGACGACGTTTTGTCGGATCGCTGGCCGGAGCGGTCCGGCGCGGTGTGACGGTTCGCGTGCTGATCGATGCGGTGGGCGTGCGCTATTCCGTGCCCAGCATTCTTGGGACACTCCGGGAAGCCGGCGTCACCGTCGATCTGTTCAACGGCAACATCGTCATGGGCCTGAGACTTCCCTATGCGAATTTGAGGACGCACAGGAAAATCCTGATCGTCGACGGCGCGGTGGCATTCACCGGAGGCATGAACATCCGCAAGGGGTTCTCGGCTGAATTCGCCGGCAGCGCCAGCTCGGCGGATACGCATTTCCAGGTCACGGGGCCGGTCGTGGCCGACCTGTTCGCGGTTGCCGCCGAGGACTGGCGTTTTGCCGGCAACGAGGCCCTCAAGGACGAGGTCTGGCACGTGGCAAAGCCCTCGCCGCCTCCCGGTCAGCCGATCCTGGTGCGGGCGGTGGCGTCGGGGCCGGACGCCAGCATCGAAACCAACCACAAATTGCTGACGGGGGCATTTTCCGTCGCCCGCAAATCGATCCGCATCATGTCGCCCTATTTCCTGCCGGACCGGGAATTTGTCAGCGCGCTGGTCACGGCTGCCCGGCGCGGCGTCGAGATCGACATCGTCGTGCCCGCGGTCAACAATCTCTTCCTGGTCGGCCGCGCCATGACGGCGCAGTACGACCAGGTGCTGAAGCACTATTGCCGCGTCTGGCGTCATGAAGGGTCATTCGACCATTCGAAGCTGTTGTCGGTCGATGGCGTCTGGGCCTATGTCGGCTCTTCCAACCTCGACGCCCGGTCGCTGCGGCTGAATTTCGAAATCGACCTGGAGGTGCTGGATACCGGCTTTGCCGCCGAGATCGAAGGGCGCATCGGAGCGGCAATCGCTTCCGCCAAACCCGTCACACTCGCAACCTTGAAAGCGCGGCCATTTCTCATCCGGGTTTTTGACCGGTTGTTATGGCTGGGATCGCCCTATCTCTAATGCATACGGCCTCGAAGTGGTCCCGGTTGTGAGAGAACGATATGCATAGAACAAAGAATCAGGACATCGAATAGCAGGCCTATGGACATAAACGGACGCAGCCTTCCTGAAACAGTGCTCCTGTCGATCCGCGGCAGGAAAGCGCGCAAGGCGAACGCGACGCCGCGCAAGCACATTGAAGGCGCCCAGATGGTGGTCGCCTCCTACAACGTCCACAAATGCATCGGCACCGACCGCAGGTTCGACCCCGAACGCACCGCCCGCGTCATCCGCGAGATCGGCCCCGACGTCATCGCGCTGCAGGAGGCCGACAACCGCTTCGGCGATCGCGCCGGGCTGCTCGATCTTGCCCGGATCGAACACGAAACCGGGCTTGTGCCGGTGCCGGTTTCCGGAAGCGGCAAGGGCCATGGCTGGCGCGGCAACGTGCTTTTGTTCAAGCGCGGCACCGTGCGCGACGTCCATCAGATCAAGCTTCCGGGACTGGAGCCCCGCGGCGCGCTGGTTGCCGAGATCGACCTCGACGAAACGCGCACTCTGCGCGTCATCGCCGCGCATCTCGGCCTGTTGCGCCGCTCGCGTTCGGAGCAGGCCCGCGTCGTGCTCGACATCATGAGCAACCAGGATGAAAGGCCGACCTTGCTGCTCGGCGACCTCAACGAATGGCGGCTGGGCAACCGCTCGGCGCTCAAGACGCTGCACGCCACCTTTGGTTTCACGCCGGCGGCGGTGCCGACTTTCCCCTCAGGCCTGCCGGTGCTGGCGCTCGACCGGATCATGGCCAACCGGCACGGCATGGTCTCGTCGGTGGAAGCCCATGACACGCCGCTGTCGCGGGTTGCGTCGGATCATTTGCCGCTGACGGCGTTCGTCAGCCTGTAACTCATCCGTCCCGCAGCCAGACCAGCATCTCACCGGGTTCACGGTTGTCCCAGGCAAAGTACGGGACGGCGGTGATTTTCGTTTCGCTCACCGCCGGCGGATCGGTGCGATAGAGCCCGGTTTCCCAGTTTTCCTGGGCTTCCTTGCTGGCAAGTGCCGAAAGCGTGACGATGCCGCCGAGCAGGTTCGGCTCGGCATGCGCCTCGATTGTTGCCGTTCGCGGCAGAGCGATCCGATGCAACTGGCCGGCATTGTCGGTCTCCTCGACGCAATAGATCAGCGGACCGCGCGCAAGTGCGACGCGGCCGATGTCCTGACGCACCTCCGGATTGGCGAACAGACGGGCGATCGACATTTCGAGATCGAGTTCGACCCGGTCGCCCTGGCGCCACTCGCGCCGGATCGCGGCATAGCCGTCGCTGGTGATGTCATCCAGATCGACCGCGGCGCCGTTAACCTTGAGCGCCGCCTTGCCGCACCAGGAGGGGACGCGCAGGTGCAAGGTGAATGCCACCGGAGCGTCGGCTTCGATCCGGATCGAGACCGCGCCATCCCAAGGATAATTGCTGGTCTGAATCAGACTGACCGCCCGGTTCGATATGTCGAAGCGCGCGGTGCTGTCGCCGTAGAGATGAACGGCGAGCGCGTCGTCCGACAGGCTGTAGAAATAGCTGCCGATGGAGGCGACCATGCGGCCGATATTCGGCGGGCAACAGGGGCAGCGATGCCATTTCCAGCGATTGTGCCTGCCCCGGCTCTCCAACGGGTTCTCGTAGAAAAACAGCGAGCCGTCGAGCGACAGGCCGGAGATCGAGCCGTTGTAGAGTGCCCGCTCCATCATGTCGGCGTAGCGGGCGTTGGGACCCATGCCGAGCATGCGGCTGGCCCAGAACACGAGGCCGACCGAGGCACAGGTCTCGGCATAGGCGGTTTCGTTGGGCAGGTCGTAGTCGCTGGTAAAGCCCTCATTGTGCGCCGATGGCCCGAGGCCGCCGGTGACATAGAGGTTCTTGGTGGTGAGATCGTTCCACAGACGGTCGAGCGCTACCCTGAGCGTGTCGTCGCCATATTCGGTGGCGATGTCGGCCATGCCGGAATAGAGGTACATCGCCCTGACCGCATGGCCGACGACCTTGTCCTGCTCGCGCACCGGCTTGTGCGACTGGTTGTACTCATAGGTCTTGAAATGATAGGCCTTCGGGTCGGCGCCGCGCGCACGCGCCTCCTCGTCGAAATAATGCGGCTGTTGCCCGCGCTGGTCGATGAAATACCTGGCCAGGTCCATGTATTTCTGCTCGCCGGTCGCCCGCGCCAGCTTGACCAGCGCCAGCTCGATCTCCTCATGGCCGCAATAGCCCTTCTTCTTGCCCGGCTCCGGACCGAAGGTGTCGGCGATATGGTCGACGTAGCGGCACATGATATCCAGCAGCTTGCGCTTGCCGGTGGCCTGGTAGTAGGCGACCGCGCCTTCGATCAGATGGCCGGCGCAATAGAGCTCGTGGCAATCGCGCAGATTGGTCCAGCGCTTGCCGGGCTGGATACGCTGGTACCAGCTGGAGAGATAACCGTCTTCCTGCTGCAGTCTGCCGTAGAGGTCGATGACGGCATCGATCTTCTTCTCGAGCGCCGCGTTCTTGCGCCGGTAGAGCGAATAGGCCGCGGTCTCGATGGTCTTGCCCCAATCGGAGTCCCAGAACATCTGCGTCGTCACCGTCGAGCCGGTGAAGCCGGGGCTGGCAGCCTCGTCGGGCGACGGCGAATGGAACGGAATGACGACGCCCGGCGAGGGCCGGTCCGGGTCGATCTGCTCCAGCATGCGCGCCTCGACGCAGCGCTCGTAGAGGATGTCGGCGGTGCGCGACGCCACGGCATCGACACGGTCGCCCCAGAAGCCGCGGACATCGACCTGCGGCACCGGCAGTGGGCGGAAGGCGAGTTTGCCGGGCTTGGCGGATGGTTGAACGGTCATCGTGTCACTCCGTTGGATATTGGTCATTTCACGGCGGGTCATTTCACCGCGCCGGCCATCAGGCCGCGGATGTAGAAGCGCTGCAGCAACAGGAAGAGCACCAGGCACGGCACCATCATCACGGTGACGCCCGCCTGCACCGCGCCCCAGTCGATGGCGCCGAAGCGACCGGACTGAAGTGCGGTCATCATGATCGGCAGCGTGAATTTGGACTGGTCGGTCATCAGCACGAGTGCTGCCAGGAACTCGTTCCAGGCGCCGAGGAAGGCGAACAGCGCGATGGTGACGATGCCCGGCCAGACCAGCGGCAACATCACCTTCAACAGCATGGTGACGTTGTTGGCGCCGTCCATGCGCGCGGCTTCCTCGATCTCGCGCGGCACCGCGTCGAAGGCGTTGCGCATCATGAAGATCGAGAACGGCAGCTGCAGCGTGGTGTAGACCAGGACCAGCCCGGTCAGCGTGTTGTGCAGGCCGACCTTGGTCAGCACCAGGAAGATCGGCGTCAGGATCGACTGGAACGGGATCATGATCGTCGACAGGATGACGATGAACAGCGTGTCCTTCATGGGAAAGCGGAAGCGCGAAAAGCCGTAGCCGGCGAGCACGCTGACGATGACCGACAGGATCACCGTCATCGACGCGACATAGAGGCTGTTTTGCGCCGGCAGCCAGAGGCCGTCGCCAAAGGTGTTGAGCGTGCGGTAGTTCTCGACCGAAAACCCTGTCGTCGGCCATGGCGGCAGCGGCGGCTGGCGCGCCTCCTGCGCCGGCTTGAAGGTCGACAGCACGGCCCAGACGATCGGCGCGATGAACAGCGCGGACGCGATCATGCCGGTCGAATGCTCGGCGATCCTGAGCCAGAGGCGGCTGCTGCGGCTTCTTGCCTGCGCCATCAGTCGATGCCCTCCGGCTTGCGCAGTAGCCACAGCTGAACCAGGCTGAGCGCCACCAGTATGGCCAGCAGGATCATCGACAAAGCTGCGCCATAGCCGAGCTTGAACGAGACGAAAGACTGGTTGAAGATCCAGTAGACGGCGGTCAGCGTCTGGTTGCGCGGGCCGCCGCGCAGGATGATGTAGAACTGGTCGAAGGCGAGGATCGAACCGGCGATCGACAGGATCAGCGCCAGCGCCAGCGTGCGGCGCATCAGCGGCAGGGTGATGGCGCGAAAGCGCGCGAACGGCCCTGCCCCGTCGATCATCGCGGCTTCCTGCAGGTCGGTCGGGATCGACTGCAGGCCGGTCATCAGGATGATCATGGTGAAGCCCGCCACCTTCCAGACGACCATGGCGATGATCGACCAGAAGGCCGGCTGGAAGGTCGCCAGCAGGTTGAACTTTTTCGCCGTCAGGCCGAGGTCGTAGGCGGCAGGGCTGAACAGGCCGGAATCGACATTGAGCAGCCACGACCACAGCAGGCTGGCCGAGGCGAAGCCGACGACCGCCGGCATGAAGAAGGATGTCCGGTAAAAGCCGGTCAGCCGCCTGGGCTTTTCGATGAACAGCGCCAGCGGAAAGGCGACGGCGAAGATCACGATGGTGACGATCACGGTGTAGTAGGCGGTGAAGCTCAGCGCGTTCCAAAAACGGTTGTCGCGCAGGATCGCCCGGTAATTGTCGAAACCGATGTAAAAATGCTCGCCCATCAGCGGCCAGTTGTGCAGCGACATCCAGGCCGTCATGCCGAGCGGGATGATGAAGAATACGACGACCAGCGCCACGGCCGGCGCGACATAGAGCAGGCCGATCCACTGCCGGCGGCCGGCGCCGACCAGTTTTCTGGCGCGTGGCGGGGTGGTGGTGGTGGTCATACGTGGGCTCCGGGTGCGGTGATCCCCCTCCCCCTCGAGGGGAGGGTCCGGCCGCAGGCCGGGGGTGGGGTCCTCCGCGCAGTGCGCCGACGAAAAAGAACGTCGAGCACTGCCGGAACGACCCCACCCGGACCTGCGGTCCGACCTCCCCTCGAGGGGGAGGTAGGGGCGGCGCTTACTTTTGCGGCGCCTGGTCGATGATCGACTGCATGGTCTCTTGTGCATTGGCGATGGCGCCATCGACGTCGTCGCCGAAGACGACCTCGTTGATCATCTGCGTCCACGGACCGTTGGCCGAGTTGATCAGGTCGTTGAACACCACGGAATAGGGCGTGCGGCCCTTGGCCATGGCTTCGGCGGCGATCTGGTAGCGCGGATCGAGATCCTTCAGCGCCTCCTTGGCGATGTCGCCGCGCACCGGCAGGCTGCCGTATTTGGCCAGGATGGTCTGGCCTTCGAGCGAATAGGCGAAGTCGAGAAACTCCTTCACCACGGCGAGCTTCTTGGTGCCCTTGGTGACGACGAAATTGTCGCCGCCGGCAAACGAAGACCAGCCGCTGTCCTTGCCCGGCAGGAAGGTGACGCCATAGTCGATATCCGGATACTGCGTGTTGAGCGCGCCGATGGCGAAGGCGCCGGACGGCGAAATGCCGATATTGCCGGTGGCGAAGGCGGCAAAGAAGTTGGCGCCGGTGTCGGTCTGCGCGCCGGCCGGCACCAGGTCCTTCTTGACCATCGAGCGGTAGAGGTCGATGGCGCCGCGCAGCTGCGGGCTGTCCAGCGTCGCCTTCGACCCGTCCTCGGAGAGGATGTCGCCGCCCGAGGCCCACACCAGCGGCGTGAAGGTGAAGATATTGCAGCCGCCGCAATTGCCGGAGAAGTAGAAGCCCTTGATGTCGCCGCCAAGCGCGTTGACCTTTTCGGCGTCGGCCTCGATCTCGGCCCAGTTGGCCGGCCCCTTGTCGGGATCGAGACCCGCCTGCTTGAACAGTTTCTTGTTCCAGATCAGCACCGAGGCGTCGGCCGAGAACGGCAGCCCGTAGATGTGGTCCTTGTAGGTGCCGGTCTTGACGTGCGCCGGCGACAGGCTGGCGAAATAGGGCAGCGATTTCGCCCAGTCGGTGATGTCCTCGAGCTGGCCGGCGGCGGCAAAGGACGGCGTGTAGATCAAGTCGAGCGACAGCGCGTCGGGCGCCGTGCCACCGGCGGCGGCGGCGCCATATTTCGGGATGATCTCGGCATTGGGAATGATGTCCAGCTTGACCTGGTTCTCATGGCCCTTGTTGAAGGCGTCGACGATGCGCGGCATGAAGTTCGAGCCGTCGGCGCGAACCCAGATATTGGCGGTGTCGGCGGCCATTGCAGGCAAGGCAATGATGCTCGCGGCGAGCGCGAACCCGGTAATCACGGTCTTCATGGTTTTCCTCCTCATGGTTCTGTTCTCCTCCCTGTTGCGGCGCTCCCTTAGATGGCGCCGCGCGTTCTCCTAGCCGTCCGGCGGACGGCCGCATGACTGACGCACCACCAGCCGGCACGGCAGTTTTCGAATGCCCGGCGCGGCGGGTTGGCCGCCGACGAGCGAAAGCAGTGTGAGGCCGGCCTCGCGGCCGAGCGCTGCCAGGTTCATGTCGACCGAGGTCAGCGGCGGGCGGGTTGCCTCGGCCACGATCTCCCAATTGTCGAAGCCGATGACGCCGACATCGCCGGGCACACCCAAGCCGCGCTCGCGCAGCGCATCGATGACGCCGCGCGCGATCTGGTCGTTGCCGCAGAACACGGCGTCGGGTTTCTCCCCCTTCTTGTCGAAGAGCATTGGGCCGTCGAACAGCTTTCCGACGGCTTCATGCCCCCAGGCTTCCGACCACGAGCCGAGCAAGGGCCCGGTGACCGGCAGGCCGTGCTCGGCCAGCACATCGCGAAAAGCCTGGGCCCGCTCATGCACCACGGCGAAGCTTGAGGGACCGCTGACATGGGCGATGCGCCGCCGCCCGAGCCGGCAAAAATGCTCGACCGCCAGCCGTGCGCCGCCGGCATCGTCGGAGACGAAAGCGATGGCGCCGGGATCGGGTTGGCTGAAGGCGTAGATGACGGGCACGCCGAGATTGGCGAGGTCGACCGGCAGGTGGCGGTCGATGCGCTTGCCGCTGGCGATGATGCCGTCGATGCGCTTGTCCAGCATCGCCTCGACATGCAGTTGCGCCAGCCGCGGGTCATCCTCGACATTGCACATGAACACCGAAACGCCGGCATCGACCAGCGCATCCGAAATGCCCGACATGACCGGCAGCGAAAAGCGGCCATAGGTGTCGTTGGTCAACAGGCCGACGGTAAAGGAGCGCCGCCGCAGCAGGCTCTGCGCCAGGCTGTTGGGGCGAAATCCCAGCCGCTGCGCCGTCTCGCGAATGCGCTGCCGCGTCTCGGCAGTCATCCGCCCCTGCCCGTTCAGCGCCTTCGACGCCGTGGCCACACTGACACCAGCCATCGCCGCGACCTCACGCAGGGTGACGGGTTGTTTGGCGGGTGTTGGCGAGGTGTCGGGGGGCATATTTCGGGTGTCGGTCCTCGGTTTGAGAAAAGGTTTTCTCTTACTGGGCTGCGGCGTGTTGATGTGGGTGGGTGGTGGATGCTGCGAGGTTTTGGGAAAACGTTTTCTCAGCGAGATTAGGATGAGAATTTAGAGATGGCAAGGGGGTGGCGGGGTGGCGAATCGATCAACATGGTTGTTCTGACCGTTTTGCGCTAGAAGCGGTCATTGACGAGCAGTATTCTGAAGTCGCCTTTGGGCCGTTTCCGGAAATGGCGGCTTAGGCCAAGCCGTGCAAAAGTAGATTTTGCCATCACGCTATAGGACGGCGTCGAGTGCCCTTGACTTCGAGGCCACGACCCCGTCACGGTCGCGGAAGGCTTCCAACGGATTAGATGATGACGCTAGACATTCGCGGAAGCCTGAAGAACACCAAGCTCAGCTCCAACCGGTACGTGGTAGTAGAGGAGTTGATCTCGAATTCGATTGACGCCTTCCTGATTCGACGGAGCATTGATCCCACCGACGCAAGTCTTCGAGTTACTCTATCCGTCAATCTCTTCGCGACTGACCTGCTGAAGCAAGAGATCGACCTTTCCATTTCCTGCACGGACAATGGCTGCGGCATGGGGGACGAGCAAACGAACGCATTCCTCACAAAGGATACGTCCTACAAGGACGATCTCGCGATCGCGGGGATCGGAAAATGCAAGGGATCAGGTCGAATCCAGTTTTTCCATCACTTCGCGAGCGTCGGCATTAGGAGCACCTACCGCGAAGGCGAGCGCGTGCTTCAGCGGACGCTTCTTCCCACGGACGGGCGGAAGAAGCTCGAACTCGACAACTTCGCGATTGCGGAGGGTGTCATCAACGACATTGGCACCACGATTACCCTGTCTGGATTGAAGTTTTCGACGCGCGAGCGCGTCTACGCAATCGACACGATTACTAGCACCTTCTCTGCGGCAAACATTAGGCGACACATCCTCATGGCCTTCCTGCAGAGACTGGTGAGCCTGAAGACTGAATTGGGCGACTTCGAGATGGTCTTCAGGACCACCTCCCCCGACGGCGTCGAGGAGACGGAAACTCTGCGCGCACGCGACCTGCCCCCCGTTTCGAATGTCCGCGCGGTGGAGGTAGAGGAGTGCGACCCACGGACCGGCCAGGCGCTGGGGCGCTCCGAAAGCTTTCAGCTTTCCCATTACAAACTGGACGCGGCGCAGTATGACCTTCCACGAAACGCCATCTCACTCTGCGCGAAATCATCACCGGCCAAGGACATCACGTCGCGCTATCTCCGGACCAAGACCGAGCAGAACAGCGCAGTGAGCGGGTTTCACCACATCGTCCTCATTGAAGGTGCGCTGCTAGACCGGCGCGTGAACGAGCAGCGTGACGACTTCGAAGGCATTCCCGAAGAGCTTCCCACGGAGGACATGTTCACCAACGAAACCGTGTCCTACGCCGCGCTATACGAACAGATCGACCCGATTATCGACCAATTCGTCACGCCTAAGGGCTGGAGCCGCGACGATGTCATCGCTCATGCAGCAGAAAAGTTCGGCGTGTCGCCACCGATGCTGACCGACACCGACACGCGGGTGGTCTATGGCGACACAGCCAAGTCCGTCGCGGAGCGCGTCCTGAAGAAGTATCAGGACCGCATCATCGCCGACACGGCGGAGATCTTTGACCTGAAGGACGAGATCGCACGGGCCGAACCTCACTCAGCTGACTTCCGCCAGAAGGTCCACGAGTTGTCGTGGCGCTACACTTCGTCGCTCAAGACCTTCGACATGGCCAATTTGTCCCAGCTCGTGGTTCGTCGCGCGGCAATCGTCGAAATCTTGTCGCTTGCCTGCGACAAGAGGCTCGACGTGCAAACCGGAGTTGTGGGGCGGCGCGAGGACGAGCGCATCATTCACAGCATCTTCTTTCCTATGAGGAAGGACAGCAGCGAGGTGTCAGACCACGATATCTGGCTGCTGAGCGAAGAATACCAATACTACGACTACATTGCCTCGGATAAACTGCTTTCGCAGATCGAGTGGTCCGATGCCGAAAAACTTTTCGAGGATGGCATAGACGAGGATTTCGAGCGGATACTGACGGAGAGGACTGACGCAAATGGAGCGCTGCGGCCGGACATCGCGATCTTTAGCAAAGAGGGCTCGGCGATCATCGTCGAGTTCAAGGCGCCGGGAGTCAGCATGGACGAGCATATCGGTGATCTATCCGAGTATGCTCATCTCTTAGCTGCGAAGTCGAAGGGTCGGCTGAAGAAATTCTACGGCTACCTCATAGGCGACACTGTCAACCGACTTAGGATGACCGGCTACACCCGATTTCCGACCGGCAAAGGCTATTTCCGGTCCAGCCCTTTACAAGACCCGGAAAACGATCGGGTTCTCGGCGAGCTTTACGAGGAGATGCTGTTTTTCGAGGATGTGGTTGATCGCGCTCGCAAGCGGATCAGCGTCTACAAAGACCGGCTCAACATCGACCTCACGAAACGCTGACTGGCGAGGAACGGCCGATTGAGGCACATACCCTGCCGGCAGCCCTGTGGGCCGGAGGCCGAATGGCAGTTTCGGGCACTGAATTCTAAAGAAGAGACTTTTTTCAGGACGGCGCGCATGGCAATCAAACCTCGTCGACATTGCCGCCTCTAACAATCACGAGCGGGCAGTGCCCGGCCGGTGAACGTCAAACCCGTACGGGAACTTAAGCGTGTCCAGGCCCTTAATCGGCTTGTTGTAGACGATCTTTAGCAAGCGCTTAGGCACAAGCATCTGCCCGACGAGATCGTCCTCAAAGCGTTCGCGATCGCACCTCCGATAAACTAGGTTGTCATCATCATCATCATCGACATCGAATACATCGTCTTCTCTTAGAAGATAGTTCCTGCCACCGACAAAAACTCCGGTCACCTGCGCCTGGCTATCAACATGAACATCGACGGTGACCTTCTGGCTCTTCCCTGGTAGAGCGAAGTAGTCACGCGCGTGGGATGAAAGAGCGCCGGCGATAAAGTCGAAGCTGTCTTTAAACTCCGGAAATTGCTCCAATTCGAACGCCTCGCTGAAATAGTTCGCCTTGGGCCGCCTGCGGAGTTCGCCATCGGAATCGAAAAAAATTTCAAACAAGATACCATCGAGCAAGGCCTTGCGCTTTGCTGCCTTCATTCCTCTCGTACGGTCTCGGAAGTTTCGAACCCAATCTACTGCCGCATTCGCTGATCCGCTGGCAGCTTGCAAAATGTTGCGACCGAGGACGAACAGGCTATCAGCGCTAGCACCATCAAGCTGGTCCACTTTGACGGCCTCAAGGGCAGGATTCTGTGTGTACCAGTTTTGGCTCTTAAGAGCGCGAACGACCCTATGCGAGCGCTTGCTTTCATCGAGCACAAACGTGCTGTCCTTAATAGCGCTGGCGCTATAGTTTTCGATGCTAGCTGCGGCGCTAAGGTTGAAATAGAACTCGCCAGCCAAAGAGGTGTGCTCCCACGAGATTTGCTTCTGTTTGGTGGCGGCTCCCAACGTATTGCGCACACGTTTGAACATGGCTTCGACGGGCAAATCCGGTTCCTCGATGTGCTTAAGCAAGGCACCGGTGTAGCGACCATTCCGACCGACGCCGTCGCCGGATAGCTGACCTGGCGAAGTTGCGAACGCGACCAAGGTTCCGCGCGGCGCATAGACCGGAGCCAATCCCCGCGAGGAGCTACGCCATTTTCGCTCGAAAGGATTCTCCCGACATGCGTCAAGGATGACAATGCTAGTCCGAGTGGCACCGCCTTTGGGCTCCATACGACTCAGCACCTCGTTCAGCGAGAGAGCTCCGCTTTCGATATCCGTCTTGTCGTCGGCTTCGGTATCCTTTGCGATTAGGTAGTTAACCCCATCGACCTCTACACCATGGCCCGCAAAGAAGAAGACGGACACCGCTCCGCCGTTATCCGAAACCTTTTCGAACGCCTTGATCGCTTTCTTCATTTCTTTGTAGGTGGCATTTAGTAACTTGGTGACACTGAACCCGCCATTGGCGAGCACTTCAGCAATATCATCGGCATCGTTGGTTGGGTTCTTCAGGTTATTGCCGTCATCGTATTTGGCGTTTCCTACAACGAGTGCATTCAGTCTTGGCATAGGCGCGCCCCTGATTTTTCCGATCCCCGGCGGGGACCAGCACAAAGCGTGTGCCTTATAGTGCTATGCACCTGAAAGCTAAAGTCTGTTTGCAAGACCACCCGAATGCTTTCGGGTTGGTTGCAAGGGTGCCAGGCGGCGCCTTGTCGGCGAAGCCTCCGCCAAGGCGCCAAATGAAAGGCGCTCATCAGCAAATACATCGGCACCATGCCGCTGAGTGGCCAAGCGCCCTGCCCGTTCATGCAGAGCACATCGCCCTTGAAAACACAGGTCAGCAGCGCTATCAGCGCGAAAGTCGGCGCTACCGCCAGAGGACAGCATCGCCAGTGCCGTCCGCATGAGCCCTCCCCCGCAAGGGCCAACAAGCGGCCGGCCAGCATCCCCCCAGACACACTCCAGAAACAAAATTCAACAGTTCGGAAAAACCGGCGAAAAGATCGGGTGGCATAAGCTTCCCGGTCGGGATTCCGGTTCTTCCTTTTTGGAAGCCCTCCACCAACAAAATCGCAGCGGCGGCGCAGCGCCTGCTCCAGCGGCGGCATCAACAGCCGGGCGATGCTCAGGTAGAACCTGCCATCTACCAAGCTCAGCTTCATGATCCAAACAGTCCCTTCGGTCAGATGCGATGGCGGAGCGCCTCAATGATCACCGCCATCGCAGGGGAAAGCTGTCGCCTGCTCGGATAGTAGAGGTGATAGCCGGCAAATGGCGGACACCAGTCGTCAAGCACGAGCCTGAGGCGTCCCTTGGCGATGTGGTGGCTGACGAGGTTTTCCGGAACATAGGCGATCCCAAAACCGCTTGTCGCAGCCTCGATCATGGGAATGGACGAATTGAAGGTGAGTTGGCCTTCCACCCGCACACGAAGGTCGCGGCCATCCCTGGCGAATTCCCAGGCATATAATCCGCCGAACGTCGCCTGCCGCATATTGATGCAGTCATGGTCGACCAGGTCCTGGGGCGCGGTCGGAACCGGATGGCGGGAAAAGTAGTCCGGCGAAGCCACGGCCACGAGCCTCCAATCGGGTCCGATGCGCACTGCGATCATATCCCTGTCGATGCTCTCACCAAGCCGCACGCCTGCGTCGAAGCGCTCCTCCACAATGTTCTTCATGCCGTTGTCGCTGTAGAGCTCGACGCGCACGTCGGGATTGTCGCTGAGCAAGGGCTGCAGCTTCGGCCAGACGGTCGTCTGGAGCGCATGGTCGGACAGGGTGATACGGACCGTTCCGGAGGGCTTGTCGCGAAACGCCACCAGGCTTGCGAGGTCGGATTCGATTTCCTCGAAGCGCGGAACGAGCGATTGGAAAAGTCGCTCGCCGGCCTCGGTCGGAGAGACGCTCCGTGTCGTACGCGTCAGCAGGCGGACGCCAAGACGAGCTTCAAGCTCCTTGATTGTCGAACTCAGGGTCGACTGCGAGGTTCCGAGCTTGGCCGCCGCCCTGGTGAAGCTGCGCTCCCGGGCGACCGCCACGAACCAGAGCAGATCCTTCATGCCATCGCGTTGCACAGGGCACCTCCCATCGGACATTCATATCATGAGCAGATAAGTCCATGCGGATTGCTTAGTCTACTTAAATGGGTTCCCCTGCAATATCTTCTGGCAGCGATGGGGATTGGCGGCTGATCCGTCCGGTCGCTTTGCCAGGATGCCAATCATGGAAACCACGTACGACACAAGGCTTGTTGAAAACCGCGCCGCATGGGGCGCGGTGTTGTCGATGGCGCTGTGTGTTTTCGTGCTCATCGCGTCGGAATTCATGCCGGTCAGCCTGCTGTCGCCGCTAGCGGCCGATCTCGGCATCACCGAGGGCCGGGCGGGACAGGCGATCTCGATTTCGGGCGCTTTCGCCGTCGTGACCAGCCTGCTGGTCGCCGGCCTCACGCGCCACATCGACCGCCGACTGGTCGTGACCGGCTTTACCCTCCTCCTCATCGTGTCCGGTCTGGCTGTCACCTTCGCGCCGAACTACGCGTTGCTCATGGTCGGCCGGGCGCTGCTCGGTATCGCGATCGGCGGGTTCTGGTCGATGTCGACCGCGATCGTCATGCGCCTCGTGCCGCAAGACATGGTTCCGAAGGGTCTCGCCATGCTGAACGCCGGCAATGCCATTGCGGCCACCATCGCCGCGCCGCTGGGCAGTTTTTTGGCGCCTATGTCGGCTGGCGCGGCGCTTTCTTCCTCGTCGTGCCGTTTGGTCTCCTGGCGCTGGCCTGGCAGTGGACAAGCCTGCCGCCGCTGCCGCCGCGCCGCAGGAAGCGTGCCGGCAATCCGCTGGCGCTGCTCGGCCGTCTTCCCGTCGCCACCGGCATGGCGTCGATCATGATGCTGTTCATGGGCCAGTTCGCGCTCTTCACCTATCTGCGGCCCTTCCTCGAGAACGTCACCCGGCTCGACATCGCCGCCCTCTCGGCGGTCCTGCTGGCGATGGGGCTGGCCGGGGTGCTCGGCACATGGTGCGTCGGCCGGCTTTTGCGCACGCGTCTGTTCAGCATCCTCACCGTCATCCCGCTGGTCATGGCTGCGCTGGCCGCCGCGCTCATCGCCCTCGGTGCACTCCCGGGTCCCACAGCGCTGCTGCTCGTTGCCTGGGGCTTCTTCGGCATGGCCGCGCCGGTCGGTTGGGGCACGTGGCTCAGCCGAACATTGCCGAACGACGCGGAGGCCGGCGGCGGGTTGCAGGTAGCCGTCATCCAGTTCGCCATCACCGGCGGCGCCGCGATCGGCGGCACGCTGTTCGATACGGTGGGCTGGTGGGGACCGTTCACTCTGGGCGCGGTGCTGCTCTGCGGATCGGCGGTCGCCGCCCTTGCCGCAGCGCATATGGCCCGGAGGTCTTTGCCGTGACGAACGAACATGCGCCGCTCAGCCGCCGGACATTGCTCGGCGCCGCGCTCGCGGCGGCGGCCCTGCCTCGCACAGCCGCCGGCCAGGAAGGCCAATCTCCCGTCAGCCAGGAGCCCACCGACATCAAGATCAGGATGGTTTTCAACGGCCGCACCATGACCGCCACGCTCTACGACAATCCGTCGGCGCACGACTTCTTCTCCATGCTGCCGCTCGACCTCGAAATCGAGGACTACGCCCATAACGAGAAGATCGCCTATCTGCCGCGCAAGCTGACCGAGGAGGGAAGCGGTCCGTTCGCCGACGAGCAGCCCTATGACCTGTGCTATTTCATGCCGTGGGGCAACCTGGCCATGTTCTACGCCGACTACCGCCATCCGGGGCTGATCAGGCTTGGCCGCTTCGACGAGGGCGAGCAGGCCCTGCACATTCGCGGCAAATTCCCGCTTCGCATCGAACGCATTTGAGGACGCAAAGGAGATCACCATGGACATTCTTCGCGCCGGCACCAGGCCTTCCGGCAAGGGACCGCCTGACTGGTTCACCGGAACGGTGCGGATCGATCCGCTCTTCAATCCCTTCGACGCCGAGCGGGTTCAAGGCGCACAGGTGACCTTCGAGCCCGGCGCCCGCACCGCCTGGCACACGCATCCGCTCGGCCAGACGCTGATCGTCGTCTCCGGCCTCGGTCGCGTGCAGCGCGAAGGTGGCCCGGTCGAGGAAATCCATCCGGGCGATGTCGTCTGGTTCGCTCCCGGCGAAAAGCACTGGCACGGCGCGTCGCCTCGGACCGCCATGACCCACATCGCCCTCCAGGAGGTCAAGGACGGCAAGGTCGTGGACTGGCTGGAACATGTCAGCGACGCCGACTACGGCGGCTGATCTTCTCCCCTCGGAAGGAACCAACATGCTTGCAACCGTTCTTCACAAACCGGGCGACATACGCTGCGAGGAAATCGCCGATCCGAAAATCATGCGGCCGACGGACGCCATCATCAAGCTGTCGGCAAGCTGCATCTGCGGCTCGGACCTGTGGCCCTATCGCGGGCTGCAGCCGGTCGCCGGGCCGATGCATATGGGCCACGAATATTGCGGCATCGTCGTCGAGGTCGGCGCAGAGGTGCGCACGGTCCGCCCCGGCCAGTTCGTCGTCGGGTCATTCTGCCTCTCGGACAATACCTGCCCGCATTGCCGCTTCGGCTTCCAGTCGTCTTGCGTGCAGCGCGAGTTCATGTCGGGCGCGCAGGCGCCTTACGCTCGCGTACCCTTGGCCGATGGCACACTGGTCGCCACCGCCGAGGTGCCGCCGGCCGACCTCATCCCTGACCTGCTGGCGGTGTCCGATGTGCTCGGCACCGGCTGGTATGCGGCCGACGCAGCCGAGGTCCGCGAAGGATCGACGGTGGTCGTGGTCGGCGATGGTGCGGTCGGCCTGATGGGCGTGCTTGCGGCCAAGGAAATGGGCGCCGAGCGCATCATCGCCATGAGCCGGCACGCCAGCCGCCAAAAGCTCGCCCGCGACTTCGGCGCCACCGACATCGTCGCCGAGCGCGGCGAGGAAGGCGTGGCCCTCATCAAGGAACTCACCAAGGGCGTCGGCGCGGACTCCGTGCTGGAATGCGTCGGCACGGGAGAATCCTTCGACCAGGCGCTGGCCTGCTCCCGCCCCGGCGGCACCATCGGCTATGTCGGCGTGCCGCACGGCGTGAACTTCGACGGCCAAAAACTATTCTTCGGCCAAAAACGCATGCTGGGCGGCCCGGCGCCGGTGCGCCGCTTCCTGCCCGACCTGATGGACCGTGTGCTGCAAGGTCGGATCAAGCCCGGCAAGGTCTTCGACCTCAAGCTGCCGCTGGCCGAGGTCGCTGAAGGCTACCGCGCCATGGACGAGCGTCGCGCCATCAAGGTCATGCTTTCGGTGTGAGCAAAGATCGAGGACCGCCTGTGCGTACCCACAACTCAGAAAAGGAACAACGACATATGACGATGAGATTGAAGATTGCCGCCCTTGCGCTTGCGCTTTCGGTCGCCACGCCGGCTCTCTCGCAAGAGTCCGCGATCATCGGCGCATGGCGCATGATTTCGCTCGAGGCCGGCGAGGGAAACCTCAAGCCCGTGCCCTATTCCGGCCAGGTCATCTTCACCGAGGCCGGCACCCTCTCGGTGCAGGCGCAGAACCCCGACCCCAAGGCGCCGGACACGCCTTACACGGCGAATGGCTACGAAGCCTATTACGGGCCGGTCGCCATCAACGACCAGGACAAGACCTTCGTCATCACAATCGAGTCCTCCCTGGTCCGCAACCTTGTCGGGAAGAGCATGAAACGCAAATTCGAGGTCTCGGACAACAAACTGGTCCTCACGCCGGACAACCCGGCCGAAGGCTGGCGCGTAACCTACGAACGCTACTGATCCGAACAGTTGGGTTACCGATGGCCAAAATGGCGCGGATGTCAGACCGAAATGGCGTCATCGCGGAACTGGTGCCAATCATGGCGGCTGTCTTCGCCGGCTTCCTGCTGATCGGACTGGCGCTACCCGTCCTGCCGCTGCATCTTCACCAGCAGCTCGGCTTCGGCCCCTTCGCAGTCGGGCTGGTGACGGGCAGCCAGTTCGTCGCCTCGATGCTGTCGCGCATCGGGGCTGGAAACTATGCCGATGGACGCGGCGGCAAGCGCGCCGTCATCGTCGGCCTCGTTGCCGCTGCCCTTGCCGGGCTATTTTACCTCGGCTCGCTGGCATTGCTCGACCGGCCGGTAGCGTCCGCATCGGCGCTGTTCGCCGGACGGGCGGTACTGGGCGCGTCCGAGAGCTTCATCATCACCGGCGGCGTCGCCTGGGGCCTCTCCGTTGCGGGCGGACAGAACTCAGGAAAAGTCATAGCCTGGGTGGGCACGGCGATGTTTGCGGCGCTCGCGCTGGGAGCGCCGGCCGGATCTGCGCTTTATGCAGCGAGCGGTTTCACCGCGATCGCGCTCGCGACGATCCTCCTGCCGCTGGCGACGCTGCTTGCCATCCTGCCGATGCGCGGCACCGGCGCCGCCGCGGGCAGCGTGCCGCAGTCATGGAGGAGCGTGGCGAAAGCGGTCTGGCTTCCTGGCGTCGGAGCTGCTTTCAGCAGCCTCGGCTATGGTGCTATTCTGGGCTTCGGCGCCCTGCTCTTCGCCGAGCGGGGCTGGCAGCCGGTATGGCTTCCGTTCACGGCCTATGCCGCGTCGCTGATCGTGGCAAGGCTGTGCTTCGGCCACCTGCCCGACAGGCTCGGGGGCGCACGCGTCGCTGTGATCTTCGTTGTGGTCGAGGCGGCAGGGCTGATGCTGATCTGGCTTGCGACCGGGCCTGTTGTCGCCGCGATCGGAGCGGGCCTGACTGGCCTCGGCTACTCGCTGGTCTATCCCGGCCTCGGCGCCGAGGCCGTAGGCCATCTTCCGTCGCGCAGCCGCGGCCTGGCCATGGGACTCTACACCGTCTTCCTCGACGTGGCGCTCGGCTTCGGCAGTCCGGCGCTCGGCCTGGTCGCCGCGTCGACGGGGCTGCAATTCGTCTTCTTCGCCGTCGCGGCGGCAACGCTTCCGGCGTTGGGCATCGCTCTGCTGCTGGGTCGCCGTAGCGCTCCATTATAGACAGCTCGCCGGCGCCGTCTGCATGAGGTTCGCTCATAGTCTCTTTCCGGGTCGCCACGGAGGCTGAACCCCTCCCCGCAAGGGTCAACGAGGCCCCGGCAAATCCCCGCCCAGACACACTCCAGAAACAAAATTCAACAGTTCGGAAAAACCGGCGAAAAGATCGGGTGGCATAAGCTTCCCGGATTCCGGGTTCTTCCTTTTTGGAAGCCCTCCACCAACAAAATCGCAGCGGCGGCGCAGTGCCTCCTCCAGCGGCGGCATGAACAGCCGGGCAATGCCCGGCGAGGACGAGAAAGTATGGACATGGACTACGATATCGCCGAACTGGACAGCGACGCGGCAACACCGATCGGCGGCCTGCCAGGCATCGATGCGCTGGCACGGATCGCTCGCGGCCCGACAAGGAACGGCCAGGTCCTGACGGGCGCCGACTTTGCCCGGCAGCCGGGTGAGCGGCTCGATACGGTGTTCGAGCAGCTCGCCGTAACGTTTGCCGCACTGCCGGCGGTGATCTCCGAAGGGCGCGTGTGGACCTATCAGGAGCTGAACAGCCGCGCCAACCAGTTCGCCCGCATGCTGATCAAGCACGGCGTGCGGCCGGGCCACCGGGTCGGGCTCATTCTCGACCGATCGGCGGAAACCTATGTCGCGTTGCTGGCGGTGATGAAGGCGGGGGCTGCCTTCGTGCCGCTGGCCACCGCGTTTCCGCAGGAGCGGATGGCGCTGATCATCGAAGACGCCGCCGTCAGCATGATCGTCACCATCGCCGCCTATGCGTCGCGCGCCGGTCAACTGCCCGTTCCGCATGTGCTGATCGACAGCGCCGCCGCCGAGATTTCCGCGCAGTCGCCCGCGCCGCTGAAGCCGCAGGCGGCCGACGACATTTGCTACATCCTCTATACCTCGGGCACCACTGGCAAGCCCAAGGGCGTGGTCATCACGCACCAGAGCTTCGTCAATTTCATACACGTCGCGGCCGCCTCCTACGGCTACCGGCCGGGCGACCGGGCGTATCAGGGCATGACCATTGCCTTCGACTTTTCCTCCGAAGAGATCTGGGTGCCGTTCGTCGCCGGCGCGACGGTGGTGCCGGCACCTGGCCAGATGCCGCTGGTGGGCGAGGAACTGGCGGATTTCCTGCGCCTCCATGACATCACCTGCATGGCCTGCAGCCCGACATTGTTGTCATCGATGACATCGGACGTTCCCAGCCTGCGCACGCTTTTGGTGGGCGGCGAGGCCTGCCCGCACAATCTGGTGGTGCGCTGGTCGAAGCCGGGCCGGCAGATCCTCAACACCTACGGGCCGACCGAGGCGACCGTCACCGCAACGATGGGGGCGCTGACGCCGGACCGTCCCGTCACAATCGGCGCGCCGTTGCCGACTTACTCGATCGTCATTCTCGACGCTTCGCTGCCGCAACTTGCCGAGCCCGGTGAACTGGGCGAGATCGGCATTGCCGGCATCGGGCTCGCCGTCGGTTATCTGAACCGGCCGGACCTGACCGACCAGAAATTCATCGCCGATTTCGTCGGCCTGCCGAACAACCCGTCGCAGCGCATCTACCGCACCGGCGATCTTGGCCGGATCAACGATAGCGGCGAGATCGAGTATGCCGGGCGCATCGACACGCAGGTGAAGATTCGCGGATATCGCATCGAACTCGGCGAGATCGAGGCGGTGCTGCTCGACCAGCCCGAGATCGCCCAGGCCGCCGTGACCACCTGGGAGATCGAGCCCGGCCGCGTCGAACTCGTTGCCTATTACGCGCTTAAAACCGGCGTAGCGGCGGTTTCCCGTGCGGATCTCGCCCAGACGATGAAGCGGCGGCTGCCCGACTACATGGTGCCCGCCTATCTGGAGGAACTGCCTGCCATCCCGATGACCGTCTCCAACAAGGTAGACCTGCGCCAGCTGCCGAAGCCGACGAGCATCCGGCTTTCGGCCGATCGCACGATGGTGCCGCCCGCCAATGAGGACGAGCGTTTCCTGGCGGAAGCGCTGGCCACGGTGCTGAAATTCGACGCGGTGTCGGTCGAGGATCACTTCTTCGACGATCTCGGCGCCAACTCCTTGCTGATGGCGCATTTCTGCGCGCGCGTGCGCACCAGGAAGGAATGGGCGACGACGTCGATGCGCGACATCTATCTCTATCCCACAGTGGCGCGCCTGGCGCTGCATCTGGGGGTAGCGGAGGAGATGACGACGGCAACCAACGAGCCGGTCCTCACCCGCCGGGCCTCGAATTTCGCCTACTGGACCTGCGGCGCGGCGCAGCTTTCGTTCTACGGCCTCTACAGCTACGTGGCGCTCTGGGCGATCAATGACGGCCTCAACTGGATGTATGACGCGCTCGACGATCCGCTGCAGCTCTATATCCGGTGCGTGGCGCTCTCGGCCGCCGTGTTCTTCGGCATGTCGGGCTTTGCCGTCCTGGCGAAATGGCTGCTCATCGGCCGCTGGAAGGCCGAGGCGTTTCCGATCTGGGGCGTGCGCTACTTCCGCTTCTGGGTGGTCAAGACATTGATCCGCACCGCGCCCGTCGTGCTGTTCCGCGGCAGCCCGCTCTACAGCCTCTATCTGCAGCTGCTCGGCACCAAGCTCGGGAAAAACGCCGTCATCGAATCGAAGTCCGTGCCCGTCTGCACGGATCTTATTTCCATCGGCGCCAACACCATCCTGCGCAAGGAATCGATGATCCTCGGCTTCAGGGCCGAGGCCGGCTACATCCATACCGGACCGCTTACCATCGGCCGCGATGCCTTCGTCGGCGTCGGCTCCACGCTCGACATCGACACCAGCATCGGCGACCGTGCCCAGCTCGGCCATTCGTCCTCGCTGCATCGCGGGCAAAGCATTCCGGACGGCGAGCACTGGCATGGATCGCCGGCAGTGCCGACCACGGCGGACTATTGCAAGGTGCGCAATGTCAATCCTTACCAAGTCCGGCGCTTCCTCTATGAAGCGCTGCAGCTGGTCGGCCTGTTTGGCCTCGTCACCCCGCTGCCGCTCCTGTTCCACAGCTACTGGGAATATGTCGGCGACGACTATCAGGAGACGATCGGCCTTGTCGCAATCGGCACCACGGTCACGCTTTTCGGCTATATCGCGGCGGCTTTCCTGGCAGCGACGCTGGTGCCGCGCCTGACGAGCCTGATCTTGAAGCCGGGCCGCACCTACACGCTTTACGGTTTCCGCTACTGGCTGCAGACCGTCGCCGAATTCGCCAGCAATTCCCGCGTGCTCGGGCTCCTGGCCGGCGACAGCTCGGCAATCGTGCACTACATGCGCGCCATCGGCTGGAACCTCAACAGAGTGGTGCAGACCGGCTCCAATTTCGGCTCCAACCAGCAGCACGAAAACCCGCTTCTGTGCGAGATCGGCACCGAGACCATGGTCTCGGACGGGCTGTTCATGATCAACATGCACAAATCCGCCTCGGCCTTCAGGCTCGAGCCGACGCGCATCGGCGAACGCAACTATCTCGGCAACAACATCTACTATCCGCCGGACGGCCGCACCGGCGACAACGTGCTGCTCGGCACCAAGGTGATGATCCCCATCGACGGGCCGGTGCGCCAGAATGTCGGCCTTCTCGGTTCGCCCGCCTTTGAAATCCCGCGCATGGTGAACCGCGACAAGGAGCTTATCGCCGGCGTCGACGAGGCCGACCGGCGCCGGCGCATCCCGCACAAGAACCGCCACAACCTGGTGACCATTCTTCTGTTCCTGGCAACGCAATGGGTCATGCTGTTCGTCACGCTGGCGATCTGGGACCGGGCGCTGAACTACTATACGGAATGGGCGGAGGTCGCCCTGTTCGCCGCTGTGCTTTTGACCTCGGCGATCACCATTCCGTTCTACATTCTGGTCGAGCGGGCAAGCCTTGGCTTTGGCCGGCTGAAGCCGCAGATGACGACGATCTACGACGTCGCCTTCTGGCGCCACGAACGCCACTGGAAGCTGGCGGATTCGCCCATCGTGCGCCTGTTCGCCGGCACGCCGTTCCGGCCGATGATCCTGCGCCTGCTCGGCGTCAAGGTCGGCAGGCGGGTCTATGACGGCGGCAGCAATTTGACCGAGCGTTCGCTGGTCGAGATCGGCGACGACGTCACGCTCAACGAGGGCTGCGTGATCCAGGCCCATTCGCTGGAAGAAGGCGCGTTCAAGTCCGATTTCATCCGCATCGGCGATGGTTGCACGCTCGGACCTTCCGCCTTTGTCCACTACGGCGTGGTGATGGGCAAAGGCTCGATGGTCGACGCGGACTCCTTCGTGATGAAGGGCGAAGAGCTGGAGCCCAACTCGATCTGGCGGGGCAACCCGGCCAAGCTGCATCGCTTCGTCACGCCGGTGCCGGAGGATAGCGTCAAGGCAACGGCTTGATGAGCGCAGACATCCGCCTCGTTTCGGTGACTGCGGCCAACCGGGCCCTGGTCGCGGCTCTGGAACTGGCCGCGGATCAGATGGATTTTGTCGCCAGCAATGCGGAGTCGCTGGACGAAGCCGAAACCGACGGGGACGCACGGCCGCGCGTCGTCATGGCAGGGGATCGCGTCGTCGGTTTCCTGATGTATGAGGCGCCGCAGGACGACGACGAGGCGCGGATCTACCGCTTCATGATCGATCGCGTTCATCAGGGCCAAGGCTTCGGCAAGGCCGCTTTGCGCGAAGTGCTGGATGAAATCATGGGGCTCGGCCACATCAGCCACGTTTCGATCTGCTACGAACCTGGGAATGAAGCGGCACGCCGCCTCTATCGCGCTGCCGGTTTCGTCGAAGAGGGACTGGACGAGGACGGGGAAATGATCGCCGAACTCGCTCTGCCGGGCGGCCAGCCATGACACGGTCGCTCGATGCCGGCGCCAGCCTGTCGGCGCATCTGCTGGCGGCGATGGCCGCCATGACGCCGGCCGGCGTTCGGATCGGATGCCGCACGATCCGCGAAGGCGATGAGAACCATTTGCTGCCGCAGGAAGCACGCTCCATCCCGTCACGCCTGCCGCTGATCCGGCGGGCGAGTGGCGCGGCGCGGTGGATCGCGCACGAGCTGCTGGCGGATATGGGCTTGAACGACGTCGCTATCCTCCGCGGCTCCTCCGGCGCACCGGTATGGCCTCATGGAGTAACGGGGTCGCTGGCTCACGACGACGAGATAGCCGTGGCGGCCGTCGCGCCGCTCTCCCACGTCGCCTCGCTCGGCATCGATATCGAGCCCGCTTTGCCCCTGCCCGACGACATCTTCGCGCTGGTTGCAGTCCCCGCTGACCGGATCGACGCAACCGACCCGTATCTTGCCGGTCGCATCCTTTTTGCCGCCAAGGAAGCTGTCTACAAGGCCGCCTACCCGCTTGATGGCGAAGTGCTGGGCTATGAGGACATCACCGTCGATCTCGACGCAAGCGACGCTGTGACGAAGACGGGCCGCAGAGCGAGACTGGTTTACTGCGTTGCTCCGTGTGTGGTCGTTCTGGCGTTTGTCGATGGTGTCCGAAGCGCCCCCCTTTAAGCGCGATGGGCCAGCGCCCGACAGCAACGCCTGCTCAATAAAGCGCTTTTTTTCGCAGAGCGGTCGCAAAAGGCTCACACGGTTCGTCCTTTGACAGAAGAAGGAGAGCGCCATGAGAAACCTTATTATCACCGAGTTCATCAGCATCGATGGCATCGCCGAGGTCGAGAAGCTGCCCAGCGTGACCTGGAACGATGAGATGCAAAGGTTCAAGGAGGACGAGCTTGCCGACAGCGGGGCCATGCTTCTGGGGCGCACGACCTACGGGATTTTTGCCGGCTCTTGGCCCAAGGAAACCGGAGACTTCGCCGACCGGTTCAATGCGCTGCCGAAATATGTCGCGTCGACAAGCCCGAAGGCACTCGACTGGAAACCGGCCGAGTTGCTGAAGGGTGTGTTGCCGGAAGCGGTTCGGGCGCTGAAGCAAGGCAGCGGCGGCAACATCTATGTGCATGGCAGCCTGAGCGTCGCGCGGGAATTGCTGCGCCATGGTCTGGTCGATCGCGTCAGGCTGCTGAGCTACCCTGGCTCCGTCGGGGAGGGCAAGAAGCTGTTCCCGCCCGATATGCCGGTGGCGTTGGAGCCGATCTCGACCGTACAGTTCAGCAATGGCGTGGTGGCGCTGGAATATGCGGCTGGGAGGGTGTGAGACGCTGGTGGGGTAATCTCCCCTTGAGGGGAGATGTCGCCGAAGGCGACAGAGGCGGTCGGTCCGTCCTGACGCAACCTCCTATCGACAGTAGGAGGTCTAGCTTCACGCGAGACGACCCCCTCTGGCCTGCCGGCCATCTCCCCCTCGAGGGGGGAGATCGGCAGCTCACCCTACTTTCTTCCCCCGCTTGCCCTTGGCACGCGCCTCGACCACTCTTTCCACCTCGCGCTTCAGTTCGTCCTTGACCTCCTGCGTCTCGGCCATCAGCGTGTCGATCTTCATGAAATCGAGCACGCGGTATTTCGACACTGGCGGGCGGATCAATATGTCTGGTGGGCGCTGGTTCAGCTTGTGGGCGATGATCGACTGCATCATCAATTGCGTCGCGCCATACATCAGGTCGACCGTGGTCGGGTGCTTGCGCTCGGCCTCGCTCGGCGCGCCGACGACGTCGATCGCGATGATGATGTCGGCGGCGTCTTCGATGAGGTCGAACGGCACCGGATTGTAGATGCCGCCGTCGATCAGCACGCGGTCGTCGCGCGTCACCGGGCGGAACACGGCGGGAATGGCAGCCGAGGCGGCGAGCGCCGAATGCAGGTCGCCCTCGTCGAAGACGGCCAGCTTGTGACCGAAATAGTCCGTCGCCGTCACCTTGAGCGGGATCATCAGCTCGGCGAAGGTTTCCGGGATGGCTTCCGGCAGGAACGCCTTCAAGATGCGCTCTATGTTGAACTGGCTGACGCGGATGCCGCCCTGCATCGCCTCGGCGATGGTGCCGGGACGCGAGCGCCACATGCGCGCCGCCACCTCGGCGCGGCGGCCGAGGATCGAGCGGGCGTAGTCCTCGATGTCCTTGCCGCTCATGCCCGAGGCCATGCCGGCGCCCATGATGGCGCCGATCGAGGAGCCGGCGATGGCCACCGGCTTGATGCCGAGCTCGTCCAGCGCCTCGACGATGTGGATATGGGCGAGGCCGCGCGCGCCGCCGCCGCCAAAGGCGATACCGAAAGTCGGACCTGTCATTTGGCCTCCAGCTTCGGCCCGATGCTCATGATCGCGGGCGCCGGCGTCAGCAGCTTCTTCGCCGCTGCCTTGACCTGATCGAGCGTCACACCGTTGATGAGCGCCGCGCGGCGCTGCACGTAGTCGATGCCGAGATTGTCGAGCTGCAATTCCACCAGGGTCGCGGCAATGGCGCTGGAAGAATCCAGATTGCTGATCGCATAGGAGCCGACCATGTATTTCTTGGTCGCGTCCAGCTCGGCCTCGGTCGGCCCCTCCTGCGCCATCTTCTTGACCACGTCCTTGACGATGGCGAGCGTCTCGGCGGCGCGGTCGGAACGCGTCGCCGTGGTGATGATCAGCGCGTTGGAATGCTGGTGATCGACCAGGTTGGAATCGACGGAATAGGCCAGGCCGCGCTTTTCCCGCACCTCGTCATAGAGGCGCGAGGTGAACGTGCCGCCGCCGAGAATCTGGTTCATCAGCACCGCAGGGAAGAAATCCGGCGCATCGCGCTTCACACCGGGGTAGGCAAACTGCAGCGAGGTCTGCGGCAGGTCGTAGTCGACCTCGAGCTGCTGGCCGAGCTTCAGCTCGGTATCGGCAACCGGTTGCAGCACCTGCTTTTCCGGCAGATCGCCGAAGACCTCATCGAGCTTCCGTTTCAGCGTCGCGGCATCTATGTCGCCGACCACCGCAACATGCAGGCCGCTGCGGGCGAAATTGGCCTTGTGGAAGGCAGCCAGATCCGCCGCCGTGATGGTGGCGATGCTGTCCTTGGTGCCCTGGTCGGGCCTGGAATACGGATGTTCGCCATAGATGGCGCGCAGCCATTTGGTTTGCGCGACGGTGTTGGGGTCACGCTCATTGGCGATGATGCCGGACAGGATCTGGGCGCGGATGCGGTCGATCGGCGCCTGGTCGAAGCGCGGGCTGGTGACCGCCAGCCTGAGCAGGTCGAAGGCCGCATCCTTCTGCTCGGCCAGCATCCGCATCGCGCCATAGGTGCCGTCGCGCGCCGCTTCGAAGCCCATCTCTGCGCCGGCATCGTCAAGCTTGATCTGGAAGGCCTCGCTGTCGAGGTCGCCGGCGCCCTCGTCGAACAGGCCGGTCATCAGATTGACCAACCCTTCCCGCCCCGCCGGATCCTGCGTCGAGCCGCCATCGAAGACGAAGCGGATGGCGATGATCGGAATGGAGTGGTCCTCGACCAGCCAGGCATTGACGCCCTTTGACGAGGTCACCGGTTGGATGTCCATCGCGTGCGCGGCAAGCGCCGGCAGGATGAGGAAGAAGATGCCGAGGAACAGTGTGGCGAGGGCGTGGAGAACCGCGATGCGCCTATGAGTAATCGCATAAGGCCATTGATCGCCAAGGTCAGCTCCGCCCCTCATCGCGCTGCCGGGCACTTCTCCCCGTATAGTGACGGGGAGAAGGGGTCTCGCCGCGACGCTGGCGCTCTTCTTACGACGCTGATGGTTGGCGAAATCGGCGATGACAGCGCCCCTCTCCCCGTCACTATACGGAGAGAGGATGCCGGCAGGCAGGTGAGGGGCAGCGCCAACGCTCAATCTTGTCATCATCAATTCCCAGCCTGTTGCTGCGGCAAGAGATAGCCGGTCGTCGTACGATCGAGCAGCAGATAGCGTGCGGCGACCGCCTTGATCTCATCGGCGGTGACCTTGCGAATGCGGTCCGGCCATTCCTCGATATCCCTGACGTTGCCGCCGGTGGCGAGCTCGGCGCCGTAGAGATTGGCCATCTCGTCCTGCTTGTCGCGGGCGAAGATCATGGCCCTGATATAGCGGGCCTTGGCCTTCTCCAGCTCGTCCGCGGTGACGCCGTCCTTGACGATGCGGGCGATCTCGGCCTCGACGGCCGCCTCGACGTCGCTCAGCTTGGCGTCGCCGCGCGGCGCGCCATAGACGGTGAAATTGGTGGCGTCGAGCATCGTACCCTGGAAGAAGGCGCCGGTCGCCGATGCGATGCCTTGCTTGACCACGAGTTGCTGGTAGAGCCTGCTGCGGCTGCCGCCGCCAAGGATCTCTCCCAGCAAGTCGAGCGCCTCGGCCTCGCCGGGTTTTGCCGTGTGGTAGGACGGAACCACCCATTGCGTCGAAAAGCTCGGCACCGAAACGCGCCCATCGGTGAGCGTCACCGTGCGCTTGGTGTTCTGCTCCGGCTCGACCGGGCGGATGCGCGGGGGCAGGTCGGGACCGCGCGCGACCTTGCCATAGGTTTTTTCGGCCAGCGCCTTCACGACCTCCGGCTCGACATCGCCGGCCACGATCAGCACCGCATTGTTGGGGCGGTAGTATTTGTCATAGAAGGCAACCGCATCGGTGCGGTTCAACTGCTCCATCTCCTGCATCCAGCCGATCACCGGAATGCGGTAGGGCTGGTTCTGCCAGAGCGTCGCGTCGACCTCTTCGTCGAGCACCGCCTGCGGATTGCTGTCGATGCGCGCGCGGCGCTCTTCCAGGATCACGTCGCGCTCGGTCTTGATGACCTCGTCGGTCAAGATGAGGTTGCGCATGCGATCGGCCTCGAAGCTCATCATCTCACCAAGTGCCGAGGGCGCCACCGTCTCGTGGAAGGCAGTGTAGTCATATGAGGTGAAGGCGTTGTTGGAGCCGCCGATGGCCGATATGGCGCGGTCG
This sequence comes from Mesorhizobium sp. M0478, assembly GCF_040321305.1. NCBI lineage: Bacteria > Pseudomonadati > Pseudomonadota > Alphaproteobacteria > Hyphomicrobiales > Phyllobacteriaceae > Mesorhizobium > Mesorhizobium sp. M0478. The sequence goes on from NZ_JAMYRH010000009.1 coordinate 142,726, forward strand.
AACTCGCCCGCGGCGTGGTTGGTCGTGGCCTTGAACATCAGGTGTTCGAAGAAGTGCGCTATGCCGGACTTGCCTGGCGGCTCGTCGGCGCTGCCGATCTTGTACCACACCATATGGGTGACGATGGGGGCGCGATGATCGGGAACGACCACCACCTCCATTCCATTGTCGAGCAGGAAGTTGGCCACCTTGCCATCATCCGCGGCCAGGGCCGGGCCGGCCATAGTCAGCTCGGTGGCGAGCAAGGCTCTCCGCAGCCATTCAGTATGAAATGTCATTGATGGCTCCGGTTGTTATCGCGCGACGATAGGCAAGGTTAGCCGCGGAGGCAAAGTGAATTGTGCGTCATTTTGAAGGCGCCGGTCGCTCCACCCTTACGCAAGCTCGATGAACCGGACCACCGTCTCGCCGTAGTTTCGTTCATCAACCACCGAGAATTCCGGCCCAATCTCGAAGGGCGCCGAGGCGGCTTCCTCGACCACGCAGAGCGCGCCGGGCAGCAACCAGCCGCCATCCCTGGCCGAGCGCAGGGCGCGCTCGCCAAGGCCCTTGCCATAGGGCGGATCGGCGAAGACCAGGCCGAATGCCGCAAGCGTACCGGCCTCACCCAGGGCGGTCGCGTCGCGGCGGAAGATCTTGGTGCGGCCGGTAAGGCCAAAAGCTTCGACATTGGTGCGGATCAGGCCGCGTCCTTCGGCCGATTCTTCGATAAAGACGCCATAGGAAGCGCCGCGCGACAGCGCTTCGAGGCCGAGAGCGCCGGTGCCGGCGAAAAGGTCGAGCACACGCGCGCCGTCGAGCTTGTCGGCAAAGCGGTGCGCCAGCACGTTGAAGACGGCCTCGCGGGCGCGGTCGGTCGTCGGGCGGATGGCATGGTCGCGCGGCGTCGCCAGCGGACGCCCGCGAAATTGGCCGCCGACGATTCTCATTTATGCCCGGGTCTCATTTAAGGCCGGATCTCATTTAAGTCCCGGCATCATCTGGTCCTCGGGCCCTTGGGACCGTTGCGTGGCCGCTCGCCGCCCCGACCGCCATCCGGACGCTCGCCACCCGGCTTGCCGAACGGCTTGGCTCCGCCCGGCTTGCCATAGGCCGGCTTGCCATAGGACGGCTTGAATGACGCCTTGCGCGCCTTGGCCTCGGCCGCCTTGGCGGCATCGGCTTCCGCCCTGCCCTTGCCGATCGGACGCGCGCCCGGCGCCATCCAGACATTAGCCTTGCGCTGGCCCGGCGGATCGATCGGCCGCTGCTCGCGCTCGGGCTTCTTGCCGCCGCGCGGTTTGTCACCAAAGGCGCCGCGCGGCTTGTCGCCGAAGCCTCCACGGGGCTTGTCGCCAAAATCGCCGCGCGGCTTTTCGCGAAACTCGCTGCGCGGCTTGTCCGAAAACTCGCTGCGCTCGGGTCTCGGGCCGCGTTCGCCAAAGCTCTTTTCCGGCCTCGCGCCCCTTTCGGGACTGGTCGACAGCTTGCCGAGCGCTTCGTCGCGGCTGCCTTCGCGGCGCTTGCGGTTCTTGATCAGACCGCCCTCGCCGATCGGCCGATGGTCACCCTCGCGGGTGACTTTCGGCCGTTCCGGCTCCGCGTCACGCTCTCGCCGCACCGGCTGGTTGGAAAACGGCTTGATGATCTCGGCGTCGAAATTGGCGCCGGATTCCTCGACCAGTCGCTCGCCGAGCTGGTCGCGCAAGACGCGGCCCTTGATCTCCAGCACATGGCCTTCGGCGAGATCGTCGAGCTGGAACGGTCCGTAGGAGATACGGATCAGCCGCGTCACGTCGAGGCCGAGCGATCCAAGGATGTTCTTCACTTCGCGGTTCTTGCCTTCGCGCAGGCCGATCGTCAGCCAGGCGTTGGTGCCTTGCTCACGGTCGAGCGTCGCTTCGATGGCGCCGTAGAAGACGCCGTCGACGGCAATGCCTTCACGCAGGCCTGCGAGCATGCTTTCCTCGACCTTGCCATGGACGCGCACGCGGTAACGGCGCAGCCAGCCAGTGGCAGGCAGTTCGAGCACGCGCGACAGACCGCCATCATTGGTGAGCAGCAGCAGGCCTTCGGTGTTGATGTCGAGGCGGCCGATGGTCATCAGCCGCGGCAATTCGGCCGGCAGCACGTCGAACACGGTCTTGCGGCCCTCGGGGTCGCGGTTGGTGGTAACGACGCCGGCCGGCTTGTGAAACAGGAACAGGCGGGTGCGCTCGATCGGCGGGATCTCCATGCCGTCGAGATGGATGATGTCGCCCGGCATGACGTTGAAGGCCGGCGAGGTCAAAGCCCGGTTGTTGACCTTGACACGGCCCGCCGCGATCAGGTCTTCGGCGTCGCGGCGCGACGCCAGGCCGGCGCGGGCCAGCCGCTTGGCGATACGCTCGCCGGCTTCTTCCGCATCTGCCGGACGCGGGCGCGGCTTGAAGGCGCCGCCAGATGCTTGCGGCCGGTCACCACCGAAATCGCGCTTGGGGCGATCGCTGAAGTCACGCTTGGGACGATCTCCGGCGTCGCGCTGCGGGCGATCGCCAAAATCGCTCTTTGGCCGGTCAAAACGCTTTTCGCCCTCGGCGGAAGCAGGCCGATCGCCACGCGGTGCGTAGGGCTTGCGCGGCCCTTCACGCTTTTCGAAAGGCTTGCCTTCGGGACGCGGCCCCTTGCTGAATGGCCGATCGCCGCCCTTGAAATCGCGCTTTGGCCGCTCGCCATCGGCCGCAACCGGCCGATCGCCGCGCGGTGCATAAGGCTTGCGCGGCCCCTCGCGCTTTTCATACGGCTTGCGTTCACCCTCGGCCGGCATAGCGCGATCCCCACGCGGCGCATAGGGTTTGCGCGGCCCTTCGCGCTTTTCATACGGCTTGCGCTCGCCTTCGGCTGCCATCGGCCGGTCACCGCGTGGTGCATATGGCTTGCGCGGTCCCTCGCGCTTTTCGAAGGGCTTGCCTTCGGAACGCGGACCTTTGCTGAATGGCCGGTCGCCACTTTTGAAATCGCGCTTGGGCCGCTCGCCCTCAGCCGCTGCGGGCCGGGCGCCGCGCGGTGAATAGGGTTTCTTGGCCCCGAAGGAGGGTTTGCCGCTTTTGCCGGCGGCGCCATCGCGGCGCGGCCCCGCGGCTCCAGGGCCGCTTTTGCCCGGGCCTTTGTGGCGCGGAGATTTCTTGTCGTTGTCGTCCATGTGGCCTTTGCCTTGTTGCGCTGCTACAGCGTGGCGCATCCTTTCGGACGCGCAAAGGACGCTATAGCACTTTGATTTGGCGCATGATCATTTCCGAAAATCTGTTCCGATATTCGGGTTGACGCGCTCCATAACAGGATCACCGCCAAGTGGCGAGGAGATAATCGGAATGGAAACCGCGTGAAGCGGCCGGATTTCATGGCGCTGGCGCTGAAAGAGGCGCAAGCCGCCGCCTTGCGCGGAGAAGTTCCGGTTGGCGCCGTCATCGCCAGCGGCGACACGGTGGTGGCATCCGCCGGTAACCGCACCCGCGAACTTGCCGATCCGACGGCGCATGCCGAAATGCTGGCGATCCGCGCGGCCTGCCAAACGCTCTCGAGCGAGCGGCTGACCGGCCACGACCTCTATGTGACCCTGGAACCCTGCGCCATGTGCGCCGGCGCCATTTCCTTCGCCAGGCTGCGCCGGCTCTATTTCGGCGCGGCCGACGAGAAGGGCGGCGCGGTGGTCAACGGCGTGCGCTTCTTCGCTTCGCCGACCTGCCACCATACGCCCGACATCTATCCGGGCATGGCCGAGGCCGATGCGGCGCTGCTGCTCAGGGAATTCTTTCGGGAAAGACGCGAAACGTAGAGCCTTCAGCTACCGAAGGCGACGGTTCCTACCAGGAGGGCAGCCAGTCGAAGAGCCCGCCGCTCTTGCCCTTGGCGGCCGCTTCCTTCTTGAGGCGGCGTTCCTTCTTGTATTCATCCTCGCCGAGTTCGCCCTGCGGCGCCGTGTCGGAGGCAGCTCGATAGGCCAGAGGCGGCTCGCTCAGATATCTGCGAGTGTTGGGGTCGCCCTGCTTTTGCTCTGCGGTGCGGCGCTGGATCTCGGCGGCGCGGCCCTTGTCTGAATCCTTCGGCGACCAGGCCGGCGGGTGGCTGGAGCCCGAATCCGCCAGCGCCTTCTTCACGGAAGCCGGATCGGTCTGCACGTCATCGACGATCCCCGACTGATAGGACGGGTCGTCCTGGTGGGCAGTGGCGTCGGCACGCAGGCGGGCGCGGCGCTGCTCGGGCGATTCGGGCCAATCGGTGCTCGCCGTCTCGATGCTTTCCTGCGGCGGCGGCAGCACTTCCTTCTGCCCCGGCGCCGGCTTTACCAGCTCCGGACGCGGCCTGTAGTCGATCTGTTCCTTGTGCTTGGGCGTGATCGCGAAGGCGCCGGAAAGGTCTCCGGCAAGCTGCTCGCCAGCCGTCTTGTCGGTGCCGTAGGTAGGCGAGCCCATGCAACCGGACAGAGCGAGGCCGGACGCGACAAGCGGCGCCAGCAGCGCAACGCGCGCATAAGTTCTCTTGGTCATGCCAAAAAGTCCCACTCTAGACAGCCTCTCGATCGTCACCGGCCAAAGGCCCGGTCCCCATCGTCCACGCTCTTGCGACGGAATTCCGGCGACAATTTGTCTTCCGGAGTTTCGCGTGTTTATCTCAACCACTCGTTAAGGGCAACGCGCGGGCGGTTTTCGCCCACGCGGCATGGCATTTGTGCTCCGGCTTATGAGCAGTCACAAACGTCCCAGAGCCTTGAGTTCATGCAGCACGGCGGCATCGCGGGCAGACACGTCGGGGAATTCCACGTCCTGCCCGACATCGGCGGTATAGCGCCACGAACGCGCGCATTTGACCAAGCCGCGGTCCTCGGCCTTTTCGACCACCACCGCGACACCTTTGACATCGTCGAGCGCAAAGGCGCCTTCCGGCGCCTTGCCATGGGCGATGACGAGATCGCTGGTGATCGCCATTTCAGCCATGTCGACATCGGCGATCGCGGCTTCAAGCGTGGCATCGTCGAGGCTCACGACCGGCACGGCTTCCAGCGAGGCACCGATGACCTTCTGAGCGCGTGCGATCTCGAGCGCGCCGGTGACGACACGGCGGACCTGCCGCACCTTGCGCCATTTTTCCGCCAGTGCCTCGTTCTTCCAGTCGGCCGGAATCTCGGGGAACTGGTCGAGATGCAGCGAGACAGCATCCGGATGACGGTCGAGCCAGGCTTCTTCCGTGGTGAAGGGCAGCATCGGGGCCAGCCATTTCACCAGGCAGTCGAAGAGGTGGCGCACCACTTGTACCGAGGCCTTGCGCTTCACGCTGGCGGGTCCTTCGCAATAGAGCGCGTCCTTCCTGATGTCGAAATAGAAGGCCGACAGCTCGACCACCATGAAGTCGAGCAAAGTGCGGGTGATGCGTTTGAACTCGAACGCGTCGTAGCCCGAGCGCACGACCTCATCGAGCTCGGCCAGCCGATGCAGCATCAGCCGCTCCAGTTCCGGCATCTTGTCCAGCGGCACCTCCTCGCCATCGTCATGGGCGAGCGTGCCCAGCATCCAGCGGATGGTGTTGCGGAGCTTGCGGTAGGCGTCGATGTTGGTCTGCAGCACGTTCTTGCCGAGACGCTGGTCTTCCCAATAATCCGTCGTCACCACCCATAGCCGCAGAATGTCGGCGCCGGACTGCTTGATGACGTCTTGCGGCACGACGGTGTTGCCGAGCGATTTCGACATCTTTCGCCCCTCCTCATCCATGGTGAAGCCATGGGTGACGACGGTGTCGTAAGGTGCCCTGCCCCTGGTGCCGCAGCTTTCGAGCAGCGAGGAGTGGAACCAGCCGCGATGCTGGTCGGAGCCTTCGAGATAGACGTCGGCCGGCCATTTCAGGTCCGGACGGTCTTCCAGCGTGAAGACATGCGTCGAGCCCGAATCGAACCAGACGTCGAGGATGTCCATCACCTGCTTCCATTTGGAGGCCTCGTGATTGCCGAGGAAACGCTCCTTGGCGTCGGCAGCGAACCAGGCGTCGGCGCCTTCCCTCTCGAATGCGTCCATGATGCGCTGGTTGACGGCTTCGTCCTTCAGCACATTGCCGTCCTCGTCGGCAAAGACGGCGATCGGCACGCCCCAGGCGCGCTGGCGCGACAAGACCCAATCCGGGCGTTCCTCGATCATGGCGCGGATACGGTTCTGGCCGGCCGCCGGCACGAAGCGTGTGTCATCGATCGCCTTCAGCGCACGGCTGCGCAGCGTCGTGCCGTCGCCGAGGTCCTTGTCCATATAGACGAACCATTGCGGCGTGTTGCGGAAGATGATCGGCTTCTTCGACCGCCACGAGTGCGGATAGCTGTGCTTCAGCCGGCCGCGCGCGAACAGTGCGTTGCGCTTGATCAGCTCGTCGATGACCGCCTGGTTGGCATTGCCCTTCTTGCCGTTGTCGTCGATCACGCGCGCCGCCCCGCCTTCGCGATCCGGGCCAAAACCCGGCGCGTCCCTGGTGAAGAAGCCAGCATCATCTACAGTGAAGGGGATGGCAGGGTCGATGCCGCGTGCGCGCAAATCCGATGCCGCATCCATCCAGGCATCAAAGTCCTCGCGGCCATGGCCGGGCGCGGTGTGGACGAAGCCGGTGCCGGCGTCGTCGGTGACATGATCGCCGGCCAGCATCGGCACGGCGAATTCGTAGCCGCCGCCGAGACCTTTGAAGGGATGTGAAAGTGTAAGGCTTCCAAGCTCTTCGACCGAAACGCTGCGAAGCCGATTCAAGGTGACCTTGGCCTTGGCCGAGGAGTCTTCGGCAAGCGCATCTGCAAAGATCAGCTTTTCACCGGGCTGTGGACCGAACGAATTTTCGGCTGCGGTAACTTCATAAAGGCCGTAGCCGATCCGTGACGAATAATTGACGGCACGGTTGCCGGGGATCGTCCACGGGGTTGTCGTCCAGATGACGACGTGGGCGTTGTCCAAAAGTGCAACGCTTTCCGGAACGCGCATGGACGGTGCAGCGTCTGATACAAAGTGCTCAACGCTCCAAAATCCTGACACAACTGGAAACTTCACCCAGATCGTATCCGACTCATAATCCTGGTACTCGATCTCGGCCTCGGCCAACGCGGTGCGCTCGACCACACTCCACATCACGGGCTTGGAGCCACGATAGAGCTGGCCGGACATGGCGAACTTCAACAACTCCCCGGCGATGCGTGACTCCGAATGGAAAGCCATCGTCGTATAGGGGTTCTTGAAGTCGCCGATGACGCCCAGTCGCTGAAACTCCGCGCCCTGCACGGAGATCCAGTTCGCGGCGAACTCGCGGCATTCGTTGCGGAATTCGTTGACCGGCACCTCGTCCTTGTTCTTGCCCTTGGCGCGGTACTGTTCCTCGATCTTCCATTCGATCGGCAGGCCGTGGCAATCCCAGCCCGGCACATAATTGGCGTCATAGCCGCGCATCTGGAACGAGCGGGTGATGACGTCCTTGAGGATCTTGTTCAGCGCATGGCCGATATGGATGTTGCCGTTGGCGTAGGGCGGGCCGTCATGCAGCACGTATTTTTCGCGGCCGGCCGCCTCCTCGCGCAGCTTGCGATAGAGGTCCATGTCCTGCCAGCGCTTGACCAGCAGCGGCTCTTTTTCAGGCAAGCCGGCGCGCATCGGGAAATCCGTCTGCGGCAGGTAAAGCGTCTTGGAATAGTCGATCGTTTCAACAGTGTCGGTCATTGGTCTGCCATGTGCATTGCCCGGCGGGCGTAAAAGCTCGGGCGTGAACTATCATGATTTGGAAAAAGCGCGAGGGCGCGCGCAAAACTCCCGGCGGCTCCGGCGGCGCTCAGGCCGCCCGGAACACCGGGCCTGTAATTCGTATCGTCAGCGCGCGAAGGCGTGAAAAGCTCGTCATTGCCGGGCTTTTAGCCGAGAAAGCCGCAGGAATAAAGCGTCTCTTGTTCGATTCACTTACATCGCGAAGTCGAAGCGATAGGTGGTCGAGACGCCGACCGTGAACTGGTTACGGTCGCCGCGCTCCTTGACCAGGCTGGAATCGGCGGCCGGGCCCATCAGGCGCGCATATTCGCCGAACAGGCTGGCGGTCATCGGATCGGTCACCTTCCAGGTGATGGCGCCACCAAGGCCGGTCGATTTCAGGCCGCCGCCAGGATGGTATTCGCTCAGGTCCGAGGCCGCAGCCTCCTTGGCGTTGACACCATAATAAGAGTCGAAATAGCCCGACGAGGCAAAGGACACGCGTGGTCCGCCCGAAATTCTGACAGTCGGCGTCACGTCGTAGAAAGCATCGGCGGCGATGTCGGCGACAAAGCCATCATGGGCACGAATGCCATGGCGCAGTTCGGCGCGGGCGCGCAGCCAGTCCGTCGGATAGATTTCGAAGAAGCCGCCGACCTCACCGCCCCAGCGCACCGGGTCGAGGCCCTTGAGCTCATCCTTGCTGTCGCGGGAAAACAGGAATTTTCCGGTCAGGCCGGCGCGGACGCCGCCATCGTCGACCAGCGCCAGCGAGATGTTGTCGTTGCGCGAGGTAAAGCGCGCGGCCGGGCCGGCCTTGCCCAGCGAGATGATCGGCGATGCGCTGAGCAGATAGCTGTTGGAGCCCTCGAATTTCGGCGCGACCATGCCGGTGGCGCCAAGCGTCAGGTACCAGTCGCCGGACATCCAGCCGAAGGCACCCTCGCCCGCATTGGCGGTGGACACAGTGAGCAGCGCCGAGGCGAGAAACAGCGGAATCGTCCAGACAATACGCATCATCACCCCATACGCGAAACAAACGGAGAGAACACCCGGCAGCCAGAGCCATGGCGCCGGTTCGGTAAAATTTGACTTAAAATCTACAGCAGTGGCGGCAACTGCGACCCTGTTTTTTGCGCTGTGGCCCATTTGAACAGGGCGCCGCCGGGCCTGTGGCGAGTTGACAGAAATAGCGAGGTTGCCTAAATTCGCGTTAGTGCAGACTAACATGAACAGATGGACCGCGCTTGGCGACCCGACCAGGCGGACGATCTTCGAACTGCTGGTCGAACAACCCTGTTCGGTCGGGGAATTGGCTCGTGCGCTTCCTGTCACCCGGCCGGCGGTCTCGCAGCACCTGAAGGTGCTCAAGGACGCCGGCCTCGTGGCCAACACACGGCTAGGCAAGCAACGCATCTACCGGGTCGAACCGGAAGGCTTGGCCAGCCTGCGCGCCGAACTCGACCGGTTCTGGAGCAAGACCTTGGCCGCCTACAAAGTGGTCGTCGAACAGCCCTTGAAGGAGCAGGAATGAGCACACATCAACCGCCCGTGAGGCACTCCATCCTTGTCGAGGCTCCGATCGCACATGCCTTCAAGGTCTTCACCGAGGACTTCGGCAGTTTCAAACCCAAAGAGCATAACCTGCTTGCGGTGCCGATCGCGGAGACGATCTTCGAACCCCGCGTTGGCGGTCACGTCTACGACCGCGGTGTGGATGGCAGCGAGTGCCGCTGGGCACGGGTGCTGGCCTACGAGCCGCCGAACCGACTGCTTCTGAGTTGGGATATCAGCCCTCAATGGCAGATCGAGACCAATCCGGACATGACCAGCGAGTGGGAAGTCCGGTTTACGGCGGAGACGAATAGCCGGACCCGCGTCGAGATCGAGCATCGCAATCTCGAACGTCATGGCGAAGGCTGGGAAGGCGTGCGCTTTGGGATTGACGGTGATCGAGGCTGGCCGCTGTATCTCAGGCGATTCCAAGATCTTTTTGCCAGCAAGGTGACCTGAAGGAGCACAATTATGGAACCCTATTGGCTAAGCATCCTCGGTGTACTGATCCTCTGTCTTTTGTCAGTCGCGCTGGCGGTTTACTCGGGTTCGTCCAAGGGATTTGCCGGAGCGCTTTCCGGTCCGGTGATCCCGGCCGACGACGCCAATCTCCTCTACAGGATCGACCGCGTGCATATGAACTCGGTCGAGGCGCTGGCGCCTTTTGTCGTCCCGGCGGTGCTGGCCATGATGGTTGGCGTTGGGTCGGCCACGTTGGCGACCATTGTCTGGGTTCATGTGGCGATACGCCTGCTTCACCTGGGGGTTTACCTACGCGGCGGCAATGCCGCCAAGGGTGGCAGTGTCAGAACGATCGTCTACGTCTCTGGAGCGATCGTCACGCTTGTCCTCGTCCTTGTGACTGGGTGGGCTGCCATAAATTGACACGTACGCGCGAACCTCAAGCCACCGACGCTTTGTTTGTTTTGCTAGCCGTCGCCATCGGCTGGACGTCCGCTACAGCCGGGGCTAACCTCCCGGCAAGGTGCCAGGCGATTTCGAGGAGATGCAGCCATGACCCTGCACGGTGATACCCTCAAAGATGCGATCGGCCGGACACGGGACAAATGGGGGTGGTTCGTCGCGCTCGGCGTGCTGCTGCTCATCTTCGGCGGCATTGCCTTCGGCAATCTGTTCATCGCCACCGTCGCCTCGGTCTATGTCGTGGGCTGGCTGATGCTGATGGCCGGCATCATCGAGATCGTGCATGCCTTCGGCGTGAAGACCTGGAGTCGCTTCTTCTATTGGCTGCTCAGCGGCCTACTTTATGCCGTTGCCGGTTTCTTTGCCTTCGACAATCCGCTGCTGGCCTCGACGGTGCTGACCTTGCTGCTGGCGGTGGCGCTGGTCGCTTCAGGCGCGCTCAGGGCCTGGGTCGGCTATAGCCACCGACCGGAAAAGGGCTGGGGCTGGGTCGTCGCGGCGGGCCTGATCAGCGTGCTGGCGGGGCTGACCATCGCCATGGGCTGGCCGGTCAACAGCCTGTGGGTGCTCGGCCTGTTCCTGGCCATCGACCTGATCTTCCAGGGCTGGAGCTTCATCGCTCTCGGACTGGCGTTGAAGAAGTAGGGGCTTGAAGAGGTAAGCGGCCGGAAGGCTCAAAAAGCGATGGCGCCGTCCAGATCCGAAAGCGGCCTGACGCCGGCCAGCAGCGCGCGCGCCTCCGCCTCGTCGCGCTTCATTTGTGCCACCAGCCCATCGAGCCCATCGAACTTCACCTCGGGACGCAAAAAGCCGAAGAGCGATACGTCGCAGATCTCGCCATAGAGATCGCCGGCAAAGTCGAAGACGAAGGTTTCGAGCAGCGGCGCGCCATTGTCGTCGACAGTCGGGCGACGCCCGAAGCTGGCGACACCATCATAGAGCGTGCCGTCGGCGCGGCGAAAGCGGACGGCATAAATCCCTTCCTTCAGAGTCGTTTCCGGCGAAAGCCTCATGTTGGCTGTCGGGAAGCCGAGCGTGCGGCCGAGCTGCTGGCCGCCGATCACTTCGCTTTCGACGGTGAAGCGGTAGCCGAGCAGGCCTGCGGCCTCGGCGACCTCTCCCTCGCAGAGCAGCTCGCGGATACGGCTCGACGACACCACCTCGGCGCCCTCGTCGCGAAAGGCGTCGACCAGGGTGACGCCGAAACCATGGCGCTCGCCTGCCGCCATCAGAAACGCAGGACCGCCCTGCCGGTCCTTGCCGAAGTGAAAATCGAAGCCGGTGACGGCATGGGTGATGCCGAGGTTCGTCTCCAGCACATCGGTCACGAAAGCCTCGGCCGACAGGCCGGCAAAGGCGCGCGTGAACGGCTGTTCGACGAGTGCGGCAAAGCCCAGATGCGACAGCAGCCGCGCCTTCATCGGCGGCGGCGTCAATACGAACAGCGGCATATCGGGCCTGAACACCTTGCGCGGATGCGGGTCGAAGGTCAGCACTAGCGCCGGCACGCCGCGCCGCCCGGCTTCGGCAAGCGCGCGATCGAGCACCGCCTGGTGGCCGCGATGGACGCCGTCGAAATTGCCGATCGCCACCACGCCGCCGCGCAAATGCGGCGGCAGCGGCGCGGTTGCTGAAATGTGTTCGAAAGCTGCGCTCATGCAGCAACCCTACCGCAGTCTCGGAATGACGGCGACCGGCCGGTAGCCGTGCTTTTGCAGAAAGGCTGCAAGCCTGGCGGGGTCCGGCTGCATGGGATCGCCATAGTCGCGCGCGTGAATGCCGCCCGAGACGTAAAGCACGTCGATGCCGTTGTCGGCGGCGCCCTTGACGTCGGTCATCATGCCGTCGCCGATGGCCAGCACCTCGGTGCGCGCGACGTCTCGGCCGAGAAGCACGGCGACCTCCCGCAGCGCTACGTCATAGACCGGCGCATAAGGTTTTCCGGCGATCAGCGTGCGGCCGCCAAGCTGGGCATAGTCGCGCGCCAAGGCGCCGGCGCACCAGATCATGCGCTCGCCGCGTTCGACCACGATGTCGGGATTGGCGCAGATGAAAGGCAGGTTCCTGGCGCGCAGCCGGCGCAGCAGATCGGCGTAATCCTCAGGCGTTTCCACCTCGTCGTCGAACAGCCCGGTGCAGACCGCGCCGGAGGCCTCGAACTCCTCGACGAGCTCGACGTCCAGACCGTCATAGAGGGTGAAATCGCGGTCGGCGCCGATATGGAAGATTTTTCGTGGGCCTTCGGCGATAAGGTCGCGGGTCACATCGCCTGAGGTCACGACGCGGTCGTAGGCGGCGGCGGGAACGCCGATCGCATTCATCTGCGCCACCACATCGGCATTGCGGCGCGGCGAGTTGGTGATCAGGACGACCGGGACCTTCGCCGCACGCGCGGCGGCAAGCGCTTCGGCAGCCGCCGGAAAATGCCATTCGCCATTGTGGATCACGCCCCAGACATCGCACAGGATGGCCGAGTAGGCGCCCGACAAATCCGCGAGCGAGCCGATGATATCAGGCGAATCCGCCATGCCGTTTACCTGCTGTGACGATCATTGCGAGAGCTGCAGCCGACGGTCCGCCGCAACCGGCCCCGCATTAACCGAAGCATTTCATCCTGTCACCAGCTTTTCGGCACTTGCCAGGCTGTTGCGCAACGGCTGATCGAAGGTTGCACAGGCAGGAACCACCCTTCTCCGAGCTTCGGTCTATCGAAACAATGTCGCACCGCTGATCACCAGGGCCGAGTGGTTAACGAGCCTTGAAAAGATGGGCCCATGTTGAACGCATTTCAGCAACCTGAAATTTAACGATTTTGTGGGCATCTTCGGACCGATATTGGGGTCCTGGCAGGGGTGCTGAAGGCATGATCCGCAGATTTCTGAACGACAGACGCGGCAACTATGCCTTGATGACAGTGATCACCATGGTGCCCTTGATGGGCGCGCTGGCGCTTGCCATCGACTACACCGATCTCTTGCGCCAAAAGCAGAACATGCTGAACGCGCTGGATGCCGCCGGGATTGCCACGGCACAGCAGATCGTCACCGGGGCGACCGACACGGCAGTCAAGGCCTATGCGAAGGATTTCTTCGAAGCCAATCTCGGCCGCGTCAAAGCAGCCAATACGGCCCTGACGGTGACGCTTCCCAACAACAACGCAGGTGGTGGCACGCTGAAGCTGTGCGCCGAATTGACGTACCACCCCTATTTCCTGCCGGCAGCGGCCATGATGATCGGAAGAACCGCCGCCGACGTCACAACATCGGCATGCTCGGAGATCCGCCTCAAAAACACGCTGGAAGTGTCTCTCGTGCTCGACAATTCCGGCTCTATGAGCATCAACGGCTCCGGCACCGGCCAGCCGCGAATAGATTTGCTCAAGAAGGCCGCGACCGAGCTTGTCAATACAATGGCGCTCCAGGCCGCACAAATGAAGCAGGTGACCAAGCCGGTGCAGTTCTCGCTGGTCCCGTTTTCTGCGTCGGTCAATGTCGGCGCTCCGATCCCCCCGGCTCCATTGCCGACGTGGCTGGACACGACCGGCATTTCCCCGATCCATCATCAGAACTTCGATTGGTCGACGATGACAGCGGCGGCAAATGCCACCAAATGGATCGAAAAAGTAGGCAGCGTTTATTACCAGCGCGGCACGGGCTGGGGCACTGACAAAGACAAGGAGATGACGCGTTTCACCCTCTATCAGGACATGATGGCAACGACCTGTACGAAGAAAAACTCGAACGGCACTTGCAAGACCTCCGTCGTCGCCAAATACGAAGCCTGGAAGGGCTGCGTGGAGGCGAGGCCGTATCCCTATAATGACGACGACACGTCGCCGACCACTGGCACGCCCGCCACCATGTTCGTGCCGATGTTCGCGCCGGACGAAGCTGGCAATTTCTGGACCGACACAACTCGCACCAGCACATCGACGTGGGGTTACGCCAACAATTGGTGGATCGATTATTCCGACACGCTGACTGTCCCCAAACGCCAGGCGGATATGCGCAAGTATTTTCTGACAAAGCCCTGGGACGCAGCAGCCGCTGCGGCCGATGATGGACCCAATTCGGCATGCACGACCGCCGCGATCACGCCGTTGCAGGACATAACCACCACCGATGGCAAGAAAATCCTGACGGATGCCATCAATGCCATGGCCCCGACGGGCAACACCAACGTGCCGGAAGGGCTGGCCTGGGGCTGGCGGACGGTGTCGAGCAACGAGCCTTTTACGCAAGGCCGGCCGAACACCGAAAGAGGCAACGACAAAGTGGTCATCGTCCTGACCGACGGCGCAAACACCTATAGCATCGGCCCCAGCAACGACATGACCAGCAACTACGCCAAGAATGGATCGACCTACGCCGCCTATGGCTACACCGGCCCTAATTTTCCGAAGCCAGTGGAGCCTGCGACCCGCCTGTTCGTCAACACGACCGTCGCCAAGACAACCTATACGGCGACCAACTACACGGCCGCGCTTGACGAGCAGATGCAAACCCTTTGCGCCAATGCGAAGAATTCGAACATTCTCTTGATGACCGTCTCGCTCGACCTTGTTAGTTCCAAGCCGGCGGAAAAGACTGCCATAGATGCGCTCAAGAAATGCTCCTCGGATTCGCGCTTCCGCAAGGATCCGACCGACCCGAGCAAACCGGCGAAGCTGTACTGGAACGCGACCGGCGCCACCTTGTCGCAAAGCTTCAAGGAAATCGCCGACGAACTGTCGAACCTGCGCATCGTCAGCTGATCGGCGCGATCTTTCGAACAAGGCGCTCCGCCTCGGCGGGGCGTTTTGCGTTCGGCAGCTGGCGCATTTGGTTAGCGCCTGGTGAAGCGCTATCCGCGCAATCGAGCAGTTTCCCAAACCCGTCCTTCAACGTTTTGTGAAACTGTGGCGGCATTGAAGAATCCGCAGGCGGGGCCGCTTACATCACATGCGTGAACTCTGGCGCACATTCCGGCGTGACTTCTGGCGTGACCGCCGCGGCAATTACGCTCTGATGACCGTTGTGGCGATGGTGCCACTGATGGGCGGCGTGGCCATGGCCGTCGACTACACCGGCGTGGTCAGCGAGAAGCAGAGGGTGGTCAACGCGCTCGACGCCGCCAACTTCGCCACCGCGCGCCGGCTGGTGGAAGGCGCCACCGACGACCAGTTGCGGGCCTATGCGCTCGACTTCTTCAAGGCAAACCTCAACGACGTCGATCCCGCCGACACGACGCTCAGCGTTACGCTGCCCAGCAGCACGACCGGCGGCGGCATCGTCAAGCTGTGCGCCAGCCTGGTCTACAAGCCCTATTTCCTGCCGGCAGCGGCGATGCTGATCGGCAGGACGTCGGAAAACGTCACCTACTCCGTGTGTTCGCAAGTCCGGCTGAAGAACACGCTGGAAGTGGCCATGGTGCTCGACAATTCGGGGTCGATGTCGAACACGGGCACGGGTGCCGGACAAAAGCGCATCGACCTTCTCAAGCAAGCCGCCAAGCAGCTCGTCGACACGCTTGCCTTGCAGGCCGCGATGATCAAGCAGATCGACAAGCCGGTCCAGTTCAGCCTTGTGCCGTTCGCCGCCTCGGTCAATGTCGGCGCCAGCAACGACAACGCGTCGTGGATCGACGCCTACGGGCTGTCGCCCATCCACAATGAGAATTTCGCCTGGTCCACCCTTAACGCAGCCGACAAATATGCCCAGAAGATCGGCGGCATCTGGTACAAGAAAGGCACTGGCTGGGGTGAGCAGGAGGGGCAGATGCTGACCCGCTTCTCGCTCTACCGCGACATGAAAGTGGTCACCAGCCACGAGCGCATCGTCGGCAGCAAACGCGTGGTCTGCGACAAATATCGTGCCAATCATACATGCTCGGACAGCCACAACGAATACGACTACAACGACACATACGGACCGTTCGCCAGCTGGCAGGGCTGCGTCGAGGTCCGTCCCTACCCCTATAATGTCACCGACGCGCCGGCCTCCGGCGGACCGAACAACACCGGCACCGGCGTCGGCGATCCCGCGACCATGTTCGTGCCGATGTTCGCGCCGGACGAGCCGGGCAATCATTGGTACATAACGCAGGACCCCGACGAGGTGGCCCCCAAGACCTATGGCGCAGCCAACAGCTGGTGGAACGACGATCCGGCGAGCACCACCGGCAAGACCAGGCAGTCCAACATGGCCAAGTATTTCCAGCCACGGCCGATCAATGCTCCGGTGCTGGGGACGGGTGCAGGTCCGAATTACAGCTGCACCACCACGCCGATCACACCGCTGACCGACGTCGCCAACGCCGCCGGGCTGACCAAGATCAAGGCAGCAATCGACCTGATGGCGCCCAACGGCAACACCAATGTGCCGGAAGGCATGGCCTGGGGCTGGCGCACCGTCTCCAGCACGGAGCCTTTCACAGGAGGACGTCCTGAGACGGAACGAGGCAATGACAAGGTGGTCATCGTGCTCACCGACGGCGAGAACACCTATTCGACGGTGAGTTCCGACCCCGCCGGCAACAAGTCGACCTATGCCGGCTATGGCTATACCGGCGTTGGCTACAACGGCACTGCGGTCACCCGCCTGTTCGGCGGCACGTCGAGCGCCATCGGCCAGCTCAACTATTCGTCGAGCAACTACACCGCCGCGCTCAACGAGCAGATGGCGACGCTGTGCAACAACGCCAAGGCGGCCAACATCATGGTGATGACGGTGGCGCTCGATATGTCGACGACCGACGCCGGCGACAAGAGCGCGATGGAGGCACTGAAGACGTGCTCGTCGGACTCGCGCTTCCGCAAGGATCCGACCGACCCGAGCAAGCCTGCAAAACTGTTCTGGAACGCGACCGGCGCCACGCTGTCCGACAATTTCAAGGAAATCGCCAACGAGCTCTCGAACCTGCGCGTGGTGAGCTGAGGGTTGAAGCTGCTGATCTTCCCCCTTGCGGGGGAAATTGGCGGCTTCGCCGCTTTCGCCAATTTTCGACGCTGGCGCAAAGTCTCCGGCCATCATGCTCTTGCGGTGAGTCAAAACGCGTGCTCGGTATCGTCACCGCTTCCCGGAGATTGCCCGTGCCCGAAACCGCCAACCATCTAGCCTTCGCGCTGGTCTGCCTGGGCATGGTGCTGACGCCCGGGCCGAACATGATCTACCTGATCTCGCGCTCGCTGTCGCAAGGCCCCAAGGCCGGGCTGATCTCGCTCGGCGGCGTGGCGGCCGGCTTTCTGTTCTATGTCGTATCGGCTGCGCTGGGCATCACCGCGCTGCTGCTTGCCGTGCCGTTTGCCTATTACGCACTGCGCATTGCCGGCGCGCTCTATCTGCTATGCCTCGCCTGGCAAGCAGTGCGGCCCGGCGGGCGCTCACCATTCCAGGTGCGCGAACTGCCGAAGGACAGGCCGCGCAAGCTGTTCGCGATGGGCCTGATGACCAATCTCCTCAACCCCAAGGTGGCGGTGCTTTATCTGTCGCTGCTGCCGCAGTTCATCTCGCTGGGCAAGGGCCATGTGCTGTCGCAGCTTCTGGTGCTCGGCGCCACGCAGATCTCGATCAGCCTGACCGTCAATGCCATCATCGCGGTAACGGCCGGTTCGATCGCCACCTTTCTTGCCGGACGGCCGCTATGGATGGTCATCCAGCGCTGGATGATGGGCACGGTGCTTGCCGCGCTGGCGCTTAAAATGGCGACCGACGCGCAACGCTGATCGGACGCAGCGCGCCGAGACTACATCGGCCGCCGACCTTCCCATTCGAATCGGCCGGCCGAACCTGCACGGAGGCCAGCGATTGAGATTTTCGCAGCCCTGCCCGGCAAAAGCCATGATCGCCGCTAAGTCAGGCAGGCATGACAATGATCTGCACCACCAATCACCCGCTCGCGCAAACCCGCTCTGGCGCAGCAAGTCCAAAACCAAACAGGCGCCTGCTGCTGATCGGCCTTGCAGCCATGGCCGGCCTCGCTGCTTGCAGCACGGTCTCGGTGCCGACCGGCGAAGGCGCCGGTGTCTCGTCCTCCGCCACCGCGACGCTGGCCGGCATCCGAGCTTCGGCCGGGCTGCCGGCGCTGGTGCCGGACGCCCAGCTCGAGCAGGCCGCTCGGCAGCAGGCCGGCTATATGGCCTCACGCGAACGCATGAGCCACACGACGGGCTGGGGAAAGGATTTCGCGTCGCGGATGAAGGACAATGGCGTGCGGGGCGCCGCCGCCGAGAACATCGCCGAGGGCCGCTTCGACCAGCAGAAACTGTTCGACATCTGGATGCATTCGGCTGGCCACCGCCGCAACATGCTCGATCCGGATTTCAGCCGCTTCGGCCTCGCCTATGTACGCGACGGACGCGACAGCGCCATCCGCTACTGGAGCCTGGTGCTCGGAAAATAGCAGCCAGCGGTTACGGCGCGAGCCAGCCGTCAGCCTTTCGCGATCAGCTCGCCGATATCCCCAGCCGACAGGGGTTTGCTGAAATAATTGCCCTGCACCTCGTCACAATTGTTCTTGCGCAGGAAGGCGACCTGGTCTTCCGTTTCGACACCTTCGGCCAGCACCCGAAGGTTCAACTTCTGCCCCAGGGAAATCACGGCGCCAGTGACCGCCTGATCGTTCTCGTCGGTCGCGAGATCGTTGATGAAGGACTTGTCGATCTTCAGCCGCGCCACCGGAAACGTCTTGAGGGCGCTGAGACTGGAATAGCCTGTTCCGAAATCGTCGATCGATATCTGCACGCCGAGCTTTTGCAGTCCGTTCATCGTTGCGACCGCCAGCTCGAAATCCTGCATGATCAGGCTTTCCGTCACTTCGAGCTCGAGATACCTCGCCTCCAGGCCGCTTTCCTTCAATGCGTTGACGACGCGGTCGATCAGGTTCTTCTCCCGGAACTGCCGCGCCGACACGTTGACGCAGACGGTTACGGGCGACAGACCGGCGCGCTGCCAGGCTTTGTTCTGCCGGCAGGCTTCGTGCAGGATCCAGTCGCCGAGCGGCACGATCAGCCCGGTCTCCTCGGCGGTCGGGATGAACATCGCCGGCGAAACCAGGCCTCGCGTCGGGTGGTTCCAGCGCACCAGCGCTTCGACGGCGAAAACCTGCCCCGATCGCAGATCCACCTGTGGCTGATAATGCAGAGCGAATTCCGACCGGGCGAGCGCGTTTCGCAATTCCTCCTGAAGCAGGAATTTTTCATGTGCCGTTGAGTTGAACTCCGGGGCATAGAACTGGAAATTGTCGCGGCCGAATTCCTTGGCGCGATACATGGCGGCGTCGGCATTGGCCAACAGCGTATCCGGGCTGGTCCCGTCCTTCGGGTAATTTGCGATGCCGATGCTGGCCGTCGTTCTCAGCCGATGCTCTCCGACAAGAACCGGTTCCGCGATCGCATCCCTGATCGTCTGCAGGGTTTCCGAGACCACATCGACATTGGTGGTTTGGTCGAACAGGACGATGACAAATTCGTCGCCGCCAAGCCGCACGACGGTGTCGGTGGCCTTCACGCATCCAACCAAACGGCTGGCGACGGTCTTGAGGAGTTCGTCGCCGGCATTGTGGCCAAACGTATCGTTCACCAGTTTGAAATTGTCGAGATCGATGAACACCACCGTCATCCAGCGATTGTATCGCTGCGCGTAGAGGACCGCCTGGGAAAGCCGATCCTCCAGCAAAGCGCGATTGGGCAGGCCGGTCAGCGCATCATGGTTGGCCATGAAGTGGATCTGGTCTTCCGCCAGTTTGCGCTCGATCGCGATGCCGGCAATGTGTGTGGTGAATTCGATCAGGCGGGTCTCGGCATGGGTGGGTTCGCGCACGGTCATCGAATACATGGCAAAGGCGCCCAACACGACGCCCCGATGCGACAGGATCGGGGTTGACCAGCACGAACGATAGCCATGGGGTGCCGCCAGTTCGCGGTAATCGTCCCAAAGCGGATCCTGCAGAATATCGGTAACAATGACCGGTTCCCGCCGGTAGATGGCGGTTCCGCAGGATCCCACCTTGGGACCGATGGCCGCCCCATCGATGGCGCTCGTATAGGCTTTCGCCAGGCCCGGCGCCGCACCGTGACGCAAATGAATGCCGTCCTTGTCGAGCAGCAGGACGGAACCGAATATCCCCTTCAACTGAGCCTCGACGAAGCGCATGAGGCGGTCGAGCACGTCCTCCAGCGGCGCGCTCGTGGCAATCATTTCGAGGATCTGCGCCTGCCCGCTGCGAAGGACATCCGCCTGCTTGCGGGCGGTGATGTCGTGGGCGATGCCAACCAGGCCGAAGATTTCATTTTGGCGATTGCGCAACGGCACCTTCGTCGACGAAAGCCATTTGCCGTTCCCCGACGCATCGACGACAAACTCTTCCGCGTCGATCACTGGTTGTCCGCTCTTGAGCAGGCGCTGCTCGACCAGGCGAAATTTCCGCGCAACTTCCGGGGGGTGGAGATCAAAATCGGTCAAACCGATCATGTCGCTGGTCTTGTTGCGGCCGCTATCGGTCGCAAGGGCGCTGTTGACCACGACGAAACGGCTTTGCGTATCCTTGACCCAGAGATAATCGGGCACCCAGTCGATCAGCGCCTGCAGCGAAATGCGCTCGTCGACGATCTGCCGATTGGCGAGGAGTTCAGTGATGTCCTCATGCGTGGCGATCCAACTGCCATCGGGCATGGGCTGGTTACGGATCTGGATTGTGCGACCATCGACAAGTTTGGCGGTCCAGAGCCGCGAAGCCTTGCCCGAATTGATCGAGCGAGCCGTTGCGAGATAGGTGTCGGCGGCCGTCGCCGCCGTGCCAGCGGCGACGCGGCGTTCGACTATTTCGCTCAGTGTCACGCCAGGCCGCAATTCCTCGGGCGCAATGCGGTAGATTTCCGCATAGCGCCGGTTGCTCAGGATCAGCCGTTCATCGGCATCGAAAAAGCAGATGCCTTGCGAAATATTCTCGATCGCAGTCTCGAAGCGCAGGGTCTGCCCTTCGAGACCCGCAATGGTCGTGCGAAGTTCTCCCTCGAGCGTATTGTAGGAAACGTCAGCCAGTCTTGCCAATGCGGCTACGCCCACCCGCCCGCGCGCCCCGACGGATCTTCTGGATGACTTCGTGACCAAACAGACCTCCTCCGGTTTGGCACCTGAAACAAGAAAGGGCCTCTGTCGTGCCAAATGAAAGTCGACTGACAATGTTACAGATGTGCTAATTCAAGATGAACTGTAACGGAATTGGAGGCGTCAGCAACAAGATACCAAAGGTGCAAATGTCATTTCAAATCAACTTCCAACGGCTCATTATCGATATTCTTTTGCACACGCGGGTTTTGACGATCATCCGAGCAACAAATCATCAGGGGCAACCAGCTTGCTGCCAGCGCTACCGGCGCCCGCCTCAATCCATATGCGCGGCAGGAGCGGCCGCGCCGGCCGGAGCGGTCTTCGGCTTGCGCAGCAGGAAGACAAACGGAATGGCAACCAGCGTCATCACCATCAGCAGTTTGAAGTCGTTGACGTAGGAGATCATCATCGCCTGGATGTTGACCATGCGGTCCACCTGCGAAAGTGCCGTCGGATCGCCGCCTGCTGCCGCCGGCGAGGCCGCCCACAAATTGGGGTTGAACGGGTTGATGAAAGCCGACAGTTCGGTGTGATTGACCTGCGTGTTGCGCACCATGAGAACCGTCACCACCGACACGCCGATCGACGAACCGAGATTTCGAACCAGGCTGAACAGGGCCGTGGCGTCGGTGCGGAAGCGCACGTCGAGCGTGGCGAAGGCCACCGTGGACAGCGGCACGAACACCATGCCCATGCCCAGGCCCTGGATGACGCCGGAGCTGAGGATCAGCCAATTGTCCATCTGCGGCGTGAAGGAGGACATGGTGTAGAGCGACTGCGCGGTGAGCAGAAAGCCGATGACGACGAGGATGCGGGCGTCGATCCTGCTCATGAGCCGTCCAACGACAAGCATCGAAATCATCGTGCCGACACCGCGCGGCCCCAGGACGACGCCGATGGTGACGGTCGGATAGCCGAAGATGGTCGACAGCATCGGCGGCAGCAGCGACATCGAGGCCAGGATCAGCACGCCCATGACGAAGATGAAGGCCAGACCGGTGACGAAATTGCGGTCGAGGAAGATCTTGGGGTCGATGAAAGGACGTTCCGCCGTCAGTGTGTGGATGATGAACACCCAGAAGCCGGTGATCGAAAGAGCAAGCTCGATCCAGATTTCGACCGAGGAAAACCAGTCGACCTCGCCGCCGCGGTCGAGCAGCAGCTGCAGTGCGCCGACGCCGAGCGAAATCATGGCGAAACCGAAGAAATCGAAGCTGCGTATCCGCCGGGCAACGACCGGCAAATAGGCTGCCATGCCGAGGAAGGCGATGATGCCGACCGGCAAGTTGATGAAGAACACCCAGCGCCAGTTGAAATTCTCGGTCAGCCAACCGCCCAGCGTCGGACCCAGGATCGGCCCTAGCATGATGCCGGCGCCCCAGATGGCCATCGCCTGGCCGTGGCGTTCCCTGGGGTTGATGTCGAGCAGGAAGGTCTGCGACAGCGGCACGATGGCTGCGCCGAACACGCCCTGCATCAGCCGGAAGAACACAATGCTCTCCAGGCTCCAGGCAATGCCGCACAGCATCGAGAACACGGTGAAGCCGACAACCGCCGCCAGGAACAGTTCCTTGCGGCCGAAGCGGTCGGCCAGCCAGCCGGTCACCGGCGTCATGATCGCGGCGGCAACGATGTAGGAGGTCAACACCCAGTTGATGTTGTCGGGCGACGCGCCGAGGTCGCCGGTCATGGTCGGCAGCGCGACATTGGCAATCGTGGTGTCGAGCGCCTGCATGACCGTCGCCAGCATCAGCGCCACAGTGATCAGGCCGCGATGCGGCACTTCCTTGAAAGGTTCTGGTGTGGTCATGATGCGGAACTTCCGACAGGTAACAAAAACGTGTACATTAGGTTTCCGGGCGGCGAGGCCTTCTCTGGTGAAGAGACCCTCATCGCGGTGGGACGCGATCTATCGATGTGGGGGTTACATCGATCGAAGGTCTCGACACATCAGGCGCTTGCCGCCCGGAAATCCAAGGTCCGAAGGATGGGCGCCGAGATGGTCCAGGTTCTGGGCAGGCCGCGATGCGGCCCGGTCCAATCCACCCCTCGTTCAACCTGCCGTCGGACCGATCCTGTCATCTCAACTTCACCTCGCCTGCGGCGGGCGTTCTGCCGGGCCGTGTTCCTGCTTTTCGAGATCACGGTCCATTCACAGTCTATTGTGCTTCGCCTGCGGTGGCGTGGCCGAAGATAGCGGGGAAGCCGCGGGCAACGCCGGTATCCACCGTAACCGAGGCGCTCATGCCGGTGCGCAGCGCCATTTTGGCGTCGGCATCGGTCAGCTCCAGGCGCACCGGAATGCGCTGCGTGACCTTGACCCAGTTGCCGGTCGCGTTTTGAGCTGGCAGCAGCGAAAACTCCGCGCCGGTGCCGGCGCCGATCGCCTTGACGGTGGCCTCGAAAGTTCTGCCCGGATAGGTGTCGACGACGATCTCGGCCTTCTGGCCAGGCTTCATGTGGGTAAGCTGGGTTTCCTTGAAATTGGCATCGATCCAGGTGTCGCCGGTCTCGACCAACGCAAACAGCGGCGTGCCGGAACCGACATACTGGCCGACCTTGAACGAGGAGGCCTGGCTGATGACGCCGTCGGCCGGCGCCTTGACCGTGGTCTGCGCCAGATCGTAGGCGGCCTTGTCGCGCGCGGCGAGTGCGGCCATCACCGTCGGATGCTTGTCGGTCTCGATATCGGGATTGCCGGCGAGAGCCGCCTTGGCGCTGATGATGCCTTGCTCGGCAACGGCCAGTTGCTGCCTGGCCTTGTCGAGATCGTTCTTGGCCTCGTCCAGCGACGATTTGGCGTTGATGCCCTTCTGGGCAAGGTCGGCGGCGCGGTCATACTGCGACTGCGCGTAGTCGACCTGGCTGGCATCGGACTTTTCCTGCGCCAGTGCCTGGCTGTAGGCGGCGCGCAGCTGTTCGATTCCGACGCGTGCGACTGCGACCGCCGCGTCGGCCTGGGCTAACGCGATCCGGTAGGGCTCGGGGTCGATGGCAAACAGCACATCGCCCTGCTTGACCTGCTGATTGTCCGAGATGCCGACCTGAACGATGCGGCCGGCGGTGTCCGAGGCGATCGACACCTTGGCCTGCTGCAAATTGGCGTTCTCGGTTTCCTGATAGCGGCCGCCGGTCACCCAGACATAACCGCCACCAATGGCCAGCGCGGCCGGCAGGGCGACCATCAGCAGCAAGCGGCCGAGGCGGCGCTTCTTGACCGGAGCCGGAGCGGGTTGAACCGGGGGAGCCACCGCGACAGGTGCTGCGGCCGGCTGTGCAGGCGCTTCGGCGGCCGGCTTTGCCGGCGTCTCGATCTTGGTTACATTCTCGTCTAGCTTGGCTGCCGCGTTCATGCTGCTGCCCCTTCCGTACTCTTCAAGGACGACGTCTCGCCGTCCGCCAGGTTTTGCACGATGGTGTCCAGCGCCCGGATAAGGACGCGGCGGTCGTCCGGCGAAACGCCGACCAGCGATTCCTCATAAACTTCGCCAGCAAGGCTTTTGACCTCGGCATAGGCCGCGTTCGCCTTGGCTGTCGGGAAGATCATACGCACGCGCCGGTCAGTTGCGTCGGAGCGCCGCTCGATCCAGCCGCCCTCCTCCATCCGGTCGACGAGGCGTGAAACGCTGATCGGCTCGATTTCGAGAAGTTCGGCGAGGCGAGCCTGGGCGACGCCCGCCTCCTTGGCAACGCGAACCAGAAGCCGCCATTGTGCCGAGGAAAGGCCAAGTCCGCTGGCGCGCGCCTCGAAGCGCTTGCGCATAAGGCGCTGCACGTCGTGGATCAAAAAGCCCAATCTATCTATGCCGTCGGAAACCATGAGCGGTATATATTATAAGCGTGCTTACCATTCAAGGCGCCGCATTGCACCAGAGCCGAAAAAGAGGGATGGCAGCCATGCAGATGCGGTCATGGCACAGTCAATAACGGTTGCGGATGACCTCCCGACCGAGACGTGAATTGCCGTCGAGAACGCCGTGAGAAGAAAGGTCGTCTTGCGCGTCCTCGCCACCGGCACACCTAGGCTTTCGGCGGCATTTCGCCGGCGGCGAAGGCATCGAGCCGGCGGTGGTTCCACAGCGCATAGGCAAGGGTGGTGCCCGCACCTAGCGCGCCCAGATATTGTCCCAGCGAGCCAGGCCGAGGCCGCCCAGCAACGGCTTTCCACGATGGTGACCTGCCACAGTCGACCAGCGCCCTTCGATTTTACGACAGGCGCAATTTCGATCAAACTGGCCTCGCAAAAAGCCGACAAAATGTGCCGTCAAATGCGAGGAGACCTATGAACCCGACCGAGAAAGCGCTGTGGTTTGTCGAGAGCCATCTGCCGGAAGCGATCTCGCTTGAAGATGTCGCGCAAAGCAGCGGCGTCTCGCGCTTTCATGTGACGCGCGCCTTTAGCGCCGCCACCGGCCGTTCGGTGATGGGCTATATGCGCGCGCGCCGGCTGACCGAAGCGGCGCGCAAGCTGGCCTCCGGCGCGCCCGACATCCTCGCGGTCGCGCTCGATGCCGGTTACGCCTCGCACGAAGCCTTCACCCGTGCCTTCCGCGACCAGTTCGGCACGACGCCGGAACTGGTGCGCGCGCAGGGCAGCCTCAGCAATCTCGACCTCGTGGAGCCGATCCTGATGGACCAGTCCTTCCTCGCCTCACTGCCGCCGCCGCGCTTCGAGACCGGCCGCCCCTTCCTCATTGCCGGGCTCGGTGAACGCTACAGCTGCGAGACCAGCGCTGCCATTCCGATGCAGTGGCAGCGTTTCGGTCCCTATATCGGCAACATTCCGGGCGAGACCGGCGACGTCGCCTATGGCGTCTGCGTCAACGGCGACGATGCCGGCAATTTCGATTACATCGCCGGCGTCGAAGTGCTGGATTTCTCCGACCTGCCGAAGGAGCTTTCCCGGGTGCGCGTGCCGGCGCAGAAATACGCCGTGTTCACCCATGCCGAGCACATCTCCACGATCCGCCGCACCGTCAACACGATCTGGAACAAATGGCTGCCGGCCTCGGGGCACGATATAGCCGACGGCCCCGAATTCGAACGCTACGGCCCGGAGTTCGATCCGCGCAGTGGCAATGGCGGGCTGGAGATATGGATTCCGGTTAGAGTGTGAGAGCGTTTGCGCGCGATCTTGCCTTCTTCCGGTGAAAAGGCGCTACAGCTCCAGGTTCCAGTTCTGGCCGACCAGATCCTTGCCGAAGGCGTGATGGCGCTCTTCGTCCACCAGCCTGAAGCCGGCACTCTCGTAGATGTGGCGGGCGGCGGTCAGGATGTCGTTGGTCCATAGGGTCAGCGTCGTGTAGCCCTTGGCACGAGCAAAGCCGATGCACTCCTGAACCAGCCGCTTGCCGATGCCGAGGCCGCGCGCCGATGGTTCGACATAGAGCAGGCGCAGCTTCGCCACCGCGTCGGATTTGCGCACGACGAAGACCGAGCCGACCACCTCCCCTTGCCGTTCGGCAATCCAGCTGCGTTCCCATTCTGGATCGAAGGATTTTACGAAGGCGCCGAGGATTTCGGCGACCAGCGCCTCGTAGGTTTCGTCCCAGCCATAGTCCTGTGCGTAGATCTGTCCTTGGCGGCGCACCACCCAGCCGATGTCGCCGACCTGCAAGGGGCGCAGCATATACGGCACTTTGGACTCCGGGCTGTCGCCCAGGAGTTGCTGCACCGTCTGCATGGCCTTGACCAGCCGGTCCTGTTCGGCAGCAGGAAGCCGCTCCAGCAAGGCCGCGACCTGGTCGTGCGAAGCCCGGTTCAGCGGCGCGAAGGCCTGCCGGCCCACCGGCGTCAGCGTGATCGACGACTGCCGCGCATCCGACGCCAGCGGCGCGCGCGCAATCAGCTGCAGGTGCTCGAACTTCTTCAGGAGCCGGCTGACATAACCGGCGTCGAGGCCGAGATCGCGGATGAGATCGCTGGCGGTCAGGCCATCGCGATGCGCCAGTTCGTAGAGCACCCGCGCCTCGGTCAGCGAGAAGGCGCTTTTCAGCAGGCCTTCGTCGAGCAGACCTATCTGGCGGGTGTAGAAGCGGTTGAAAGCCCGCACCGCGTCGATGCGTTCCTTGCCGTGTTGATGATGGATCGTCATGGGAAGCCTCCTGCCCATCAACGATCGGTCATTTATTTGACTTAGTCAAGTATCGAGGAGATGCTCCCCCGGTCGTGTCTCAGGCGATGGCGGGCGGCGCCGTGCGATCAGGACGAACAGGCCGAGCAGCACAACGCTGGCCGCAGCACTGGCGGCGGCAAATTCCGGCACCGGCCGAAAATCCTTGCCGTCGATCAGCAGCGATGCCGCGACCGGGCCGATCGCCAGACCGAAAAGCTGGGCCGCCGGCACCAGAAGCACGGCCGTGCGCGTCTCGTCGGCGGTGATCGCCAGCCGGATCTGATAGGGCACGATGAACAGAAGGATGAAGCCCATGATCAAGGCCGCGACCCAGAAAACCGTCAGGCCGGGGCTGCCGGCGAGCACCACGGAACTGGCGACGGCGACCACGCCGATCGCCACGATGGCGAAGCGGTAGTCGATACGCGCCTCGAAGACGGTAGCCGTCATTGCGCCCAGCACCTGCAATGCCAGGCTGGCCGAGACGATCAGGCCGACGCTGCGGCCATCGATGCCGTATTGTGCGCCAAGCGGCTCGAGAAACGCCCAGACCGAGCCGAAGAACATAAAGTAGCAGAAGACGCACAGCAAAGCGGCAAGCGAAGGAACGGTCAGCACATTGCTGAACTGTTCCTCCTTGGGCAGGTCGGCATAGCTATCGGGGACGATGAAGGCGACCGCCACCGAAGCGATGCAGACGACGGCAAGGACGATGAAGCCGCCTGCCGATCCGGCGGCCGGGATGACGTAAAGCGCCAGCAGCAGGGCAAGGGCGCATTGCGCCAGGGTCTGAAGGGTGACGAAGAAGCCGCCGATGCGCTCGGCCCGGCGCGAACGGGCGATCAGTTCCGTGGCGACCGCCACCAGCCCACCCTCGGCGAGGCCCGCCACCGCGCGGGCGGCAATCAGCGAGGTCGAGGTCAGCGCATGGGCGGTCGCCCCGTTCGCCAGCGCCAGCAAGAGCAGAAGGACGGCACTTTTCAAGCGCATATTGTGGGCGGACAGCATCATGGCGATGGCCGCCGATCCGATGCCGATGGCGATCATCTCCGCCGTGGCGACCAGCGCGAGTTCGTCACCGCTGACATGCCCTTCGGTGTAGAGCGCGCCGAGAAGCACCGGCTGCAGCCCGAGAATGAGCAGCCCGACCGAGCCGATCCACAATGCCGAGGCGAGTTGCGCCCCAGTGGGGTTGCCGACCAGCCAGTCGCCGTTCCCGGCATCCGCGTTACCAGCAGAAGTCACGGTCGCCTCCCAACGTCCTTGCCTGACGGCAAAAAAACTGACAGTCTGTCAGCATTTAGAAACTGATACTCGATCATATTCGTTTGTCAATCAGTAGCGGGACTTGGCACCAACAAGGCTGGGGATGGTCTTGGCGATCGAATGGTCTGGGCGATCGAGAGGATGGCGGCATGAACGAAGCAGTGCAGATGACGACCGAACCGAGGCGCAGGCCCAAACAGGAGCGCAGCCGCGAGCGCATCGACGCCATCCTGTCGACGACCATGCGGCTGATCGGAGAGAAAGGCATCGACGCCGTCACCATGAAGGAAGTCGGCGCACAGGCCGGCGGGCCGATCGCCACCGTCTATCATTACTTCCCCAACAAGTCGGCGATCCTGGCAATGCTCTACGAGCGATTCTCCGAAGTGAGCCGCGCCCGGCTTGCCGCGATCGTTGCCGACGTCGGCGGGCTGAGCGACGTTATCGCTGCGGCCGACCGGCTGCTCGACGACTACTATGAGCGCGTCGCCGGCGACCCCGCCATTCAGGACCTGCAAAACGCCATCCAGGCTGACAAGGCGCTGAAGAATCTCGACATCGCCGAAACCCGGCGCCAGGCGACGATGTTCTGCGACCATGTCGGCCCCTTTCTCGCGCCAGAGCGACGCAATGAGTTCGGCCGTATGGTTTTCCTGATCTTCCAGCTGGCCGGCAGCGTCGTGCGCATGGCGCTGACCCAGAACCAGGAGGAAAGCCGCCACACCATCGAGGACTACCGGTCGATCATCCATACGCAGTTGGGACTGTTTCTCTAGCGCCCGATTCGACCCCGTCCGGTCTGGTGGATGAGGTTTTCGAAGCCGTCGGCCAGGTTGGCTGTGCCGGCGGCAACAATCTTCGACAGGTTCCTGGCGCGACCTGGGGTCTTGTTGGCATCGAGCAGCACGGCCCTGCCCTCATGCACGACAAAGTCGAATTTGCCATAGTCGAAGCCCAGCTTCCGACGCAAGGCGCGCAGTTCGTCGGGAACCGCAACCGGCTGCCGGCGGACGGTGTCGTCGCCCTTGACCAGGCGCTGCGGCGAGACATAGCGGGTGCAGCGCTCCCGATCGCCGCAGAATATCCAGAACCGCGCCGCAAACCCGTCGGGCTCGATTTCGGGAATGAATTTTTCCACGATCAGGTCGGCACGCCTGAAAATCTCCGGCGCCACATCGGCCAGCGAGGCATGCACCTGATAACGGTCGAAGGTCTGCGCGCCCGGGAAAGGCACTGCCTTGCCGGCGCGAACGGATTTTCGGTTGAGCTGCTCCTCGGGCGTCCCCCAATGATTGAGGTTGCTCTTGACGATGACCTGGCCGCTCCAGTTGGCACCCTCCTCGAGGATCGCACCGCTGATGCGGCGCTTGGAAATGTCGGTTGCACCAAGATTGAGACAAATCGGAAATCCGCGCGCGTAGTCGACATAGTCCGATGGCGTCACTGTCGCGTCGACATGCAGGACGGCAATATCGGCGTTATGACTTGCCGAGGGTCCACGCATGATCTGCACGGAGTGACCGCGCCGTTTCAGCTCCGCCAGGACGTCGAACAGCATGTAGGGGCTGTCCTGGCGCAGCAGGAGGCCCCGCCGGCTCTGGAAGCGGTCAAATTCATGCGTTATGACGGCAATGCGGGCCATGGCCTTTCCTGCATGAGGTAACTCGCAAGGCAACCAACAGCCTGGAAGGAAATATGTCCAGCCTTTCCCCAAACCGTTCCGCATGACTGAGCATTGGGACGCAATTCGCCGTCATTGGCGGCTTCTCGGGTCGCCGCTGTGTCCGCCCCCGGAAGCTGTCGCCGCCTATGAGCGCGAACTTAGCCTGCAATCAGTCGATGTGGTGCTGCTCGGGGTCACGCCGGAGCTTGCCGGCCTCGGAAGGACCATGCTCGCGATCGACGAGTCCACTGCCATGATATCGGGCATCTGGCCGGGCGATACCGCCTCACGCAAGGCGGTGATCGGCAACTGGCTGGAGTTGCCGCTGGGCGACGAAAGCGCCGGGGCGGTGATCGGCGACGGCTGCCTGTCGGCGCTGGACTCCTCGGTTGCACGGCAGGCGCTGCTTGCCGAGATCGCGCGTGTGCTGAAGTCCGGTGGGCGGGCTGCATTGCGCGCCTATGCAAGCCCTCAGGTGCCGGACGATCTGCAGGAGGTCCGGGCGCTGACGCTGTCCGGTGGTGTCGCGACCTTCCACGAACTCAAATGGCGCATTGCCATGGCTTGTGCCGGCGGCGATCCCGACCGCGCCATTCCGGTGCGGGCGATCCTCGACGCCTTCGATGCGCTGTTTGCCGACCGGGAGGCCCTTGCCGCGACGACCGGATGGGAGATGCCGGTCATCGGCACCATCGATGTCTATGCGAATTCGCAGACTGTCTACAGTTTCGCCCCGGCGGCGACGCTGGTCGAAGAGGCGAGCCGGTTTTTTGACAGTGTCCGCCTCGCGCCGACAGGGGGTTATGGGCTGGCGGAACGATGCCCGCTTCTGGTGCTTAAATCGCCGCGGCGCCGGTAGGGTCTGCCGTCGGATCGCGGCACGGCTCCAATTGGCACAATTGTGCTCACCGTTCGCCTTGACTCTCGAAAGCCACGCGCTTATTTCAGCGCACGTTAGCACTCTCCCCAGGTGAGTGCTAACGCACATCCGGCACCGCCGGATCGAGGAACAGCTCTCACCGTTCTCATTCGAGGAAGAAAAAATGGCAAAGTCGAAGTTCCGCCCGCTTCATGACCGCGTGGTCGTACGCCGGGTCGAATCCGAATCCAAGACCGCCGGCGGGATCATCATCCCGGATACGGCAAAGGAAAAGCCGCAGGAAGGCGAGATCATCGCCGTCGGCTCCGGCGCTCGCGACGAAGCCGGCAAGCTGGTCCCGCTGGACGTCAAGGCCGGCGACCGCATCCTGTTCGGCAAGTGGTCGGGCACCGAAGTCAAGCTCAATGGCGAAGACCTTCTGATCATGAAGGAATCCGACATTATGGGCATCATCGGCTGATCATCGGCCTCACCGTCAACTAATTTCGGGCTTGATCGCAAGCCCCCTGCCAGGAGCTAAAAAATGGCTGCTAAAGACGTAAAATTCTCCCGCGACGCCCGCGAGCGCATGCTGCGCGGCGTCAACATCCTCGCCGACGCAGTGAAGGTCACGCTCGGCCCCAAGGGCCGCAACGTCGTCATCGACAAGTCGTTCGGCGCACCGCGCATCACCAAGGACGGCGTCACCGTCGCCAAGGAAATCGAGCTTGAAGACAAGTTCGAAAACATGGGCGCGCAGATGGTCCGCGAAGTTGCTTCGAAGACCAACGACATCGCCGGCGACGGCACCACGACCGCGACCGTTCTGGCGCAGTCGATCGTCCAGGAAGGCCACAAGGCCGTTGCCGCCGGCATGAACCCGATGGATCTGAAGCGCGGCATCGATCTGGCCGTCACCGAAGTCGTTGCGGCTCTCGGCAAGGCTGCCAAGAAGATCAAGACCTCCGAGGAAGTTGCCCAGGTCGGCACGATCTCGGCCAATGGCGACGAGTCGGTCGGCGCCATGATCGCCGAAGCGATGCAGAAGGTCGGCAATGAAGGCGTCATCACGGTTGAGGAAGCCAAGACCGCCGAGACCGAGCTGGAAGTCGTCGAAGGCATGCAGTTCGACCGCGGCTATCTCTCGCCCTACTTCGTCACCAACGCCGACAAGATGGTTGCCGAGCTCGAGGACGTCTACATCCTCCTGCACGAGAAGAAGCTGTCCAACCTCCAGGCCATGCTGCCGGTTCTCGAAGCCGTCGTGCAGACCTCCAAGCCGCTTCTTATCATCTCGGAAGACGTCGAAGGCGAGGCTCTGGCCACGCTGGTCGTCAACAAGCTGCGCGGCGGCCTGAAGATCGCCGCCGTCAAGGCGCCAGGCTTCGGTGATCGCCGCAAGGCCATGCTGGAAGACATCGCCATCCTGACCGGTGGCCAGGTCATCTCGGAAGACCTCGGCATCAAGCTCGAGAATGTCGGCCTCAACATGCTCGGCCGCGCCAAGAAGGTGTCGATCTCCAAGGAGAACACCACCATCGTCGACGGCGCCGGCAAGAAGGCCGAGATCCAGGGCCGCGTTGCCCAGATCAAGCAGCAGATCGAAGAGACCACGTCGGACTACGACAAGGAGAAGCTGCAGGAACGTCTGGCGAAGCTCGCCGGCGGCGTTGCGGTGATCCGTGTCGGCGGCGCGACGGAAGTCGAAGTCAAGGAAAAGAAGGACCGCGTCGATGACGCCCTCAACGCGACCCGTGCGGCCGTGGAAGAAGGCATCGTTGCAGGCGGCGGCGTCGCTCTCCTGCGCGCTTCGGCCAACATCAAGGTCACCGGCGTCAATGCCGACCAGGCTGCCGGCATCAACATCGTTCGTCGTGCACTGCAGGCTCCGGCCCGTCAGATCGCTTCGAACGCAGGTGCTGAAGCTTCGATCGTTGCCGGCAAGATCCTCGACAACAAGGGCGCGACCTACGGCTACAACGCCCAGACCGGCGAGTATGGCGACATGATCGCCATGGGCATCGTCGACCCGGTCAAGGTCGTTCGTACCGCTCTCCAGGACGCGGCTTCGGTCGCCGGCCTGCTCGTCACCACCGAAGCCATGATCGCGGAGGCTCCCAAGAAGGAGTCTGCTGGCGGCGGCATGCCTGGCGGCATGGGCGGCGGCGGCATGGGCGGCATGGGCGGCATGGATTTCTAATCCAAGCTATCCGGCTTATGCATACGGAAAGGGCGCCGAGAGGCGCCCTTTTTGTTTTGGAAAGCGGATGGTTAGGCGGCGCTGTCCGCCTGCCGCGCAACCTTGCCTGCAAGCACCGCCTGCTCGACAAGCGCCGCCACCTCGTCGGCCACCACCAGCACCGGGCCACGATCGCGGGTGGCCCTCGCAATCACCATCAGCCCTTCCAGCGAGGATTCGACCAGCAGTGCCAGGGCATGCGCCCGGCGTTCGGGCACTCCTGCCCTGACAAAGGCCTGTCGCAGCAAGCCGATCCATTGCTCGAAAGCCGATCGGCAGAGTTCCGCCAGTTCCGGCACATCGGTGGGTGAATCCAGCACCACCGGCGCGATGGGGCAACCCAGCGAAAAATCATTGTCCTCCAGCATGCGCCCGACCGACTGGTAGATGTGATGGACGGCCACTGCAGGATCGCTCTCGGCTGCCAGTGCTTCGCCCAGCCTTTTCGTGACGTCGGCAACGCTGTTGCGCGTCACCTCGATGACCAGTTGGTCCTTGCCGCCTGGGAAATGAAAATAGAGCGAGCCGCGCGGCGCCCCGCTGGCGCCCAGAATGTCGTTGAGCGAGGTGCCGTGATAGCCGCGCTGCCTGAGCAACAAGCCTGTGGTCTCGAGTATGCGGGTGCGGGTGTCGTTGGCCATGTCAACCTCTGTCAGCAGTGACGCATTATAGGCCTTGCCAAGAATATGACAATCGGTCTATATAATATGTGGATCAGTCTATATACTATTAAGGGGAGTGACATGCGCAGCTACCGTCTCGAAGGGTTTGGTGGAACCGAATCCCTGGCGATGCGCGACGAGGCGCGGACGGAACCGAAACCGCATGAGATCGTGGTGCGAGTCCGCGCCGCCTCGCTCAATCGGCGCGACACGATGATCCTTGGCGGCACCTATCCCTTGCCGGCGCGGCAAGGCATCGTGCCGCTGAGCGACGGAGCCGGTGACGTCGTCGCAATCGGCGATGCCGTCACCCGTTTTGCCGTCGGCGACCGCGTCACCGGCAGCTACTTCGCCCGCTGGATCGATGGCCGCATCAATGCCGGTCTGATCGACCAGCTCGGCTGTACGCTTGACGGCATGCTGACTGAGTTTGCCGTGCTCGACGAACAATGGGCGGCGCGACTGCCCGATCATCTGAGCTGGCACGAAGCGGCGACGCTGACCTGCGCCGGCGTGACGGCCTGGAACGCGGTGACCGGGACCCGGATTCCGAAGCCTGGTCAATGGGTTCTCACCATCGGTTCGGGTGGCGTTTCGCTGTTTGCTCTGCAGTTCGCCAAGTTGCTCGGCTGCCGGGTTGTCGCCATCACATCGCGCGCGGAGAAGGCCGACAGGCTGCGGGCGCTGGGCGCCGACCTCGTTGTCTCCAGCACCGACATACCGGAATGGGGCGGCTGGGCGCGCGAGCAGACAGGCGGCATCGACCTCGTCGTCGAAACCGGCGGCCCGGCCACCTTCGCGCAGTCGCTGATTGCCAGCACGCTTTATGGACACATCGTGCTGCTGACGCTGCAGGACGCCAGTGGCAGATCGATCGAGATGCCGGCAGCGCTTTATCAGCGCAGCCTCGCCACCATCAGCCGCCTGTTCGTCGGCAGCCGCAGCAATCTCGAGGCCATGCTGCGCGCCGTGTCGCAGCATCGCCTCAAGCCCGTTGTCGACAGGGTCTTCCCCTTTGCCGAAGCCCCCGAAGCGTACCGCCACTTCCAGCAGGGCGACGTGTTCGGGAAGGTTGTCATCGACTGCGCCTGACCCAATTGCCCGCTTTTCAACCCCGAACCAGGAGAACGACCATGACCATCCGTGAAGCTTCCGCAGAATGGCAAGGCACGCTGAAGGAAGGCGGCGGCCGTCTGCGGCTTGGCAGCGGCGTCTTCGAAGGCGCCTATTCCTTTCCGTCGCGGTTCGAGAACGGTCCGGGCACCAATCCCGAAGAGCTGATCGGGGCAGCACATGCCGGCTGCTTCTCGATGGCGCTGACCTTCATCCTCGGCCAGGAAGGCCACGTCGCCCGCACCATCCGCACCGTCGCCAAGGTGCATCTCGGCGCGACCGCCGCCGGGCCGACGATCACCCGCATCGAGCTCGAAACGGAGGCGGAGGTCACGGATCTCGCCGAAGACGAGTTCGAACGCCTGGCGCAGTCGGCCAAGGCGACTTGCCTCGTCTCGCGCGCCTTGGCCGGCGTGCCTCAGATCGCCCTAAAGGCCGTGCTGGTCAAAGCCGTCAAAGATCAATGAAACCGGGAGAATATGATGAAACAGGAGCTTATCATGGACGCAGCCGGGAATGATTTGTCCCGGCAGACGGCCGAGATCATGCATCGCTTCAACGATGTGTTCCAGCTGCACGATCCGTCCGCGCTTGCCGAGTTGGTGGCGCAGGATTGCGTTATCGAAAACACCGTGCCGGCGCCGGACGGCGCCCGCCATGCCGGCAAAGAGGCGTGCATTGACCTATGGTCGGCGATCGCTACCCAGCCCGGCACGCGCTTCGACCTCGAGGAAACCTTCGTCGCCGGCGAACGGGCGACGATCCGCTGGCGCTACTTCATGGCCGACGGCAACTCCATCCGCGGCGTCAACCTGATGCGTGTCGCGGACGGGCTGATCGTCGAGGCGATGGGTTACGTCAAGGGATAGAAGCGTTGCCCGATACGGCACTACCGTTCCCAGCCCGGAATCTCGCTCAAGTCGAGTTTCCGGGCCGGTTTTCTGGTCACTGGATGACGCGGTGCAGCTTCACCGTGGTGCTGGGACTGTTCTGGATGGTCTGGAAGATCACGCAATAGCGATCCGTGAGTTCGAGCAGTTGGTCGAGCTGACTTTGGGGAGCGTCGGTGTCGATGTCGAACCGCAAGCGGATTTCCTTGAAGCCCACTGGAACACCCGCAGTCACGCCGAGCGTGCCGCGAAGATCGACGTCACCTTCCGCGGAAACTTCGGCGGACCTGATCGGAATTTCGAGCACGGCCGCCGCCGCGCGCATCGAGACACCGGCGCATGCGATCAGCGCCTCCAGCAGCATGTCGCCGGAGCACAGTTCCTGGCCGCTGCCCCCGGCCATCGGATGGATGCCGGCAAGCGCCAGCCCGCGTCCGGTCTCGACCTGGCAGGTGACGGTGGACGCGTCGGCGACGCCTTTGGCCTTCAAGGTGAGGAACGCGGCCTTCGCATCCCTGCGATAGAGATCCTTGATCGGCTCCTGCGTGGCGCGAAATGTTGCGATTTCCATGAACAATCTCCTGTCTTGAATTGTCGTTGTCAAAAATGGCGAGCAGTGGCCGGGCCCTTATTCCGGCACCGCGATGCCGGAGCCGCCGAGCTCAGCCGGAAAGTCCCTGAGCTTGGGCAGCCCGTCCTTCATCGGCAGCACGGTCTCAGCGTAGTTGACGTGAACCCCAGGCGTGAATTTCACGCCTGGTATCGTTGCCGCATAGACATCGACCAGGCCGAGCGGCGGATGAACGGTCATCAGATGACCACCGCATTTCGTGCAGAACTGGCGATCGCTCATTTCGGTCTTCTCGAACCCGGACAGGAACTCCGCGCCCCCGGTGACCTTGACGTTCTGAGGCTTCCACAGCGTGAATGCGTTCACGGGAGACGCCGACCACGATCGACAAGAACCGCAATGGCAATAGCCCATTGCCTCGGCGGCTCCGTGCACTTCGATTTCCACGGCGCCGCAAAAACACCCGCCCTTATGTACCGTCATGACTTTTGTCCCTGGTTGGTTTCGACAGCACTCAGCGCCCACTCTCGGCAGCGCTTGAGCACCGGTGCAGGTTTAGGAGTTCTGGCCGCGAACTGAATGATACGGCGTCCGCCTCGCTTGACAGCGCGTCCGGAACTCGAAAGGGATGGCTCACCGGCTAGCCGGGTGCGGGACGAAACGGAATGGCCGGGGATGCTCTGTCTGACCTGTTGAGGACGGTACGCCTTACCGGCGCGACGTTTTTTGACATTGAGGGCCACGAGCCGTGGGCCGTCTGCTCGCCGGCGCCATCGTCCATCCGGCCGAAGATCCTGCCCGGTGCGGACCATCTGATCTCCTACCATGTGGTAACGGCCGGTCGCTGCTTCGCGCGCATCGTCGGCCAGGAAGCGATCGCGCTGGAGGCCGGCGAAGTCGTCGTCTTCACCAGGAGCGACCCGCACATTAAGCAATCCGGCGTTGCGCGCCGATCCGCCGACAGCCGACGTTCTCGACATCGCAACAGCCGGCCGGATGCCGGTTTACATCAACTGCGCCGGCGACGGCGCGGCCTCGGCCAGGCTGGTTTGCGGCTATCTCGCCTGTGATGCACAGCCTTTCAATCCACTGCTCGAGGCTTTGCCGTCGGTGATCAAGGCCGGAGATGCCAAAGGCGATGGCGGCTGGCTCAGCCAGTTCATCAACCTGGCTGTCACGGAGGTGGCGCAAAAGCGCGCAGGCAGTGAAACGGTGCTCACCAAACTGAGCGAACTGATGTTTGTCGACGTGTTGCGCCGCTACTTGGAATCGCTGCCGCCACAAACCACGGGATGGCTGGCTGGCCTGCGCGATCCGCACCTGGCGAGGGCACTGGCGCTGATCCACGACCGGCCGGCGCATAACTGGACGGTGGAGGCGCTGGCGAAGGACTCCGCGCTGTCGCGCAGCGTGCTCGCCGAACGCTTCACCAGGCTGGTCGGCATGCCGCCAATGCATTATCTCGCCAAATGGCGCATGCAGATCGCCTCGGAGCTGCTCAGCGCCGGCTCCAGCAACATGGCCAGCATCGCCGCTGAAATCGGCTACGAATCCGAGGCAGCGTTCAGCCGCGCCTTCAAGAAGATGATCGGCCTTCCGCCCTCGGCCTGGCGTCTAGGCATCCGGACCGGATCCGGAACCGACGAAGAGTAGGCCGAGGCCTGGCAGCTCCTGTTCTATCGATCAGCCAGCGCCAGCTTGGCGCCGAGCATGACAAAGGCGCCGGCGAAGGTGCGGCGCATCCAGGTCAGCACCATCGGCCGCGACACGACATGGCTGCGGATCGAGGCGGCAAAGATGCCGTAAGCGACGAAGACGACGAAGGTCAGCAGCATGAAGACGCTCGAGAGCTCCAGCATCTTGGCAAATGCGTTCGGTTCGGTCGTGCTGACGAATTGCGGCAGGAAGGCAAAGAAGAAGATCGACAGCTTCGGGTTCAGGATGTTGATCAGGATGCCGGAGGTGATGACCTTGGCTGCCGAGCGGGGTGCCGCGTTTTCATCGACGCTCAGGCCGCCCTTCTCCTTCAGCGTGTTCCAGGCCATGTAGAGGAGATAGGCGACGCCGAGATATTTCAGCGTCTCGAAGGCGACAGCACTTGTGTGCAGCAGCGCCGCCAGGCCGGTGATGGCGGCGGCCATATGTGGGATGATGCCAAGCGTGCAGCCGAATGCAGCAGTGATCGAGGCGCGCGTGCCTCGCGAAAGCCCGGCGCTCAGCGTGTAGAGAACGCCGGTGCCGGGCGAAGCCACGACGATCAGCGACGTCAACAGGAATTCGATGCTCATGGTTCCTCCAACGCCCTGCCCGTAGTGGAAGCTATCGGGGGATGTGGGATCAGGCAAGGTGGGCGTCGGCTAGATCGTTGGCATCCCGTGCGCCTTGCGCGCCATCAGGCAATCGTCGCCGCCAGGCATGCAGGCGTGGCAGACGTCCGGGCGGATCTCGTAGATGCCGCAGGCCGTGTGCTTGCCGATCTCGCCCGTAAGCGCCGAACAGCGCACGCCCTCGCAGCGCATCCCGGACAGGTCGGCGGACACGAACTTTTCCGGAATCCGGTCAAGTTGCGCATCGTCCTCGGTCGAGAAGCGCGGCCATTCGGCCGAGTAGGAACAGCAGGCGCCGCAGCTCTGGCAATCGAAAACCGGCTGGTCGTCCTGTTTTGACGACCGGATATCCCTGGCGGCCAACGCGACCAGCCCAGGTGCTGCGAGATTGCGATCGGCTTGGTGCGGCAAGGCGCTATTTCTTCTTGCCTGCCTTGCCCTTGGGCGTGGCGGCTGGCGCCTCGAACAGATCGGTTGCCGACGGTTCGGCGGCCTTCGGCGCGGCAGCGGGCTTGGCCTGCTTTGCAGTGGCAGCAGCCGGCGCTGCCGGCTGGTCCTTGGTGGAAAACTTTATGGCCATGTCAGTCCTCGTCGGAAAAGCGGGATGATGGTGCGCGCGGATTGCGCAAGCGGCCGATCAGCGCCGAGACCGCTGTGATGTTCATTTCCTCGGGCGACCAGTTCCTCGCCTCGGCAATGTGGTGCGCCGCCAGTTCGCGATGCGTGCTGCCGCTATAGGCGGCATCCTGGTAGGTCACGCGCTCCTGGGTCCTTTTGTCCTCGCGGACATATTCGACCAGATAGTTCGGGGCTTCGGCACGGCCGCGCACGCCGACGCGCACCTGGGCATCGCCATGCGCGCGCTTGCAGCGCTCGAGCTTTTCCAGCACACGGCGGACATATTCGACCGGCTTGTCCAGGCCCGGGACCATGGACGC
The DNA here is from genome assembly GCF_040321305.1 of Mesorhizobium sp. M0478. NCBI lineage: Bacteria > Pseudomonadati > Pseudomonadota > Alphaproteobacteria > Hyphomicrobiales > Phyllobacteriaceae > Mesorhizobium > Mesorhizobium sp. M0478. The sequence continues at coordinate 182,643 of NZ_JAMYRH010000009.1, forward strand.
TATGGTCGCATCGGCATCGATCGGCGTCGGCGGTACGCGCTTGGTGGCCATCAGCGTTTGCCTGCCCGCTTCGGCAGCGCCGCAAGGACTGCGGCCGCTGCCATGTCGTCGGCTTCCTTTTCCTTGCGCAGTTCGCGCAAGCGCGCGGTCTTGGCTTCGCGCGCCTCGCTGACGGCATCACGCTCGGACAGGATGCGGTTGAGTGACATCGACTGGGTTTGCGTCTTGCTGAACAGCGAGCCGGCCTGGTCGGCGGTCTTGGATTGAGTGGTCAAAACTTTCTCCTGTCGGGAGCCTGGTGCCGATAGAGCGAGAGCGGTCTTCGATTACGACCAAAGCAATACGGCAGCGGGGCAGTATGGGCGGTTCAGATTGCTGGAGCGTCCCTTAGCACGTTCCGGCCGGCGTGCGGCGCACTTTTAGCGGCACGACGCACAAAATGAAAAAGGCCAGGCACCGCCTGACCTTCCATGAAAGCGCCGCGCATCCAGTTGGATGCGCAAGGCGCTCCTTTCAGCCTTTCATCGGTGCCAGTACATCCGTGGTCACCGGAAGGCCGAATTCCTTATCAGGCCGCCTTCAACTGGTCGGCGGACATCTTGCCCGACTTGTTGTCGCGGGTCATCTCGTAGCCAAGCTTCTGGCCCTCGACGATGTCACGCATGCCGGCGCGCTCTACGGCCGAGATGTGGACGAAAACGTCGGCGGAGCCGTCGTCAGGCTGAATAAAACCAAAACCTTTGGTGGCGTTGAACCATTTCACTGTGCCGGTGGCCATGAAGAACCCTTTCCCTGGCAAATATTCGTTCACCATCGTGCGACTGCACAACAGCGTTTTGTCTCGATTTTTGATGGGGAAGTTCGTCAAAGGCGCGCATCATGCGCGGATAACAAAAGTCGGTCAAACAAATATCGACATATTTCTTATAGACTTCTCTTAGCGCCGAGTCAATTTCTGGTTTGGCCGCAGCCCAAATTCAACCTGAGGATGCCTGAGGCATAAGCCTCAACTGACGAGGTGGCGGAGCGCAAGGCGTTCCCAAAAAATATTTCACGCCCCGGAACCAATCGCAAGCCGGCGCATTTCCGTGGTGTCAGCAATTCAGAGAGCAATCTCGGTAATGCTGGCAAAAGGACGCCTCCCGCACATTAAACGGTGCGAGAGGCGTTCTTGTATGTGCCGTTGTCTGACACAATTCCCAAGGGAAAACCGTTTGCACACTTTTCCTTAAACTTACGCTCGCCTACAGGATCGCGCTGATCAGCGGCAGGATCTCGTAGCGGAAACCGCGGCCGGAGCTCGACACCGGATCGCCGTCGGTGACCGCTCTTGCCTCGGCTTCGCTGCCGACACGCAGGATCAGCAGACCCCAAGGGCCGGCCGGGTCGGCGACCGGCCCGGCCAGGATCATGGCGCCCTCGGCAAGCTTGCCGCGCAGATAGTCGGCATGCCGGCCCATCAACTCCCTCTCCTCCTCCGTCAGGGTGAAGGCGAAGTCCGGCCGAGGCGGGATCAGCCGGCAGTGGAAGATTGTTGGCGCGGTAGTCTCACGCGGTCCATCATTGCTGGCCATCGGTCACTCACCGTGATGTCATTAGTGGTCCTATTCGTCCGGGCCGGGTTCCGGCCAAGTCTCCTTCGCTGCTTCCGCATACCAGTGCCGCATCGCCGGCGTTGCCAACACGGCGTCGACGTAGGCGCGCGTGTCGGGCGCGAGCTTGCCGCCATAGGTGTCGAAGCGGGTGACGACAGGTGCATACATGGCATCGGCCGCGGTGAAATGACCGAACAGGAAGGGGCCGCCTTTGCCGTATTGTTCCCGGCACTGGCGCCAGATCGTTTCGATGCGCGCGCGCTGCATTTCGCCTTCGGCGTCGAGCGGCTTGTGGCCCTTCGGCCGGCGCAAATTCATCGGCCAGCCATAGCGCACCTCGCGAAAGCCGGAATGCATCTCGGTCGCCACCGAGCGAGCCAAGGCGCGGGCGCCGATATCCTGCGGCCAAAGTTTTTTCTCCGGAAACAGGTCGGCCAGATATTCAAGGATGGCAAGGGTTTCCCAGACAATCCTGCCATTGTGATTCAACACTGGCACAAGGCCGGTGGGCGAGACTTTCGCCAGAGCGGCAAAAGTCTCGGGCGTGCGCAGGCGCACGAAACCTTCCTCGAACGGGATCTCCAGATGCTTCATCGCCACCCATGGCCTCAGCGACCAGGACGAAAAGCACTTGTTGGCGATGATGAGCGTAAATACAGCCAAGGCGGTCTCCCCAAAATTTCGTCACATTAGTCACACGATACGACGCGGCAAAGCGTTTCGGCGACCATATAAGCGACCAGATGCGACGATGATCGCCGCCCAGGGAACCTAAGCCAAGCCGGCCCGTTTGCCTCCTGCGAATGAATCCCCGGAATCCCAGGAGATGCAAAGATGGTGAACAAGGATCAGGTTGCCGGCGTGGCCAAGCAGGTCAAGGGCTCGGTCAAGGAGGTCGGCGGCAAGGCGACCGGCAACAGGCAGACCCAGGCCGAAGGCACGGCCGACAAGACCGCCGGCAAGGTGCAGAAGGTCTATGGCGACGTGAAGGACAAGATCAAAAAGGCGCTCTGATTCGATCTTGCAGGCAATGAGGAAGGCGGCTCAAGGCCGCCTTTTTCTTGTCAGAGGCTGAGGCTCTTGCTGAAGGCGCTGGTGAACTTGACCCCGCCCCGGTCGCCCGCCGCCTCGCCCAGCACCACGTCCATGCCGTCCCCGGTTACCCTCACCAGCGCGAAGCCACCCATATAGGCAGCCTTCGGCTTGAACAGGTCGAGGCCATCGCTTTTGTAGATCATAGGCACTTCGTGCTGATGGCCATGGAAGATGGCGATGACATTGTAGCCCTTCAGCGCCGCCAGCATCGCCTGGCGGTCGGCCTCGCTCCACCAGTGCGGCGCGCCTGCGCCGTCATCGTCATAGGTGCGCTTGGCCGGGTCCCAGCGCTCGACCGAGAAAGTGTCCCAGCCATAGTGCTGGAACAGGATGACGGGACGGCCATCCGCCGCGTAGGTCGCCAGATCCTGCTTCAGCCACGGCAGGCTGCTCACCGCGCCGTGGCCGGTGTCGCCGGCAAAGCGGTGGGTCTGGACGAGATGCAGGCCGCCCCAGTCCCAGGAATAGCAGTCGGTGTCGACATCGTATTCGGTGGCCGGCACCGGCGGCTTGAAGAACACGCCGGGGCGGTGGTTGACCTCGACATAGTCGCGCAGTTCACGCCGATACCAGTCGACATGGGGCGGCGAGCCGTTCTGGTCGAGATCGTGGTTGCCGAGGCCGACATAGACCGGCATGTGCACGCGGTCCGGGCCGACGCCTTGTTGATAGCGCTGGCTGAACTGCAACAGTTGCGTGCCTTCGCTGGGCTCGGTGATCTGGCCGCCGCCATCGTCGGTGATGTCGCCGCCGACAACGAGGCCGAGCGGCGCATCGATGCGGCTGCCGGCCGAACGCAGGCGGGTTGCAACGCCATCGATCTCGACTGGCCATTGCCGGCCGGCCAAGCCATTGAGGACAGCGACATTGCGCAACAGCGCGGCATCGGTCTTGCCTTCCTCCAGGCAGTTGGGGCTGAGGCCGCTCGACATGCGGCAGGCATGGACATCGGCGATGAACAGAAAGGTGGCGTCGATGGGCTGGATGCGCTTGCCGGTCTGGCCAAGCGCGGCGCGCGGCAGCATGCCAGCCATGGCAAGGCCGGCTGCCTGTGCGAGGAAATTGCGACGGGAGAGGACGAGCTTGCGATTCATGACCTGAAATTCAGCACAGCCGGCGCCCCACCGTCCAGTTGCCAGGAATGGCAGGTCGACACGGCACTGAGGCTCTGGCATTTCTTGGGTCATGCTGGCGCGCAGCAAATACAAGCAGAGGGGAGGATTTCATGAGAGCCGTTTCGATAGGCGTGGTGCTGGCTGGGTTGCTGCCGGCGGCTGCGGTGCATGCCGCCGATTGTGTCGACGCAAAATCGGCCAAGGCCGGCTTCGTTCTGGAAATGCCCGGCGTCCGCAGCGAGTTTCGGCCGGTGGCCGGCGGCATGGTCTCCGTTGCCAACACCTACGAATCGCAATCGCCGCAGACACAGTTCCTGTTTGCCGGCCTGGTCGAAGTGTTTCGCGACAGCGATACCGGACGGGTGGCGACGATCCCGTTTTCCGATCTGCGAAAACTGTTTCCGCTGAAGACGGGAGCCAAGAGCACGATCGAATTCGTCGAGCTGTCGCCGAACAAGCAGCCGAAGAGCACCAAGACGCTGAGCCTGGTCGTCAAGGGCAAGGAGACGTTCAGTGTCGGCGGCTGCAAATACAACGTGCTGGCGGTCACGGAGACCTTCAAGAACGGCGCCGGCGAAACGCTGGACACATTTACCGCGCTTTATGCGCCTGATCTGCAAGCGTCCCTCGCCCGGCGCTACGACGAAGGGACCAGCGCGGAATCGGTGAACGGTTACGAGACGATCAAGCCGCTTTCCAACTAGAACAGCGCAGTTCCGGCCTCAAGGTTTTCCCGGCCGCAGCAGGATCCTGCTACGCCGCTTCGCTCTGCTCGGGAATGGCGGCGTTGAGCTACCCTGAAGTTCGGCCAGGCAATCGCGCAGCACGCTGGCATCCTGTGCCGCCTTGGCCATCGACATGGCGCCGGAATAGGCGGCGATGGCGAGTGCCGCAAAGCGCTCGGGGTCGGTGCCCTGCTCCCTCCCCGACTGCTGGTCGGCTCGCACCTTGTCGGCAACCGCCTGACGCCATCCGGCAAAGATATCGTCCAGAGCGGCGCGGAAATCCGGGTCAGCGAGCGACAGTTCATGCGCCAGATTGTTGAGCGGACAGCCGCGCACGAAGCCTTGCTGCTCAAGCTCGGTCGCCACCGCCTCGAACACCGCGCGCACGCCTTCGCGCGCCGAGCCTGCCGCCCGTACAGGGTTGATCCAGGTTTCATCGAGGGCCGCTGCCACGCGCTCCTCGATCACCGCCAGAGCGAGCGCCTTCTTCGTCGGGAAATGATGATGCAGCGCGCCGCCGCTGACGCCTGCGGTCGTCATCAGCTCGCCAAGGGCGGATGCATGATAGCCACGCGCCTGGAACGACGCTTCGGCGATATCGAGCACCTTGTTGCGCAGCCCTTCGGGATCGTTGGTGCGTTTTCGCGGCGGCCCTTTCGGAGCCCGAGCAATCTCTGCTGACATTTGCCAACGATAGCAGATTGACAAAACAGGACAACCGGTCTGTTTTATAAACCGGATGATCATCCTGTTTTTTGGAGACGACACAATGACCGTACCCCTGAATGCGCCTGCGGCGGCAAAACTGCTCGCTTCGCCTGTCGTCGAGTTGCGGCAGTACACGCTGAAGCCGGGCCGGCGCGAGACGCTGATCGACATCTTCGACAGTCGGTTCATCGAAGGCCAGGAACACGCCGGCATGACCATCATCGGACAGTTCCGCGACCTCGACCGCCCCGACATGTTCGTCTGGCTGCGCGGCTTCGGTGGCATGGAAGCGCGGAAGCAGGCGCTCACCGCCTTCTATGACGGGCCGGTGTGGACGGCGCACCGCGACGCCGCCAATGCGACGATGATCGATTCCGACGATGTACTGCTCTTGAAGCCGGCATGGCCAGGCGCCGGCTTCGATCTGTCAGGCTCGCAGCGAGGCGCCATGCCGGCGGATGGAAAGTTGAGCGCAGACAATGGCTTGACCGGTGTTGTTGTCATCCAGATTCATCATCTGCGGTCTGGCGCCGAAGCCGATTTCGCCGGCAATTTCGAAACGGACGCCGTTCCGGTCCTTATCGGCGCCGGCGGACGGTTGCTTGGCGCCTTCATCACCGAGCACGCTGAAAACAGCTTTCCCCGCCTGCCGGTGCGCTTGAGCGAAAACGTCTTTATCGCGGTGACGGGTTTCGACAGTCCCGAGGCGCATGCCAGTTACGAAGCCGCAGTTGCCGCTTCGCCCCAATGGCAAGCGGCCGATGTGACCTGGCGGACCGAAACCTTGCGCCTGACGCCGACGTCGCAGTCGCTGCTGCGGTAACCGGATCGGCACGCGGCCAACCGAAGTTCATACTGAGCGATAGGCCGGCGGCTTGACCGCCCTCGCCGATCGGCATTGCCTTCGTGACGCGGGCAACAGCGAGAGCATTCGATGCGACTTGGCCTTCAATGAGACTTTCTGGCAAGCGAGCACTGGTGACCGGCGGCTCGGACGGCATCGGCCTGGCGATATCGGAAGCTTTCTTGCGCGAGGGCGCCGACGTGCTGATCGTCGGTCGCGACACCAGCAAGCTCGAGACCGCCCGCGAGACACTTGCGGCGGCGGGCAACGTCGGCACCCAGTCGGCCGATCTCTCGACCTCGTCCGGCATCGATGCCGTGGTCGATCGCGCGAAAGCAACCGGCCCGCTCGACATCCTCGTCAACAATGCCGGCGTCGCTTATCTGGTGCCTTTCGAGACCGTCACCGAGCACCAATTCCAGCAATCCTTCGCGCTCAATGTGACGGCGGCGTTCTTCCTTACCCAGCGGCTGCTGCCGCATCTCGGCGCCAACGCCTCCGTCATCAATATCTCGTCCTACTTCGCCGACAAGATGATCCCGAAGCGGCCGTCGAGCCTGTATTCCTTGTCCAAGGGCGCGCTGAATTCGCTGACCAAGTCGCTGGCCTTCGAGCTTGGTCCGCGCGGCATCAGGGTCAATGCGATTGCGCCCGGCACGGTCGACACCGCCATGCGGCGCAAGTCGATCGACAACCTGCCGGCGGCAGCGCAAGCCGAGCTGAAAACCTATGTCGAGCGCAGCTACCCGCTCGGCCGCATCGGCCAGACCAGCGATCTTGCCGGCATCGCCGTCTATCTCGCCAGCGACGAGGCGGCGTGGACCAGCGGCGGCATTTTCGCGATCGATGGCGGGTATACGGCGGGGTGACCGTTTGGACGGCCCTCGGCCTCGAACAAGCGGAGCACTTGACCAAACTTCCGATACCGCGTCTGTCTGCAGATTGAGCAATGCTTCAGACATTCGTGGTGCCATGCCGTCTATCGATCCACTGATCCTCTTCTACACAACGTTCTTCAGCAAACCCGTCGATATCGCGTCGATACAGTGCGAAATGCCCGGGCGGTGGACACTGGACAAACGACGGATTTCCGAGGCCGCGGCAGTCGTCTTCCATATTCCGAACTTTCGCGAAGTTGGCGATGCCTACAAATACCCTGGTCAATATTGGGTCGCCTGGTCGATGGAATGCGGCCAAAACTACAAGCGACTTGCCGACCCCAAATTCATGCGGCACTTCGATATCATCATGACGCATGAATCCCGGTCCGATGTCTGGGTACCCTACCTTCCGCGTGCGGTGTGGTGGAAAGATGCGCTGGCCAGACCAATCGTGCCGAAAACGGAAGAAGCGCCGGTCGCACTCTTCCAGTCGGCCGGCCTGAATTATAGCGGCCGTGTCGATTTGGCGAACGAACTGGCGCGCCACATCAAGATCGATTCTTATGGCCGATATCGCCACAACCGATCGGTCTCTGGCCCCGATCTGGGCTCGAAGACCAAGATCGAAACCATTGCGCGGCACAAATTCTGCCTGGCCATGGAGAACTCGATCGAGGCCGACTATGTCACCGAGAAAATCTATGACGCGTTCATGGCGGGCACGGTGCCGATCTACCTTGGCGCTCCCAATGTGGACGAGTTCGTTCCGGAGCACTCCTTTATTGACGCCAGTGCCTTCGCCAGCGCCAGCGATCTTGCAGCCTATCTCCAGCACCTGATCGCAACGCCGCAAGACTACGAGGCTTATTTCGACTGGCGCTCAAAGCCATTGCCCGACAATCTCGTCAAACGGGTGCAATCATTGGAAACACCCGCGTTCTGCAGACTGATGAGCGTCGTGCGCCAGCGTCTGGAGGCGCGGACAAGCACGCCTTCCGGACGGCGAACACTTCCGTTCGGCTATAGATCCTATCTCAGGACAAAGCTGCGCCGTTGGAGGAAAAAGGTTCCGAGCTGACGGTCCGCGATCAGGCGCGCTTTCAGCAAAATACGGAGGACAAAGAGCGTCACTTGCGACGTCGAGACGGCTTCGACCTTGCCACCATGCATCTTGGAAAACTCCGAGGCCATGTGGAGGCGCTCCCAGGGTGGACTTGAAATTCTCGCTTCGCGATCCGAAGCTCGATCCGGATGCGATGCCGGATTTTGGACGGAAACTGAACAGAAGGACAAGTGCATAAGCTACCTCATCGCTGCTGTTGCCAGTGAGACGCCGGCACGGATGGTAGTTTGTGTGGCAGCGTCGCTCGTAGGTAGAGTAGGTAGACGTGAATTGCGCATTGCTGATCCTCGGGGAAGTTTGCGTAGAGCAATCCGCCAGCTCGACATGATCTCATCGAGCTAAATCCGCAAGTTTCCGTCCACTTTATGGGATCAAGCCGCACTGAGGAGCAATTTCCTTCACACGAAAGTGGAGGGTGCAGGATTCCGAAGGGCGGCGCTACTGCTTCAACCGATTTACTGCCTGCCGGCCGCAATCTCTGCTTGAAGGCCATTGTGCAACGCGATACGCCGTTGCCGAATTCGATCGTCGGAGAGACAAGTGACCGCTGCCAGGACCAGAACCGAAACCGACACGTTCGGCCCCATCGAGGTTGCCGCCGACCGTTACTGGGGCGCGCAGGCGCAGCGTTCCCTCGGCAATTTCAGGATAGGCTGGGAAAAGCAGCCGGCCTCGATCGTGCGTGCGCTCGGCATCGTCAAGCGAGCGGCGGCGGAAGCCAATATGGAGTTGAAGCGGCTCGATCCGGCAGTCGGCAAGGCGATCATCGAGGCGGCGCAAGAGGTGATCGACGGCAAGCTGAACGATCATTTCCCGCTGGTCGTCTGGCAGACCGGCTCGGGCACGCAGTCCAACATGAACGCCAACGAGGTGATCTCCAACCGGGCCATCGAACTTCTGGGCGGCGTCATGGGCTCGAAGAAGCCGGTGCACCCTAACGACCACGTCAATATGAGCCAGTCGTCGAACGACACCTACCCGACAGCCATGCACATCGCGTGCGCCGAGCGCATCGTGCACGATCTGCTGCCGGCGCTGAAGCATCTGCACGCTGCGCTCGAGGTCAAGACGAAGGCCTTCGCCCACATCATCAAGATCGGCCGCACCCATACGCAGGACGCGACACCCCTCACGCTGGGCCAGGAATTTTCCGGCTACGCCGCGCAGGTGGCCTCTTCGATCAAGCGCATCGAGATGACGCTGCCCGGCCTGCAGGAACTGGCGCAGGGCGGCACCGCCGTCGGCACCGGCCTCAACGCGCCGGTCGGCTTTGCGGAAAAGGTGGCGGCGCGCATCGCCGACATTACCGGCATTGCCTTCGTCACCGCGCCGAACAAGTTCGAGGCGCTCGCCGCGCACGATTCCATGGTGTTCTCGCATGGCGCCATCAACGCGGCGGCCGCCGCCCTCTTCAAGATCGCCAACGACATCCGCTTCCTCGGCTCCGGCCCGCGCTCGGGCCTCGGCGAACTGTCGCTGCCGGAAAACGAGCCGGGTTCCTCGATCATGCCGGGCAAGGTCAACCCGACCCAATGCGAGGCTCTGACGCAGGTCTGCGTGCAGGTGTTCGGCAACAACGCCTCGCTGACCTTCGCCGGCAGCCAGGGCCATTTCGAGCTCAACGTCTACAACCCGCTGATGGCCTACAACTTCCTGCAGTCGGTGCAGTTGTTGGCCGACGCCTCGATCTCCTTCACCGACAATTGCGTCGTCGGCATCGAGGCTCGCGAAGACAACATCAAAGCCGCGCTCGACCGCTCGCTGATGCTGGTGACCGCGCTGGCGCCGACGATCGGGTACGACAATGCCGCCAAGATCGCCAAGACCGCGCACAAGAAGGGCACCACCTTGCGCGAGGAAGCACTGGCCACCGGGCTGGTCAGCGAGGCAGACTACGACCGGCTGGTGCGGCCGGAGGACATGACGCATCCGGGTTAAGCCATTCCAGGGAAAGTGCCTTGCGTTTCCTCGGGAAGCGCGCAGCCCTCTTCTTGGGGATTGCGTCAACTAGAAATCCGAATTTGTGGCGGGACAATTTGCTCCCGCCGCTGCTGGCCGCGACAAGAATTTTGCGTCGGTCGAACGATCCCGAAATGTACGTCCTGTGAACAATGTGTCGCCGGACTGGCGGCTTTGGTGAACAGTCGGCTTGGTCTATCTGACGGGACATCAACCCTTTTCGGAGAGCCACCATGTCCATCAACACTTCCGCTGCCGGCGCCGGCATCGCGTCCAACAGTTCCACCACCATCCTGCTCGGCCGCATCCTGCTCGCCGCCATCTTCCTGCTTTCCGGCTTCGGCAAGCTCACCGCCATTTCGGGCACCGCCGGCTATTTCGGCGCCATGGGCCTGCCGGTGCCGACCGTAACGGCCATTGTCGTCGGCCTGATCGAATTGCTCGGCGGCCTTGCCGTGCTCGTTGGCTTTCAGACCCGCATCGCCGCCTGGGTGCTCGCGGTCTTCACCATCGCCTCGGCCTTTGTCGCCCATACCGGCTGGGCCGACCAGAACCAGATGATCCATTTCCTGAAGAACGTCGCCATCACCGGCGGTTTCCTGCTGCTGGCTTCCTCGGGCCCTGGCGCCTACTCGATCGATGCCAAGCGCGGCTGAGCTTTCCCTTCCCAAGCCTGAAAAAAGCGGCGTGGAATTTTCCACGCCGCTTTTTCGTTGTCTGCCCAAGCGCACGCTCGTCCCATCCCTGCTAGGATCGGTCTCGAAACAGCCGGCGGACAGACAACGGAGATCACCATGCCCCGCGATGCATTGCTTCTGATTTCCCGGCTGCTGCTCGCCGCCCTGCTCGTTCCCTCCGGCTACCACGCGCTCGCCGACATTGCCGGGACGACCGGCTATTTCGCCGGCCTCGGCATGCCATTGCCGACGCTTGCCGCCTGGGGCACCGGGCTGTTCGAGTTGATTGCCGGTCTCTTGATACTGGTCGGCTTTCAGACGCCGGTCGTTGCGATACTTCTTGCCGCTTTCTGCATCGTTGCGGGCTCCATCGGCCACTACGGCCAGGGCGGCGATGACCCGATGCTCACCTTCCTGCACCAGCAGATGCTGATGAAGGATATTGCTATCGCCGGTGGATTCCTGGCGCTAGCCATGGCCGGCGCCGGGGCCTGGTCGATCGACGGGCGCCGCGCCGCGGTCTGATATCGTCAAATATCGTCCCGGTTGAACCATCGATGCCCGAGGCAGGTCGACCCCCACTCCGTCTCGGCTTCGCCGAGCCACCTCTCCCCCGATCGACGGGGTAGAGGAAGGGCGCGAGCCTATTGCCGCCAACGCTTTCCAACGAGGCTCCCTTCCTTTCCCTCCGGAGGGGAAGGTGGCGCTGCGAAGCAGCGACGGACTGAGGAAGCCGGTCCTCGAACGCGAGTTCGACGACGACATGGTTTTGCTGTCAGGCCGCGCCTACTTCACCGACACGCTCTGCCCACCCTCGACCGCCAGCACCAGCCGGCGGTTGGTGATCCGCGCCAGTTGCGCCAGCCGTCCGGCCGGGCGTTCGCCGTAAAGATCGGAAAGTGAGGCCGGCAGCACCAGCGCCAACGTGCCATTGCCGCGGTTTTCCCATTTCAGCCGCGGCATGACGCCGGGCATGGCCGCAGTCAGCAGATAGACGACGCGCAGCACCGCCGCCAGGATGCGGGCGCGCTCGAGATAGCGCGGCGTCGCCAGGCCGCGGATTTCCGGCGCCGCATCGTTGAACACGCCTTCGTGGCGGAACAGGCCGACCAGCGCCAGGAAGGCACGGCCGGGGTGATCGACGCCAATGAAGGAGGCGTGGGCAATGATGTTGAGCGACTGCTTGCCGCGATATTCCGGGTGTGCGCGCCAGCCTATATCGGCCAGCAGACAGGCAGCGTGGCGATAGCGCGCCTCATCCTCCGTCTCGTCGATGCCGAAGGCGGCAAAGGTCTTGTCCGTCCATTCGACAAGCTCATGCGCATGGGTGACCGAGCGCGACCGCAGTCGCGCCAGTTCCTCCGAAGCGGAGACCAGCGGATCGGCCTTCTGCTCGGCAGGGTCGAGCAGCGAATAGAGAAACCCTTCGCGCACGCCCAATGCCGAGACGATGATCTTCGACGGCTGCATCGCCGCCATGATCTCCTGCAGCACGACCGCGCCATAGGGCAGCAGCGAACGGCGGTTCTTCGACACACCTTCGATGCCCTTGACCTTCTCGATCTCGCCTTTCGCCACCTGCTTCAGGAAATTGGCGGCGCTTTCGACACCGATCTCATAGTGGTGCATGACGCCAAGCGGGTAGTTGGTCATTTCCATGTGCAGCCGGGCAAGGTTTCGCCAGGTGCCGCCAACGGCGTAAAAGGGCCGTCCCAGCCCGCCCTTCAACAATTTGGCGCGCGCCAGTTCGTCGCGGGTGATCTTTGCCGCCTGGGCGAGCGAATTCCTGGCCATGTCCTGCAGCCGCAGGCCACCCAGCGGCAGCGTGATGCCGTCGCCGATCGCCTCGCCATTGATGTCGATAAGCTCCAGGCTGCCGCCGCCAAGATCGCCGGCAATGCCATTGGCGGGGTGGAAGCCCGAAATGACGCCAAGCGCTGAATAATGCGCCTCCTGCCGGCCAGTGAGCACGCGGATCTCGGTCTTGAGCACATCCTGGGCGCGGTGGATGAAGTCGGGTCCGTTGATCGCTTCGCGGGCCGCGGCCGTTGCCAGCACAAACATGTGCTCCGCACCCGCCTGGTCGGAGAGCGCGCGGAAACGGCGGAACTCCTCCATCGAGCGCGTCACCGCCTCGGGATCGAGCTTGCCGGTCGAAACGATGCCGCGGCCGAGACCGGCCAGCATCTTTTCGTTAAACAGCAAGGTAGGCGAGCGCGCCAGCCCTTCATAGACGACAAGGCGGATCGAGTTCGAGCCGATGTCGATGATGGACAGCGGCCGGCGATCCTGCAGCCGGCCTTGGGACGTTGAAATCATCAGCCGGTGTTCTTCTTGCGACGCTTGAACTGCGCGATGCGCTTGGGCGCATGCGACTTCAGCGCGTCACCCCGTCCCGACAGGCTCGGATTGGTCATGAAATATTCCTGCGCGTTGAACGGTTCCTCACCCTCCTCCAGCACGACGCGCCGGGAGGTTCCGTCAGCCAATACGTCGAAACTTTGCTGGTTGTCCATGATGTTGCCCAGCATGATCTGGCCAAGGATTTGTTCATGCACCGTCGGATTAGTGATCGGCACCATAGTCTCGACGCGGCGGTCGAGATTGCGTGGCATCAAGTCGGCCGAGGCGATGTAGACGATCGCCTCGTCCGACGGCAGGCCATGGCCGTTGCCGAAGCAGTAGATGCGGCTGTGTTCGAGGAAGCGGCCGACGATCGACTTGACCCTGATGTTTTCCGACAGGCCGGGCACCTGCGGCCGCAGGCAGCAGATGCCCCGCACGACGAGATCGATCTCAACGCCGGCACGGCTGGCGTCATAGAGCGCGTCGATGATGTTGGGATCGACGAGCGCGTTCATCTTCATCCAGATGCGCGCCGGACGGCCAGCCAGCGCGTAGGCGACCTCGTCGGCAATGTGCTTGAGGATACGGCTGCGCAGCGTAAACGGCGAGATGGCGATCCGCATCTCATCGGTCGGCTCGGCGTAGCCGGTGATGAAGTTGAACAGCTGGGCGACATCGCGCGCGATCGTCGGATCGGTGGTGAAGAAGGACAGGTCGGTGTAGATGCGCGCGGTCACCGGATGGTAGTTGCCGGTGCCGAGATGTACATAGTTGCGCAGCTTGCCGTCCTCACGCCGCACCACGAGCGACATTTTCGCATGGGTTTTCAGTTCGAGGAAGCCGAACACGACCTGGACGCCGGCGCGTTCGAGGTCGCGCGCCCAGCGGATGTTGGCTTCCTCGTCGAAGCGCGCCTTGAGCTCGACCAGGGCGGTCACCGACTTGCCGGCCTCGGCCGCGTCGACCAAGGCGCGCACGATCGGGCTGTCGTTGGAGGTGCGGTAGAGCGTCTGCTTGATTGCCACCACCTCCGGGTCGGCCATTGCCTGGCGCAGGAACTGGACCACCACGTCGAAGGATTCATAGGGGTGGTGGACGACGATGTCCTTCTCGCGGATGGCCGCGAAACAATCGCCGCCATGCTCGCGGATGCGCTCGGGAAAGCGCGGATTGTAGGGGGTGAACTTCAGGTCGTCGCGCGGCACGGCGACGATCTCGGAAATCTGGCTGAGCGCCAGCGGGCCGGTCAGAACGCTGATGCGGCTCGAAGAGACGCCAAGCTCGCCGGCGACGAACTCGCGCAATTCACCGGGCATCGACTTGTCGAATTCGATGCGGATGACCGAACCGCGGCGGCGCCGCTTCAGCGCCGTCTCGAACAGGCGCACGAGATCTTCCGACTCTTCCTCGACCTCGATATCGCTGTCCCGGATGATGCGGAAGGTGCCGGAACCCTTGACCTCATAGCCGGGGAACAGCTTGCCGATATAGAGGCCGACAGCCTCCTCCAGCGGAATGAAGCGAACGTGCTGCTTGCGGTCGGGAAGACGGATGAAGCGCTTCAGCGCCACCGGCAGGCGCAGAAGCGCGCTCATCTCCTCGCCATTCTTGCGATGGCGCAATTGCAGCGCCATCGAGAAGCCGAGATTGGGAATGAACGGAAACGGATGCGCCGGGTCGATCGACAGTGGAGTCAGCACCGGGAAAACCTGGTCCTGGAAATGGTCTTCCAGCCAGACTTTCTCATCCTTGGTCAGTGCGTCGCGGGTGATGCTCTCAATGCCTTCCTTATTGAGCAGCAGCATCAGCGCCGAAAGGCTGTTCTGCTGGTCCTCCTGCAGCCGCTCGACCTCGCGCAGCAATTGTTCCAGCTGCTGCTCCGGCGTGCGGCCGTCGGGGCTCTTGAGCGCAATGCCTTCGCGCACCTGGCCGGCAAGGCCGGCGACGCGGACCATGAAGAATTCGTCGAGATTGGCGGCCGAAATCGACAGGAAACGGACGCGTTCGAGCAGCGGATGGTGCTCGTTCTGCGATTCCTCGAGCACACGCCGGTTGAACTGCAGCCAGGAGAACTCACGGTTGACGAACCGATCGGGGTTGCCGCCCTCGGGGCTCGCCACCTCGACATTGATGAATTCGCTCTGCACCGGCTTCAGTTCGTTCATGGTTCCTGCTCTTCCCCGCCAACCGTCCCTTGGAGCGCCGTTGGACGTGCCATGCCTCTAACACGCTTTTGTGACGCATGACCCTTCGGCGAAAACCGTTCCGATTTCAGGGACATGCACTTAACCGGCTCAACGTATCCTCTGACAGGCTTTTGCGACAGTTTCATTTCATCGATCTTGCAAACAGGCCTGTTATGTTCCAGATGCTTTTCGACGAGATCAAGGAGACGACGATGGCAGGCGGTTCCATTCCCCATTTCCAGAACGATGCGGGCCATCCGGCAATCGACATCGGCGTCAAGGAATTCATGTGCACCGGCGCCAACCCGCCCTTCGACCACCCACATGTGTTCCTCGACATGGGCGACGACAATGAAAAGGTCTGCCCGTATTGCTCGACGCTCTACCGCTATTCGGCGAAGCTGAGGGCGACGGAAACGCTGCCGGCTGGTTGCCTTTATATCGACCAGGCCGCCTGATCCTTCCGCGACAAGCCCGATGGAAGACATCAGGTCCCGGCAGGTCATAATCGCCGGGGCCGGCATCGCCGGGCTGACCGCTGCCCTTGCCTTCGCTGGACGGGGTTATCCGGTAAAGCTTATCGAACAGGCACAGCACCTCGAAGCGGCCGGCGCCGGCATCCAGCTTTCGCCCAACGCAACACGCATTCTTGGAAAACTCGGCGTGCTCGACCGACTGCTGCCCGCAGCGTTGCGGCCGGAAGCGGTCGTGCTCAAGGACGCCGGGACGCTGCGCGAACTGGCGCGGGTACCGCTCGGGCACGCCGCCGAAGCGCGCTGGCAGTCGCCTTATCTCGTTGCTCACCGCGCAGATCTGCAGGCAGCGCTGTTGGCGCAAATGGCTGAACGGCCGGAGATTGAGCTCATCACCGGCGCCCGCGTGACCGGCATCGTCAAAGACGCGCAATATGTCGCCGTGACCGCCGAAGTGGACGGCCGCGAGATCGAGGCAGGCGCCAAACTCCTGATCGGCGCCGATGGCGTCTGGTCGGCGGTCCGGGCGCAACTCGCAGGCGAGGACTTCGTCAAAAGCCGTTTTTCGGGCGAACTCGCCTGGCGGGCTACAATCGCAGGCGACGGTGCGGCCGGAGAGGCCTTTGCCGCGATCGGCGCCGCCGACTGCGTCACCACGTTCCTGCATCCAGGCTTCCACATGGTCGCCTATCCCGTCAGCAAAGGCCGGGCCTTCAATCTCGCCGCCTTCACCAAGGGTGAGCGCATGGCCGAAGGTTGGTCGGGCCATGCCGATCCCGCGATCCTCACGGCTGCCCTGCGCGGCACCGCGCCGGGCCTGACGAAGCTTGTGGCACTGGCCGGCCCATGGACGGCCTTTCCGATCCACACCGTCGAACAACAGCGGTGGACGAGCCCGCAGGGCATCGCGCTGATCGGCGACGCTGCGCATGCGATGACGCCGTTTGCCGCACAGGGCGCGGCAATGGCGATAGAAGATGCCATCACGCTTGCCGACGCTATCGCCGATTTCCCTGGCGATCTGCCCAGAAGTTTTCAAATCTGGGAAAATCTTCGGCGGCCGCGTGTCGCCAAGGCCGCGCGTCGTGGGGCCGTAAACCGCCTCGCCTGGCATGCTGCCGGCCCGGTGGCGATCGCCCGCAATCTGTTCCTGGCCATGCGCTCGCCCGACAAGCTCGCCGCCGACCTCGACTGGCTCTATGGATGGCGAGCGGACGCTCGGCAGTCTAGATCGTCGACTTAGCGATCCTTCCCACCGCCCTCTGTCCTGCCGGACATCTCCCCCGCAAGGGGGGAGATTGGATGTCGCCGTCGCCTTCGCCAAAATCGCCGGCGTCGCAGCAGGAGCGCCGCGGGCAAAACGGCTGATCTCCCCCCTTGCGGGGGCGATGGCCGGCAGGCCAGAGGGGGGTGCTGTCCCGCTGACTTCAAAAGATCCAACACTGTCGCGGTGCGATGAAGGACTGCTAGTTATAAAACCGCATCGACAAGCCCAGCGAGGCCGGCAGCGGGTTCCACCAGCCGGTGCGCAGGCCGGCGGTGCGCAGGCCGGCGGCTGTCCAGGTGTTACAGCCGACAAGCGCGTTGAAATGGCCGTTCGCCTCGAAGAAGCGGTCGAAGCTGGAATAGGCGGCGTTCTCGATGACGACCGGACCATGCGGCCCTTGCTGGAAACTCGCGTCGATATAGTCGAGCAGCGCTGCAAAACGTTCCTCATCGATGTCGAAACCGGTGACAGCAGGGTGCGGCTCGGCGATGGCCCCGGCGATATCGACATGCATGACCGAGGCGTCCAGTGTCAGCGCCTTGAGGACGGGCACTGCTTTCAGCTGCGACCAGCTCGGCGTCTCCAGATAGAAGGCCCGGCCGCCCCAGCCAAAGACGATGTAGCTCACTTCCGGGGCGTCGACAGGGATGCCGGCAGCGACCAGGAAATGGAAGCGCCGGCGCACCTCGTCATCGACGGGAATGGCGATGTCGGTGTGGATCGGATTCTCCAGCACCAGAATATGGCGCGTGCCCTCACCCGCCGCTGACGCCGGCCACAGCGGACGCGGCACCAGCGTGCCGAGCGTGGCAGCGAGCGCGACCACGATAATCAGCATGGCCAGGAAACGCAGGTCTTTTCTCATGCGGCGGCGGCCTTGTGTTTCCCTGGCGTTTCAATGGAGAAGATCAACCCCGACCCCAGATAGCAAAAGAGCCCGGCCGCATTACGGCCGGGCTCTTTTGGTTCGCATGAAAATGCTCAGTGCAGGATCTGCGACAGAAACAGCTTCGTGCGCTCGTGGCGCGGATGGTCGAAGAACTCGGCCGGCGTGTTCTGTTCGACGATCTGGCCCTGATCCATGAAGATCACCCGGTTGGCGACCTTGCGGGCAAAGCCCATTTCGTGAGTGACGCACAGCATGGTCATGCCTTCCTCGGCCAGGCCCACCATCGTCTCCAGCACTTCCTTGATCATTTCTGGATCGAGCGCCGAGGTCGGCTCATCGAACAGCATGATGCGCGGGTTCATGCACAGCGAACGCGCGATCGCCACGCGCTGCTGCTGGCCGCCCGACAGCTGGCCCGGATATTTGTTGGCCTGTTCGGGGATCTTGACGCGCTTGAGGAAGTGCATCGCGATTTCCTCGGCCTGCTTCTTCGGCGTCTTGCGCACCCAGATCGGCGCCAGCGTGCAGTTCTCCAGGATGGTCAGATGCGGGAACAGGTTGAAGTGCTGGAACACCATGCCGACCTCGCGGCGCACCTCGTCGATCTTCTTGAGATCGTTGGTGAGTTCCTTGCCGTCGACGATGATCTTGCCCTTCTGGTGCTCTTCCAGCCGGTTGATGCAGCGGATCATGGTCGACTTGCCCGAGCCCGAAGGACCGCAGATGACGATGCGCTCGCCGCGCATCACCTTGAGGTTGATGTCCTTCAGCACATGGAACTCGCCATACCATTTGTGCATGCCGATGATGTCGATTGCGACATCGGTGGTCGAGATGTGCATCTTCTTGGCATCGACCTTGATCTCTTCGGCGCTGACGGCGTTTTCTATGACCATGGCAGGTTCCCCTTTTTGTTCTGTCTTTTAGCTATGATGCATGTCGTTGTCCCAAAACCGCTAAACACTTTTGGGCGACATGCATCAACGTTTGTGGCCGGTGTCGAGCCGGCGTTCCGTATACATCGAATAGCGCGACATGCCGAAGCAGAACAGCCAGAAGACGAAGGCTGCGAAGATCAGGCCGGACTTGGTGGTCTGCGGCGTCGCCCAGTTGGGATCGGAGAAGTTCTGCTTGACGACACCGAGCAGGTCGAACATCGAGATGATGATAACCAGGCTTGTGTCTTTCAACATGCCGATGAAGGTGTTGACGATGCCGGGTATGACCAGCTTCAGCGCTTGCGGCAGCACGATAAGGTTCATCTTCTGCCAGTAACCGAGACCAAGCGAATCCGCACCCTCATACTGGCCCTTGGGGATCGCCTGCAGACCGCCGCGCACCACCTCCGCCATGTAGGCGGCGGCAAACAACGAGAAGCCGATCAGCGCCCTGAGGAACTTGTCGAAGGAAACGCCGGGGGGCAGGAACAGCGGCAGCATGACGCTGGCAAAGAACAGGACGGTGATCAGCGGGATGCCGCGAACGAATTCGATGAAGATAACGCACAGCATCTTGACTATCGGCATCTTCGAGCGCCGACCGAGCGCCAGCACGATGCCGAACGGCAGCGACACTGCAATGCCGACGAAGGCCAGGCTGAGCGTCACCAGCAGGCCGCCCCATAGCTGCGTCTCCACATGCGGCAGGCCGAACATGCCGCCGACCAGCAGCACGAAAGCGACGATCGGCAGCACCAGGAAAAGCAGGATCGCGTTCAGCCCCTTGCGCGGCACGCGCGGGATCAGCAGCGGCACCAGCAGCGCCACGAACAGTATGGCGACCAGGATCGGCCGCCAGCGCTCCTCAATAGGATAGCGGCCGAGCATGAATTGGCCGAACTTGGCGTTGACGAACGCCCAGCAAGCGCCGGACCAGCCATCCGGCTGAACGCCGCCTTGCGCCGCCGTGGCGCATACCGAGCGATCGGACCCTACCCACTGGGCGCTGATGAAGGCCCAGTTGATGATTGGCGGCAGGATCATCACCACCAGTGCGATGCCCAGTACGGTCAGGATGGTGTCGCCCACTGAACCGATCAGGTTCTTGCGGACCCAGGCGATGGGGCCCCGCACGCCGGCCGGCGCCTGTTGCGCCAGGGCCATTTCGGTCCGCACCCAGGCGGTATCGTGTTCCTGCATGGCCTTACCTCTCCACCAGCGCCATCCTGGCGTTGACCACATTCATGACCGCCGACGTCACCAGGCTGATGACGAGATAGACGACCATCATGATCAGCACGTTTTCGACCGCCTGCCCCGTCTGGTTGAGCACTGTGCCGGCGGTCGCCGTCAGATCCGGGTACGCAATAGCGATGGCCAGCGATGAGTTCTTGGTCAGGTTGAGATACTGGCTGGTCAGCGGCGGGATGACGATGCGCATGGCTTGCGGCACGACGACAAGCCGCAGGATCGATCCCGGCCGCAATCCCAGAGCACCAGCCGCTTCCGACTGGCCCTTCGAGACGCCGAGAATGCCGGCACGCACGATCTCTGCAATAAAGGAGGCCGTGTAGCAGGACAGCGCCAGATAGAGCGAAAGGAATTCCGGCCCGATGTGGAAACCGCCGGCCAGGTTGAAGGTCGATTGCTTCGGAAAATCGAAGGTCAGGGGAAAGCCGCTCAGCGCATAGGCCAGAAGCGGCAGGCCGACGATCAGCGCCAGGGACGTCCAGAACACGGGAAACTGCTGACCGGTCGCCATCTGCCGCTGGCGCGCCGTGCGGGCGACGAACCATGCCATGGCGATGCCGACAAGCAAGGCGACAAAGATCAGCCAGGAGCCATCACCCCAGATGGCACGAGGAAGATAGAAGCCGCGCTGGTTGAGAAAAGAGCCGAATGGCAGGTTGATGCTTTCGCGCACCACGGGCAAGACCGCCAGCACGCCCGAATACCAGAAGAAGATCACCAGCAGCGGCGGGATGTTGCGGAAAATCTCGACATAGACCGTGCAGATCTTGCGGATCAGCCAGTTGTGCGACAAGCGGCCGATGCCGACGATGAAGCCGATGATGGTTGCGGTGATGATGCCGGCAACGGCGACGATGAGGGTGTTGATCAGCCCGACGACAATGGCTTTGCCATAGGTGTCGTCCGAGTTGTAAGGGATGGCACTGACTGAGATATCGAAGCCGGCACGGCTTTTCAGGTAGCCGAACCCGGAAGAAATGTGCAGGCGCTGCAGATTGTCGATGACGTTGTGGACAATCCACCAGACGCTCGCCACCAGCAAGACGACAACCACCGCCTGGAAGACAACTCCACGGACTTTTGGATCGTTGATGAAGGAACCGCGGCTCGGCTCCTCGCGTAGGACTTCCTGCGACGCCATTGCCCATCCCCTGCAAAGAGAAACCGGAAGGCAGACAATCTGCCTTCCGGATCGCATTTCGATCAGCGGATCGGTGGCGCGTATTGCAGGCCGCCCTTGGTCCACAGCGCATTGATGCCGCGCGCGATCTTCAGCGGGCTGCCGGTGCCGACATTGCGCTCGAACATCTCACCGTAATTGCCGACTGCCTTGACGATGTTGACGACCCAGTCATTGCTAACGCCGAGATCGGTGCCGATCTTGGTTTCGGGTTCCTGGCCGAGCACGCGCTTGATCTCCGGGTTGTCCGAGGTCTTCATCTCGTCGACATTGGCCTGGGTGATGCCCAGTTCCTCTGCCTGCAGCAGCGCGAAATAGGTCCACTTGACAATGTGGTACCACTGGTCGTCCCCCTGGCGCACGGCCGGGCCGAGCGGTTCCTTGGAGATGATCTCGGGCAACACGACATGGTCTGCCGGCGCGCTGAGCGTCAGGCGGATGCCGTAGAGACCCGACTGGTCGGTGGTGTAGACATCGCAACGGCCCGCGTCATAGGCGGCGTTGACCTCTTCAAGCTTTTCGAAGACGACCGGGTTGTACTCCATCTTGTTCGCCTTGAAGTAGTCGGCGAGGTTGAGCTCGGTCGTGGTGCCGCTCTGCACGCAGACTGCCGCACCCGAAAGCTGCAGCGCCGAATTGACGCCCGGCAGCTTCTTGGCGTTGATCATGAAGCCCTGGCCGTCATAATAGGTGACGCCGACGAAGTTCAGGCCAAGTGCCGTATCGCGATTGATGGTCCAGGTGGTGTTGCGCGACAGGATGTCGACTTCGCCCGACTGCAGCGCGGTGAAGCGCTCCTTGGCGCTGAGCGGCGTGAACTTGACCTTGGTGCCGTCGCCGAAGACGGCGGCCGCGACCGCGCGGCAGAAATCCACATCGATGCCTTTCCATTCACCCTTGTCGTCAGGCGCAGCGAAGCCGGCAAGACCTGTGTTGGTACCGCACTGGATGAAGCCTTTCGCCTTGACGTCGTCGAGCGTGCTCGCCGACGCGGCCGAAGCCATCCATCCAAGCGCAGCGGCGCCGAGAATGCCAATTGCAATGTGTTTCATAACCCACAGACCCTTTTCTGTTTTCAGGTAAACCCTGATCCTCAGGCAAATCCTGATCTTTTCCCGCGTGAACCCGGCTCCCATCCGGCTCATTCCCGGAACCCCGCGTCGTAACCGACGCCCGGCCCCTCCCATTCACGAACTGCATCGAAGGCGATTATCTCTGTGAGGTCAAGGGAAATGACCGTTTCACGACAGCTTTGAAAACCAATTGCCGCAAATGCCTGAATTGCAGACAACAGCATCAGGAAAGCAGCGAGCCCCGCAAATAAAACCGGCAAAGTCCGTCGACGCTAATCCACATCCACTCATGAAATCCGCGGCTCTGGATCGCCACGCATTCCAGACTATTCATGGGGGAATTGGCCTATGCAAAGGGCACCGCCTGGCGGGCGCCCGCTGTTGCACGGCCAATGCCGCCGCTCTATGGCTAGCGCTTTCACCACAAGGCGAAGAGCAATGGCGACTGACGGCAACGAAATGGGTAGAAACACGCGGCTTGCCCATTCGGGCAACAATCCGCACGACTATTTCGGCTTCGTCAATCCGCCGATCGTGCATGCCTCGACCGTGCTCTATCCCAATGCGTCGGCGATGGCGGCTCGCAGCCAGAAATACACCTATGGCACACGCGGCACGCCGACCAC
The DNA here is from genome assembly GCF_040321305.1 of Mesorhizobium sp. M0478. Lineage (NCBI taxonomy): Bacteria > Pseudomonadati > Pseudomonadota > Alphaproteobacteria > Hyphomicrobiales > Phyllobacteriaceae > Mesorhizobium > Mesorhizobium sp. M0478. The sequence goes on from NZ_JAMYRH010000009.1 coordinate 205,594, forward strand.
CGATGCGTTGGCGCATGCGATCGACGCGCTGGAAGGCTCCGCCGGCACCATAATCGTGCCGTCGGGCCTGGCGGCGGTGACCGTCCCGTTGCTGGCGTTTCTCTCGGCAGGCGATCACATCCTGATTGTCGATTCCGTCTACCATCCGACCCGCAATTTCGCCGACACGATGCTGAAGCGGCTGGGTGTCGAGGTCGAGTATTACGCTCCGCATGCCGGCGCCAGCATCGCCAGCTTGATCAAGCCGAACACCAAAGTCGTGTTTACGGAATCACCGGCCTCCAACACCTTCGAGGTGCAGGACGTTCCGGCGATCGCCAAGGCCGCGCATGAAACGGGCGCCATCGTCATGATGGACAACACCTGGGCAACGCCGCTCTATTTCCGCCCGCTCGACCACGGCGTCGATATCTCGATCCATGCGGCGACGAAATATCCGGCCGGCCATTCGGACGTGCTGCTGGGCACAGTGTCTGCCAATGCCAACTGCTGGAAGCAGCTTTGCGAGACGTTCTACACGATGGGCTGCTGCGCCGGCCCCGACGACGTCTACCAAGTCCTGCGCGGCCTGCGCACGATGGGCGTTCGGCTGGATCACCATCAAAAGAGCGCGCTTGCCATTGCCGTCTGGCTTGAAGGCCAGCCCGGCGTGGCCCGCGTGCTGCACCCGGCGCTCCCCAGCCACCCCGACCACGCGGTGTGGAAGCGTGATTTTTCCGGCTCGAGCGGCATCTTTTCCATCGTGCTCAAAGGCGGCGGCCAGAGACAGCAGCATGCCTTCCTCGATGCGTTGAAAATCTTCGGTCTCGGCTATTCCTGGGGCGGCTATGAGAGCCTTGCCGTGCCGGTCTTCCTCGGCGACCGTACCGTCGCCAAGGGCCCCTATGACGGCCCGCTGATCCGGCTGCAGATCGGGCTCGAGGATGTCGAGGACCTCAAGGCCGATATCCTGCGCGGGCTGGAAGCGGCCGCTGCGGCATGACACCAGCAAACTTGCCAAGCTGATTCCGCTAGCCGGCTTAACCCGTTGAAAGGATTGGCGAGCGACTTTCGTAGGACGATCGACCTCGCAAAGCCGCTCATCGGTCAACCAAGCGCAATGTTATTTCCCCAACGCGCGCATTTTCGGATCGGTTTGACTTTCAAAATCGTCGGTCCAACGCCATTGCAGGCGCTGCGCGCACAATTCCAGCCGGACTGAGCTTGCCATGGCCTTTCGTCTCTTTGTCCCCATTCTCGCCGGCGCGACGCTGCGCGAGCGCCTCATCGCCTGCATCGGGGCGATGATCGGCATTGCGCTGACCGGCGCGATCGGCGCGCTGGTGCTTGGCAACGGCCCGCATGTGCCGCTGCTGGTGGCGCCGATGGGGGCGTCGGCGGTGCTGCTGTTTGCGGTGCCTGCAAGCCCGCTGGCGCAGCCATGGTCGATCATCGGCGGCAATACAATATCGGCGCTGGTCGGCGTGATCGTGGCCCATTTCGTCCATCAGCCCGTTCTCGCCACGGGCATTGCCGTGGCGATGGCGATCGCCGCCATGTCGTTCTCGCGCTGCCTGCATCCGCCGGGCGGAGCCGCCGCACTGACCGCCGTGCTCGGCGGGCCGGCCGTGATCGGTGCGGGCTTCCTGTTTCCGTTCGTGCCGGTGGCGCTGAACTCCATGATGCTGGTCGCGCTCGGCTATGCTTTCCACAGGCTGTCGCGACGCAGCTACCCGCATGTGCCGGCCCCTGCCCCGAAAAGCACGCACGGAACCATCGATCCGCCGGCTCAGGAGCGCATCGGCTTCCGGGCCGAGGACATCGATGCCGCGCTGGCTGCGCTCGACGAGACCTTCGACATCGACCGCAACGATCTCGAACAGCTGCTGCGACAGGTCGAACTGCAAGCGACGATGCGCGCACACCGAACCATGTTGTGCGAGGACATCATGTCGCGCGACGTGATTTCGGTCAATGAACACGCGTCCGCCGATCGGGCGCGTCATCTGCTGCTCGACCACAATATCCGCACGCTGCCGGTTGTCGACAAGGACGCCAGGCTGGTCGGCACCGTTGGATTGAGGGAATTGGCGCGAGCCGACGAAGCCGTCGGAAGCGTTACGTCGACAGCGTCGACCGCCGCCGCCGGTACGCCCGCCATGGCCCTGCTACCGGTGCTCACCGACGGCCGCACCCATGCAGTCATCATCGTGGACGGGGACAGCCGCATCCTTGGCCTGATCACGCAGACCGACCTGCTTGCGGCCACGGCGCGAGTGCAGGCTGCTGACAAGCCGCTGGCGGAAGCAGTATTCTAGGCGCCGTCGGAGCCGGGCGAAAATGGCCGGGAACCTTTTGCCGGCGATGTCATCCAATGTCTTGATCGAGGTTTCGGACGGGGATTGGATCGAGGAACTGGCCATGCCTGCTATGTCTGTACCAATGCCCACGGCTGCTTCAAGCGAGATGCTTCTCGTGCGCCGCGCGCTGGCACGCGAAGGCAACGCCTTCTGCATCATCATGAAGACCCATAATCAGCGGCTCTATCGCATCGCTCGCGGGGTGGTGCGCAACGATGCCGAAGCCGAGGACATCGTCCAGGAGGCCTATGTCAGAGCCTTTGCCCATCTCGATGCCTTTCGCGGGGAGTCCTCATTGGCCACCTGGCTGTCGCGCATCGTCATCAACGAGGCGCTCGGCCGTCTGCGCAAAAGGCGGCGGACGGTGGCGAAAAACCCGCAAGCCGAAATCATCCAGTTCCCCCTCAATCCCAGCGACGATCCGGAGCGGACGATGGCGCAGCGGCAGATCCTCGAGTTGGTGGAACGGGCGACCGACAGCCTGCCCGATGTTTATCGGACGGTGTTCGTGGCGCGGGTTATCGAGGGGCTCAGTATCGAGGAGACCGCCGAGCTGCTTGGCGTGCGGCCGGAAACCGTCAAGACAAGGCTACACCGCGCCCGCGCCCTGGTACGTAAGGCACTCGACGACCAGATCGGGCCGGTGCTGCTCGACGCCTTCCCGTTTGCCGGCCGGCGCTGCGACAGGCTGACCAGCGCCGTCATGCAGCGGCTCGGCCTGGAGAGCTGATCATCGGCTGATTTGGCCGATTTCCCCGGGAACGTTTGCCGCCGCTGCGCATCCAATGACCGTCAACTGAAAAACATGGCCCGGCGCGATCCCGCGTCCGGGCGAAGGAGATGCCATGCTTACCCGACACACCGCCGCCCTCGCTGCCTTGCTGCTGCTTGGCGCTGCCCCGCTCGCACAAGCCGCCGACAAGCCGACGGACCCGCAGATCGCCCACATCGCCTACACGGCAGGCGTCATCGATGTGGAAGCCGCCAAGCAGGCGATCAAGAAATCGAAGACCAAGGAGGTCGTGGATTTCGCCAACGACATGGTGCGCGACCACGAAGCGGTCAACGCGCAGGCACTGGAACTGGTAAAGAAGCTGAAGGTGACGCCGGAAGACAACGCAACCAGCCAGGCGCTGACCAAGGCTGCGGCCGAGGAGCGGGCGAAGCTCGCCAAACTCGACGGCGCAGCCTTTGACAAAGCCTATGTCGACAACGAGATCGCCTACCACAAACAGGTCGACGGCGCGCTTGAAACCCTTTTGATCCCATCGGCCAGCAATGCCGAGTTGAAGAGCCTGCTGCAGACCGGCCTGAAGATTTTCCAGGGCCATGAACAGCACGCCGAGCATGTTGCAGGTATGCTGAAGTAAGGACCAGGCCATGTCGAAACGGCTGCTATGGATTGCACTGGCGCTGGTCTTCGGGACCTCACCCGTGCAGGCCGAAACCATCCAGGTCACCATCGACAAGCTTGTCTTTTCGCCGACCACCGTCGAGGCGAAGGTCGGCGACACGATCAAGTGGGTGAACAATGACGTGTTCGCCCACACGGCTACCGTCAAGGGCGGCTGGGAAGTGATGATCCCGCCGAAGTCAACAGCGAGCCTGACCCTGCAGAAGGCGGAAGCGGTCGACTATTTCTGCCGCTTCCACCCCAACATGAAAGGTCATCTGGCCGTGACGGCGCCTTGATCGCGGTCCGCAAGCCCGTCCTGCTGCGTTGAGGCTCGCCTGGCTTCATCCGGCCGGGTGATGTGCGTCCACGAGCCGTGACAGCCCGGCTGGCGGCGTGCGATCCAGGCATCCAGCCCTTCGCGCAGATCAGCGGTCGGAGCCATGCGGGCGAACTGCTCGGCCTCGACAGCCAAGCCATCCGCGATGCTCTGGTTCAGGCCGCGCGCCACTGCTGTGAGGATCGAGGCAATTGCTGCAGGAGAATGCCTGGTCACGCGCCGGGCGAGATCAATTGCGGCGGGCATCAGCTCCTCATGCGGCACCACCTGATTGACGAGGCCGAGTTCGAGGGCGCGCGGCGGCGGGAACCAATCGCCGGTCAACAGCAGCTCGAGCGCCCGCTTGCGCCCTGCCAGCCTCGGAAGCCGCTGCGTGCCGCCGAAAGCAGGCGGCATTGCAAGGTTGATCTCAGGCTTGGCGAACAAGGCGCGGTCGCTGGCGATAGCGAGCGGCACGGCTTCGGTGATCTCGCAGCCGCCGCCGAAGGCGATGCCGTTGACGGCGGCGATGACGGGCTTGCGGAATGCCTCCAGCCTTGCAGTCAGCCGCTGTCCGCGCATGACGAAGTCGCGCAGGGCAACGTCGACGCCGATGGCCACGCTGCCTGAGAATTCAAGGATGTCGGCGCCGGCGGAGAAGGCGCGCGCTCCTGCTCCAGTGAGGATGATGGCGCGGATGGCATCGTCGGTCTCGGCGGCATCGAGGAGCGCAAGCAGGCGATCAATCAGCGCATAGTTCAAGGCGTTGAGCTTTTCCGGCCGATTAAGTGTGAGGATGGCGATCCCGTCGCGGGCCTCGGTGAGCACAAGCTCGGTCATGTCTTTTCCTTCCCTGTGTTTGTCGACCGGAGAGGATCAGGCTTTCGGTTGTATGTATATTCACTAGTCGGTATACTTGCCCTATGAGCGAAGCACCGAACCCCACCCGCAAACGCATTGTCGATGCCGCAACGAAGCTGTTCTATGCCGAGGGGATCGGCCGCGTCAGCGTCGATGCAGTGGCGGAAAAAGCCGGGCTGACCAAGCGCACGCTCTACTATCATTTCAAGAGCAAGGACGATTTGATCGCGGCCTATCTCGACGGTCGCGACCAGCCGAACCTCAAGCAGATGGCCGGCTGGTTCGAGACGGCCGAAGGCGATGTCGAGCGCAAGGTCGAGGCGATTTTCACCAATCTGGCGCGCGTGGCGAAGCACCCGAAATGGAGAGGCTGCGGCTTTCTGCGCACGGCAGCCGAACTCGCTTCCATGCCCGGACACCCGGCCGTTAAAGCGGGGGCGCGGCATAAGCAGAATTTCGAGACCTGGCTGGCCGGCGAACTCACAGGCCACGGCGTCGACGAGCCGCAGACCCTGGCGCGCGAAATCGTGCTTTTGATGGACGGCGCGTTCTCGATCATGCTGATCCACCGCAACCCCGACTATGTCGAGGCGGCCGGACATGCCGCTGCAACGCTGGTTCGGGCAAGGTCAGGATCGGCGACTATCCGCTAGAGCGTTCATCGTTTAATGAAGACGGCGAAACACGCTATCTCTTTGTTTTGACGCAATTCCGGACCGAAAAACCGCTTCACACTTTTTCCTGGAATTGCTCTAGAATCCAGCCGCCAGCCATGCCGTCCCGACGGCAAGGGTCAGCAGCGTCAGTGGCAGGCCGACCTTGAAGAAGGCTGAGAAGGACAGCTGCGTGCCGGCCGCCCGCGCCTGTTCGGCGACGATCAGGTTGGCGACTGAGCCGAGCAAGGTGAAGTTGCCCGCCAGCGTCGAGCTCATCGCCACCACCAGCCAGGCACGCCCGGGGTTTTCAAGGCCGGGTATGAATGGCCGCAGCGCCAGCACGGCCGGAACATTGCTCATGATGTTGGAGAGCACCGCGGTGAAGCCCGATAGACGCCAGACGTCGTCCAGCCCGAGGTTCTTGGCCGAGGCGATGATGTCGGGCGTCAGCAGCGTCTTTTCGGCGCCGGCGACAACGATGAACAGGCCGGCGAACATGAACAGCAGCGGGCCGTCGATCTCGCGGTAGATGCGGGCCGGCTTGATGGCGCGGGTGAGCAGCAGGATGGCCCCGCCGATGAGCGCTGCCTTGGCAACCGGAACGCCGGCGAAGAAGGCGATGGCCAGGCCAATGCAGACAACCACCGCCTTCAGCACCTGTCCCGGCAGCATGCGGCCGCGATAGACTTCCGGGTTGAGATCGGCGGGGCGGGCGAATTCGGCGCGGTAGACGATGCGCACGATGACGACGACCGCGACGAGGCCGAAGAGGGCAACCGGCGCCAGGGCGGCCGAAAAGGCTGGGTAGGAAATTCCCGACAGCGCGCCGATGACCATGTTCTGCGGGTTGCCGGTGATGGTGGCGACGCTGCCGCAGTTGGACGCGGTGGCGGTGGCGATCAGATAGGGAATGGGATTGCGATTGATGACACGGGTGACGTGGACGACGATCGGCGCCATGACCAGGCAGATGGCGTCGTTGACCAGGAACGCCGACAACACGCCGGTCAACAGCGTCACCATCACCAGCAGCACGAAAGGCGCGTGCGCATGCTCGATAGCGTAGGCGCCAAGCGCCCGGAAGGCGCCGGACACCTTCAGATGCGCCACCACGATCATCATGCCGAGCAGCAGCGTAATGGTGTCGAAATTGATGGCGCGATAGGCATCTTCCATACTGAGTGCGCCGATGGCGATCATCGCCGCCCCCCCCAGCAAGGCGATCCCTGCCCGGTCGAGACGGAGGCCTGGAATACGCCCGACTGCGACGCCGGCATAAGTCAGGACAAGGATCAAAAGTGCCGCTGCGCCCATCAATGTCATTGGCAGACATCCTTGTCCAAACGAACCGACGCAGGAACGGACTGTTCCCGCTCAGGCATTTGCCGGGCAGCTTTAACGCCGCTCCAGCAAAGCGAAAGCCTATAACGATCCGAATGCGAAAATCGGTGGGCAAAATCGCGGGTCGACCGATGCCGGGAGCAACCGGAGCTTGATCTTGAGACGGCCGAAATTGGGAATGAGACACGCGCGGCGGACTGCGGCGGACTGAGATCGCCATCCGCGAAACTTCCCCCTCGGAAGGCTCGTGATCTATGTGATTAAATTCTAATTTAGGCTTTCCGGGTATGGATAGCTTAGCCGTATTTCGGCCTTGGGGTTTCAGATGGTCCAGGTTCTTGAGAGGGAATGCCGTGTCTCGGAAAACGAGGCTCTGCTGGCGCGTCCGATAGAATGTCCACAATGCCACGGAACCCGCAAGGTGTTTGTCTGTGCCCGGTGGGCGAGCTCGAACGGCCATTGCTGCCCTGGAGGAACACACCGGCTCAGGTGCCCCGGTCACAGCGTCACGTGCATGGAGTGCGAAGAGAACCTTGAGCGTATCTGAAAGCGATCGCGACCATTTCCTGTTCGGAAAACGCAAAAAGCCCGCTCCGGCGAACCGGAGCGGGCTTTGCAACCATACGCCAAGAGTACCCTGCTGAGACCAGTACCCTGCCGAGAGCCGACCCGCTTTGCGTTTCCGCCACTGCAATAAATTGGTAGCGGCACTTCCAGAAAAAGCGATTGTTGGCTAACCGCCGTCGGATTACTCGCCCGACTGGCCGTCGCCAGTCACACTGCTGCCCAGAATTCCAAAGTCCTGAGACTTAGTTCCTTGTCCCGCAGTCAGGAATCCATCCGCATCCAGGCCGCGCCGCAGCAGTTCCCGCACCGCCGCGGACCGGCTTGGCATGCGCTTTTCGAAGCGCCAGTTTTCCAAGGCAGCCAATTCCTCGGCTGTCAGCATGATCTGCAGTCGCTCGGGTCGTTCCAGCTCGGCCATTCGCGCCTCCAACCGTCAAGACCAAAAATATGGTGAGTTAGTATGTGTCTCAATTGCAGTATAGCTAGGGGTCCCCGTGCAGCGCGTCAAGAGAGGCTGATGGGTGACTCACATACAAGACCAACGATGAGGAAGACACGCCGATAGCACAACCCGCGCAGTCTGCTAACTACTTGATTTACCTGAGAATATTTTATATTCTTCTTGCCATCGGAAGGTCGTTGGCGCATCTTGACCACGACGGGACAACCGGCTCCTGAAAGGAAGGTTTCCATGCGCTACGGATATTCGGCTCGGCTACGGGAGGATCTCAATTCACGGGTCCTGGGCGCGCTGCGCTCGCGCGGAATGGTCAATATTGCGGTGGTTGCCGAGGACATACGATTGCGTAACCTGGACGAGAACGTCGCCCTTGAAGATGTCGAGCGGCTTGTGATGCAGACGGCCCAACTCTACGGCGCGGTGATGGAATTGGACGGACTGACCTCCGTCGAGGCGGGGAGATTGACTTCGCTTGCCGACGATAAGCACGAACTGTCTGGCATCGGCAATTCCGACACCACAGGCGGCCAAACCGCTCCCCTGCTGGGATTGTCCTAAGGCGCGACCCGCTCTTTCAATCGACAAAATCCGCGAGAGAGATTTGGACCGAGCGCAGCGGCGCCTGGAGCGTCCAGACGACGCCTTGTTCCCCAAATTCCAGTTGTCCGGTGCCGCTAAGCGCTTGTGGTGCAACCCGCTTGAGCACGACGGAGCCAAAACCGCGGCGCGTCGTCCCACTCAGGTTCGGCGGCCTCGTTGTAGAAGGTGATGCGGCCCTGTGTGTCGATGGTGTAGGCTGCAACGGGCAACGCTTCCAACAAACTGGCGGGCCCGACACCTGGGATTCCAATCCCCGCATGTTGGATGACGTATTCCCCTACCCCAAATTCCCCACCTGCTCGATTTGCCCGTTCCGCGGTAGCTGAGATGCACGTGCGAGGTTTCGGTTCCCGTCGTCCCCTTGGGACGGCAATTGTTCTCCTCAGAAAAGGCGATCACCCGCCGGGCGGCGCCGGATCTCAGGGCTCGCGCAAATGTCGACAACGAAGCGCAACTCAGGCCGTCTTTGTCGGAAGCTCGTCAACCCGAGGCGGTTCTCCCGTTAGCCCCGCCTGACGCCAGCAACAAGTTGCCTGGAACTGTGTCGCCGATGGCAAACGACAACATTGCGGCAAACAGGCCCTGATCGGCATCCAGCTTCAAAGGCCGCGGAACGTTGTTTCGCAGCCTTTACGCTGCGCCGATGGCTTCGCATCGACAGGAACCAATCAAGGGCCAGAGCGTTTGCCGCTGCGTACTCTTCTCAGACGTAGCCAGACGGAGTGAGGGACATGGCTTCATCGGTACTTATCGGCGTTCTGATCACTTTCCTTGTGATCATCCTGGTGCTCTATCTCATCCAGCGTCTGCCGCTCGATGGCCGCACGAGGCAGATCGCGCAGATCGTTGTCATCATTATCGGCATCATTTCGCTGTTGAAATACCTGGCCGTATTTTAGGATAAGGATCGCCATGACATCCCAAACAATCGCATGGATCATTGGAACGGCGTTGTTTGCAGCAACAAGCACGGCCTACGCCCGACCCGACACGCGTTCGATGAGCTGCGAGGAGACGCAGCACCTGATCCAGAGCCATCACTCGGCGGTGTTGACGACCGGCCGGAATACTTACGATCGCTATGTCCGCCAATACGGCAACGAGTGCGACTGGCCGGAGGTGCCGGTCGCTGCCTCCGTTCCGACACGTGATGGCCAGTGCCGTGTCTATTGGTGCCGGGAACCGGTGTTCGATTTCCCGAACTGACATATCCAGCAGCCTTGCGGCGGTCGTTGCCATGGCGCTCCCGGGTTCAGACGATGCATTGCGCGAGGCGACATGGAACCCTTGCGCCGCGCGTGAATTGATTGTGCGCATGGCGCTGCAAGATGTAGCGGTGTGATGCCCAACCAGATGGAGGAGCGGTCATGCCCAATGATACAAGGCGGAGCGGCAGCTGCCTGTGCGGCGGCATCCAGTTTTCGGTGACGGGAGATCCCTTTCGGATTGGCCTTTGCCATTGCAAGGACTGCCGCAAGGCTAGCGGGTCGGCTTTTTCGGCGTTTGCAGTGTGGCCGCTCGAGGCGTTCGAAACGACGGGTATCGTCAACAGCTACGGCGACAGAAGTTTTTGTCCCACCTGCGGCGGCCGGGTCCCTTTGGTTCGTGAGAATGAGGTGGAAGTGACGATTGGCAGCCTCGATGAGGTGCCCACCGAAGGGCTGGAGCCCAGCTATGAACTCTGGGTCAATCGCCGTGAGCACTGGTTGCAACCCTTGCCTGCCGCCCGGCAAATCGAGCACGACCGGGTCGATGACGAGCCGACAAACCGGACAGCCGAACCGATTTCTGACGGTGTCGAGACGCCGTCTAGCTTGCCGCAACGCAAGTCGGCCTAGCGCGAGCGGCGCAGACAGCCGGCAGGCAGGAAATCGTTCTCGAAACCGCCCGATGCCGACAGGGCCGGGTCCGACAACATTTCACCCGGTAGAAGCCAAACGCAAAAAGCCCGCCTTGGCGTCAGCCAAGGCGGGCGGTAGATCATCCGGCCTGCGCTGCCGTGGAACGATGGGTTGGCCAAAGCCCTGGGCTGAGACCCGGTGCCGTTTGTAAGCGGCGATTGACTACGGAGCGGCCCGGTCAGCTGGAATTCGTCTTGTGGTTGCAACCATGGTACGTTTTGTTTGGAAACGAGAGCTTAAGACCACGCAATATCGTTACGTCAACTACGCTGCCCAAGTATCTCGTGGTGTGAACTGGAGGAACCTTCCTGACTTGTACAAAAGAACGCTTTGTTTATTTTGTTTCCGTCACATAGTGTAGCGAATCTTGAAGCCGGATGGGGCGGCTTTCATGCAGCCAGCGCCTTCGCAGGATTGCGGTCCGCACGTGCAATATCCACTTCACGGCAATCTTCATGCAAGCATAGCCAGCGCAAAGTTCATACGCAGACGTTGGGGGGCACCGATGGACCAGCCGAGCAAAATGGAGAACCTGCAGTTCGCGCAAGGGATACTGCGGGAGCTTAGGCAGAAAGCCGAAGCCGACGGCGAGAAGCTTCTGACTTATCTCATCGACATGGCCTACCTTGAAGCCAGCGACCGCATCCGTGCACATTGGGTCGGCAATCACGAGCCCGAAAGCCGCAGGGCCATGGGGTAACCGAAACGCGGCGATGGTTGCCCCCACGGGGCGTTTTTAACCAGACGCCTGGGGCCGGGGAGACCATTGGTCAGTTGGCGATACCGGCTGAGATGTCAGCCAGAGCCTCCCTCACCCGAGTTTCGCTGATGCCCCGCGTGTCCTTGACCCAGCTGGGCGTCGAAAGCGGCGGTTCGATAAAGCGAACATGGTTGTTTACGGGCCCATGCACATAGGGGCGATTCAGCCCGTAGATGAGCGCGCATGGGACGTTCAGGGCAGCGGCGGCGTGGGAAATCCCGCCATCAACCCCGAGGAACATGGTCGACGCAGCGATTTGGCACATCGCGTCAGCAATCGACGGGGTCGAGGTGAAGTCGATTGCCTCAGGAATGGCGGCGCGGATTTTTGCGGCACCGGCGTGCTCGCGCGGTCCGCCTACAATCCAGATTGCCCAGCCGCGATCATGATGGTCTCTGGCGATCGAAATGAAGCGCTCGACGGGCCACGAGCGGAAATTCTCAATGTCGGCAGTATAGAGCGCCAGGGCCGGTCGGCCGGCATCGATCTTCTTGTGCTGGCGCCAATCGTCCAACTCGGCCGGATCGACCACAAGCCGGGGCGCCGGCCACTCTGCGCCCGCAGCCGGCTTTTCGCCAAGCGAGGCAATCGAGCAAACCTCCTCGAAGAGCCGCGTCTTGCGGGGTCCGAAGGCCCATAGATGCGCCAACCAGCCGGCGGGGAAGCGATTGAGGAGGCCGAATTGCAACTCCTGCGGATAGCCGATGCGCTCCTCTATTCCGGCCATGAACGCCATCAGCGCCGCCTTGGTGCTGCTGGTCATCAGATAGGCCGTACGGTAATTTTCCTTGCGCAACTCGCCAACCAGGCGGCTGCGCTCGCCAAAACCGGGGCGCTGATGACGCTTGGCAAGCGTCCAGCCCTTCCTGACATGCGGCATCAGGCGCGCCAGCGGCGCTGCGACAGGCGAGGTGACGACATCTATGGGGCGATCAGGAAATCGCGCAGCGATGATCTGGATGGCGGAATGGCAACGGACGAAGTCGCCGACCGCGGGGAAGCCGACGAAGAGGATTGGATCGCCGGTCGTCAAGGAAGCGCTTCGCCGTCAACGATGCGGAGTGTAGGGGTCGCGCGAAAATGGACGGGAGGCATTTCGGGATCGATCGAGGCGTGCAGGACTTCGTCCTGTGGGCGGCCGGTGCCGGCCGACGACCTAGCGCCGGTGCAAACCAAATCGACATGACGCTGAATCGGCCGCATTGACCTTGCCTCACAATGCTCTCAAGACGGCCCAGTTGCGTCACGGGCTGGGCATTGTCAAGGTCGCGCCAGAAACGCAAAAAGCCGCGGCGGCCTCGACCGGGTTACGGAATCGTTAATCAGCGCTTGCTACTATTCTGGATGACCAAGAATCTCGGCAATGCGCCCACGACCATCTCCAGGCAACAGCCAAAGACCTCCGCTCTTGGTCGGCTGGCGCCCGCCCTGTTTCCCCTTGTGGTCGTCGCGCTTGGATACATGATCGGCCGGCAATTCTTCGGCTTCTACGGCGACTCGACTCGTCTATCCGCGCACGGTTAAGCCTCGCGCCTCGCCGGGGATGCAGTCAATGTCCACCCAACCTCCAAAATCAACCGGCGGCACGTACGCCGCTACCCACTGCCCCGCACGTAAGCAAATTTTGTGCAATAACGGGAACGTGATATTCACTGATCACCGGACAAAGGGGGCGCTGATGAGGTGTCTGGTGATCAATCTTGATCGTTCTCGCGATCGGCTGGCGCATGTCGCGTCCGAGTTCGGCCGGATCGGAGTACCATTTGAGCGTGTCTCCGCCATTGATTGCCCCGATTGCTGCTCTGTCGCCAAAAGCCCGCTGAGCGCTGCTGAGGTTTGCTGTTTCCTGAGCCACCGCTCGTGTTGGGAGATCGTTGCGAACGGCGCGGATCAATATGGCGCGGTTTTCGAGGACGACGTCGTTTTCGGCGCTGGCGCCGGCTCGCTGCTTGCTTCCGATCGATGGGTGCCACGCGATGCCGATGTGATCAAGCTGGAAACGCATTTTGCCAAAGTGAGGGTCGGACGCAAGGAAGTCGCTCTCGATGATGGGTTTTCGCTTGCCAGACTTTATGGGCTGCACGCGGGCGCCGCAGGCTATGTCCTCTCCAGATCGGCAGCGCAAAGATTGCTGCGCAGGACCATGCATCTGAGAGGAGAGGTCGACTTCGTTCTTTTTCACCCAGGATTCATGACCTGCTCGCTCAACCGAATCTATCAGATCATGCCGGCGCTTTGCGCACAGCACCATTTTGTTTCGGGACGAGAGCGCTTTCCAAGCCTCGTGCGACGGCCCGGGAGGCGGCCAAAGCCGTTTCTCGATCGAATTGTTGGAGAAGCGGTGCGAACCTTCGCCTATCTTCGAAACCAGAGCCTGACCGGAACAAAGAAGATCGAGGCCGTCGCGTTCTCAGACTCTGAGGTCGACGACAAACCCGTCCACGGCGCGTTCGTCTATGGGCAGCCCGAGCACGGCCACCTCTACGAGGCGGCCGGCATACCGATCGCGCGGAAGAATAGTTCGACCGCCAGATAAGCAGACGATAGCGGCTGCGTTACGAAACAGCCTTTTCGCGGACCGGAAGCTTCCAGCCCGGCCTGACAAAGTGGCAGGTATAGCCGTTGGGGTATTTCTCGAGATAGTCCTGATGCTCTGGCTCCGCCTCCCAGAAATCGCCCGCCGGCGCAAGCTCGGTGACGACCTTGCCCGGCCACAGTCCAGAGGCATCGACATCGGCGATGGTGTCTTCGGCGACGCGCTTCTGCTCGTCGCTGGTGTAGAAGATCGCCGAGCGATAGCTCATTCCGACATCGTTGCCCTGGCGGTTCCTGGTGGTCGGATCGTGGATCTGGAAAAAGGATTCGAGCAATGTGCGAAAGCTGATCCTGGCCGGATCGAAAACGATCTCGATGGCTTCGGCATGGCTGCCGTGGTTGCGATACGTGGCGTTGGGCACATCGCCACCGCTATAGCCGACGCGGGTAGAGATCACGCCGGGACAGCGCCGGATCAAATCCTGCATGCCCCAGAAACAGCCGCCGGCAAGGACTGCACGTTCGGTGGACGTCGCCATATCATACCTCCATTGGATTGCTCCTTAGGTAGGCATTGTCGCTGGCTTCTTCCAGCATCTCAAGTGCATCACTCGTTGCCGGCCGAGCCGAACCGCCGCACGAGGACCTCGAAGACGATGTCGGAAATCCACATGGCCGAGACGCCGATCAAAAAGGCGGCGGCGAGCGTCGTGGTGTCGTCGGCCGGATCGGGGATAGGCATGCCGGTTGCCCTGAACCAGGCGACGGCAGGCAGCGTCAGATACGCAGCCGCCAGCGCCCCGCAGATCGGCGAGGCAATCATCTCGCGCAGCTTGTAGCGATGGCGCGACAGTGCTCGCAGCACGCCGCCAGCTAGCCCGGCGGCGACGACCGGCCCCTTGATGCCGAGCATGTCGAAGAGGTTGTGCATCGGCTAAGGCCTCCATCCGCAGAGCTTTTGTCCCTTGCGGTTGTGCGCCAGGAGCGCTCTCGCCTCGGCGTCCGACAGGACGTCGACGGCTTCGGCCGACAGGCGCAGCGGGCTCGAAATCGCGCAGAAGCCGCCCGAAGCAGTCGTGCACCCGGCAAGCGCCACAAGCAGCGCAAGCATCAGTCCCTTGCCCATGATTTCAGCTCCTTTCGAACAGCGTCCGCCGGCAGTGCGCCGACGTCGTTCTGCACCTGCTCAGCGACCGCGCGCGCCGCGGCCTCAGCGGCCGCCAGTTTGCCGCGCTCGGCCCTGGCGCCGGCCAGCCGCTGGTGAGCGCCCCAGCAAAGGGCGGCGATGACCGATGCCAGGAAGCCCAGCAGCGCTTTGTTGCCAAGCAGGACGGCGAGGAGCGCGCTCACAGCAGCCACCCGGCGACAAGCCCGGCGGCAAAGCCGATAGCATAGGGTTTCGCGGCTTCGAGATAGGCGATGAGCAGTTGTTGAAACCCTTCCATGTCAGTGCTCCCAGCCGGATTTGCGGGCCAACCAGTGCCAGGTCTCGGTGACCGAGGCGATGGCGAGACCGGCGGCGATCTCCAGACCAGCTTGAATGTCGGGGTCGGAAGAAAATGCCGCCGCGTCGTCGGCGCCGAGCAGGCCACGCGCGACCAGAACACCGGCGCCGTAACGCAAGCCGATGCGGATGAAGACGGCGATCATGTCGAACTCCTTGCGAAAATCGATTTCAGGATTTGAAGCAGCGCACGCCAGAACGGCAGGCGTTCGACGGGGCTGACGCGCCCGCCGGTAGACACCGGCGGCATCGCACTGCCGGGCTTCGGCGAGAGCGCTGATGGCAGGGTCGGGGAGCCCGGCAAAGGTGCCGGAGCGGGCTGTAGTGCCGACATCAACAGCGCCTGGGAACGGACCGACCTGATGCGATCGCTCCAACCCTTGCCGAAAACCGGCCAGGTCGGCAGCCGCCGCAGGAATGCCAGGCGGGCATCGCAAAGATCGTCGATGACTGCGCCCGGTGGCCTGGCGCCCACAGCTTTGAGCGTGGCCGGGCCGATCCTGCCGTCCTGTGCGGTGCCAACTGCCGCCTGCAGATATTTAGCCGCCCTGCCCGGCCCACTGTTCACGGCGAAGTCGAAGACAGCATAGTCGACACCGCCGGGAAGCTCGGCGCCGGCTACCGCGTCCCAATAGAAGCGGCGATAGACCGTCGCCACCTGAGCGTTGCTGATCTCTCGCAGATCGGCCTTGCTGGCATCCGCCTTCACGTAGCGGCGGAAATTGGCGATGGTAACGCCTTTCATGGTAGCGCCACCGGGATCGGCCGGATTGTCGGACCAGCCGCCTTCCGATTTGAGGACGAGCGCAAGCGCCCGCGCGAAGTTGCGGTCCATGGGTAACCTCTGGAGATTGTGGAATTTAGCTCGGAGATTTTAGCCAGTCACAGATCACGCAAAGGAGACGAGTGTCCTGTTGATCCTGTTTGTGCCGACGGCATGTCGGTTGGCCAGCTATAACGCTTCCTCACCGGATAGGAATTTTGGATGGAGCGGCTAAAGCGGGCTCACGGAAGCACTTCGCCGTCAAGGATGCGCTTATAGAGTTCCAGGTAGGCCGTTGCGGTTTTCTGGATCGGAAATCTTTCGGCTGCCGATTCACGGCATGCTCGCGCGGAAATGCTGTTGATCTCATTGAGACCGTGAGCAAACTCATCATCGGTTTCGAAGAAACGCCCGCTGTCTGCATCGACCGTTTCGGCAAGCGCACCGCACCGAGTGGTCAGCACAGGCGTTCCGCACAGCATTGCTTCGACCGCCGCCATGCCGAACGGCTCTGCCCAGGAGATCGGGTTAAGGAAGGCGTACGCCTCGCCGAGCAATCGGAGCTTTTCCTCGCCATCAACAGTGCCGTGGAAGCGGTAGCGCCGCGATAAGCTCTTGAAGAACAGAGACTCTTTCCGGGTTTGGCTGCGCCCGAGCAACTTCCACCTCGAGCCACCCGCAATATCGAGAGCGAAGTTAAATTTCTTCGCCAGATCGACGGCCCGGTTGAGGCCCTTCCCGGCCCTCGCGATACCGCCCAAAAACAACAGCCGCTCACCTTTCCGATCTGCCAGCCGGTAGGCATCCACAGGGAAGCCGTTGTAAACAAACGTTTCTCGATCATGATGATGCGCGTGACTGGCGCTGACGAAGCTGTAATTTTGCCCCTTCCTCGGGGCGTTTGGAACATAGCCGTGCAGAGTGTAAAGCGCACGATATGGGCTTTCTACATCGTACCAGCCGTTGAAATGCACGATGTCAGTATTGATAGGGATCGCCCCCAGACATTCCACTACTGACGCGGCCTGCCGGACCTCGCAACGCGGATGGGTGGAGCCCACTCCGGCAATGAGTGTGATTTCATGTCCGAGAGATGCGAGTGCGCTGGCGAGCCAATCGATTTGCCGCTGGGTGCCGCCATAGCCTCGACAGGGAATTTTGCCTTGCACTGCAATAGTAATATGCATGTTCCAACGTTTAGACCGTTGCTCACATTTCGCAAGCTAGGCCCACGCTCTCACAACGAGTTTCCAGCTAGCGTTCGTTATGTCGTTAAAACCTGTTCCAGCCTTGTTAAGGACTTTAAGTGCGCCAGCAGCATTACCAATCCGTACATTCAAATTGGTCGCATCTGGCACGATGCTAATAGCTTGAGCGGTCGCATCAGTTGTATTGAGAGATGGGTTAATGGGTATCTCGTCACCAACCGAATACCCCGAATTAACCGTAGTACATTGAATGAAGGCCGCATAGAGCTTCGGCTTCACCCCCAGCCCATGAGCCAACGTCAGCGACCCGCCGGATGTGATGGTCTGTTGCGGGCTTTCATAAAACTTCTGAAGCAACGCCGTGGACGACTGGACATAGCGTGCATCCTGTTCGGCCTGCGACCATTGCAGCTTGATCCATCCTCCCCAGGCACCGCCAGCCTGCCTGCGCCGCCATAGCTTTTGGTCTGCCACCGTAGTGTCGTTGACGAAATCATGCACCGTCTGCGTCCGGTAGCCAGTGCTTCCGTGCGCTTCCACAAACCCCAGGAACCAATTTACGCCGTCTGGCGCATTAGCCGCCGCCGAGGCCATATACCAGCCGTTGTCCAGGGCGTTGTTCCAATCGGTGATCGTCTGCGCGACGACACCGAGGTTAGGTCGGCTATCAAGTTTCAGATCAAACCCAGCCTTGACGAACCCCGTTGTAGCCAATTGCGTGGTATTCGTTCCAGGCGCTGCGGTCGGCCCCGTTGGCGTCCCGGTAAATGTCGGGCTGGCCTTCGGCGCCAGGCTGGACACCGCGATCCCACTATCCTTCCCCACCTTGCCCGTGGTGCCCGCGAAAGTGACAATATTGTCGGTTGCCGAAGACGCAGGCCCCAAAAAATCTCCTACTCCCGTCCCGTCGGCGCCTCTGTCGCCGGTACGGTCGAACATCAGCCAGATGCCGTTGGCCACCGTCGGCAAAGTGCCGGCGCCGCTGACATAGGCGAGCGTCAGTTTGCGGTAGCGCGTCGCGGCCATCAAATCGTCGCGCAGTTTCACCACCTTGCCGTCCTTGCGATGGTAAAGCCGAAATTCCTCGAACCAGGGCAGCAGCGACGAGAACACCTTGAAGCGGCCGGACTGCATGCGGTCGAGCATCTCCATCAGCCCGGCCTCGACCGAGACCGAGCCGTCGGCGAAGCGGGCGTGGCCCGACAGCATGTTCAGCCCATGCGCGGAATATTGTCTGGCAAGTGCGGTGCCCGCCCCTTCCAGCGTCTCGCGGCGGCCGTCGCGCGGCCAGGCCCAGGGCAGCCACTCGCCCCACGGCTTCAGGGCCAGTACCTGCATGGCCGGCGTCTGCTGCGAGGCCCGCGCCGCCTTGGAGATATAGACGACATCGGCCTCCGTATCCCAGGCCAGCTCGACCGCGGCCGACGGATGGTCCCAGCCGAAATCGAGGGCGCCGATCCGCGGCCAGTAGCGCGGCAGCCGGAACGGCTCGCAAGCGATCAGCTCTTCGGCAATCGGAAAGATGCGGCCGGAGCCCAGCACCGGAACGCCGCGCGCACGCGCCTCGCGCTCATGCTCGGGATAGGCGGCAACGATCGCGGCGCGCTCGTCCGGCGAATAGTGTTCGGCGTCGTCTATGGTCATGAAGGTGACGTGACGGGTCATGCAAGCATGCTCCAATAGAGTGTGGCCGTTGATACCACCGCTCGTCAATGCGAAGCTGACCCAAGACTTGGGGGAACACATGATTCGGATTGCAATCGTTGTCGCCATTGCCGCCAGTGCATCGGCATGCACCAGCCAGGCGAATGTTCCTTACGATACGAGTAAAAAAATCTGCAGAACCCGTACCGATCCAGGAACAGGGTTCAAACGCGAGGTCTGCGTCCCCGACACTCCCAATCAATCCTGTATGCTCTATATATATCAGTATACCGGTCGAGAGAAAATATTGTGCGGCCCATTAACGCGCAAATCGCCAACCGCCGAGGGTCGTGCCAGGCAGCTTGCGGGCACCAAATATCCCTGATTCGACTTATCAACTGGGTTTGATGCGGATCACCTTTGGCGCCTGCGCATCCATGAACATGTAGCACCTGCCAAGCAGCGCCTTTTTGCCGAGCTCATCGAACACATTCTGCCCCAGCGGCGTGATCAGCACCTCGCCCGTAGCCAGCCCATCCTGGTGGCGGGCCTCGATCTCTTGCCAATGCGCATTCGCAACGTCGGAAAACACGACATTGAAGGCTGGATGATTGTAGCTGACCAGCACGTTGCCATCATCCATGTCGGACGGCTTCATGTCCGGGTGATAGTTGCAAATCATGGCAAGCGTCTGGGTGGCGGCCATGGCTGCCGCCTCATCGGACAGGCCGGCTTCCGTCAGCACGCAGGTGCCGTTTTCAAGGATGGCAAAGTCACGGCCTCTGTCGAAGTAATAGCCGAACCGTTCCTCGATGCGATCGATGGGTTGTGAAAACGAGGGTCGCCATTTGGGCACCTGGGGCTTTGATACCTCAGCACCACCCGCCGGCGACACGACAAGCGACGACAAACCGCCTGTCAATACCTGCCGCCTGTTCATGGACTTGGTTCCTCGACAACCTGGCCACCAGTCTAGTCGCGGTTCGCGATTCCGCAACGCGCCGAAACGGGAAAGCTTCGCTCTCATCTTTTCCTTTATCGCTTTATGCGGTAGGTCTTGCCGTGCATCGGCGACATCGATGCGTCTGGGCTGGTGCATTCTGCGCGGCCTGTACTCTACGCGGGTGGGACAGCCACTCTTTGCCATGACAGATCTATTCGAGGCGATGCGCCTGTCCGCCGAGGACAGCGAGGTTGCTCATCTTTTTTTCAGCGAAGGCGGTAAGATCCTGCTGCCACTCGGCAAATCGACAAATGCCATGACAGGTCAGGAGATGCTGGAGCGGCTGCTGTCGTCCCCGCATGATGACGATGGCGCGCTTGCCAACGACCTTCTCGGCGAGCTCGGCAAGACGGTGCCGTTGGAAAGCCTTCGTCTCCTGCTGACATCTGCCAATGCTGAGACGCGAGCGGCGGGTGCGTTTATTGCCACCTTTCAAAACCAGAACATAAGTTCGATGGTGGGTGAACTGGCCGCGCTGCTTGGGGACAGCAACCCGCGCACGCGCTTCGATGCCGTGGAGTCTATCTTGCGATGCAGTACGCGGAACGATGGTCAGCATCTCGCGCAGGCGTTGTTTGCCCTTGATGATTATCACGATGGTGTACGCATGGGAGCCGTCAAATTTGTGCGCTTTGCAAAAGACTGGCAGTTAAAGCTTGCGCGTCAGCACGCCGCGTTGCTCAGGCCGCAAACGCCGTTTTCGGCGATCGCCGATATCTCCGGGCAATGGCGAGATGATGAATCAGGCATGATCCGTGCGATGCTCGACCATTCAGAGCCGGTAGTGCGCCGTTACGGCCTGGGGCTGGCCAGCCGGGCGAGGTTGGTCGTTGTTGACGCGTTCGTCGAATGGGCGCAGGCGTCCGCCGATCCTGAAATCAGCAAACTGGCAACCGATTGCATCGAGCACAACCAGATATCGCACCACGCCGTATGGCAATCATCATTGCCGGCAATCGCCTGAGGCACCGCTGATCTCGAGGTCAAGATAGCGACGTGACAGGACGTAGAGCCTGCCGAACTGATTCAAAGTAATGTCGTATGATGTTGTCCGCGCACGATATTTGCGCCGGGCGTGGCGGTTCTTACCTTCTCCCCTTGTGGGGTGAGAAGCGGTCCGCGTGGCGGACGAAAAGCCAATTGCTTGGCTTTTCGAGCTTCGAACGCCCTGAGCCTGCGAAGGGCCGGGTGGTGGCCGATCCAACCTGCCGGGTCCCCGCCGCTCCGCAGCGTCCCGGCATTCGCCGGCCTTTCGTCGTGCCACTGGCACGACGATTCGCTTCGCGAACCAGCTGCTCACCCCACAAGGGGGGAAGGGAGAACCTCCTGCGCCGTCAAGAACCGCAACACCACGTCGCTCATGCCCAGCAGCGGCGTGAACGTCACGATGGTGATGCCGCCCGTCGCGTTGGTGCGGGTCAGGCCTTCGGAATAGATATCGAGCGGCGGCTCCTCGTCGAACCAGACGCCGTGCAGGGTTTCGCCCTGCCACTTTTCGCGGCCCTTCTCATAGCTCTTGAACGACAGCACCGACTCATCTGCCTGCACATCGCCGCCGCCGCCCCAGCGCACCACGATGCTGTCGAGCGCGCCCGGCGCGCCGCGGCCCATCGTGGTCTGGCGGATGGCATCGGCGGGGATCATGCCGGTGCCCCATGCCGCCTGCTGCTGCGGCGGGCCGACCAGCACGCGCTGCGGGTTGTCGCGCGTGCCCTCGCCCGTCACGCCGGCAGCCCATAGCCTGACGGCGGCGTCGAAGGTCTTGCCCTGCCACCACGCGGGATAGCGGCCGGTGAGATGCATGGCCCATTCGGCGCCGCCGGCCCTGGTCTTGCCCAGCTGGTTGCCGGCCATGAACAGACGTTCCCGGTTCTGCGCGCCGGCGGCGTGAAACTGCGCCTGCCTGGGATAAGGCCGGTAGGCGGCAAGCTGGTTAGTCCTGCGCCTGCGGTCCAGCTCCTGCAGCAGCGCCAGATAGTGGCGGCGCGTCTTCAGGCTGGTCGCCAAACGGCCCGAGGACGGCTTCGAGGCCACGGATGCGGCGGCGGATCTCGTCATCGCTCAGGGCTTCCAGATTGTCAGATAAAACATGCAAATCCTTGGCCAGATCCTTGGGCAGCACCGATTGCACGATCTTCAGATACTGGTCGGGCTTGTCGGCCCGGACCGCGGCAATCACGCCGGCGCCATGGGCGCGGAAATCGGCGCGAACCGCGTCGAGGAAATCATCGCCAAGCGTCTTCTTCGTCCGCTTCGGCTTGGCAGCGGCGGCAGTCGCCTTGCGGCCAGGACGAGAACGCGGCGCCGTCCGGTCAGCCATGATCCGAGATCCCGGCGGGCTCGGCGGTCGCTGCCTGCTTCGCCTGCTTTGCCGGCCTTGCCCGCTTGATCTTGCCGGACTTGATCTTGCCGGACTTGCGCCGTGCCGATTTTGGCCCTGACCGTTTTGGGGCGGCCTTGCGGGCTGCATCAGCGGCCGGCGCGTGGCGCTTTCCGGCAGACGCGGCTTTCAGGCTTGCCCTGGCGATCGCCCTTGCGTCGTGCGCGCCGCTCGGAAAGCCGAAGCCGCCGATGGCATCGACAGGACCACCGCGAACCATGCCGATCAGCACGCCCGGCACGACCGGCTCGATACGGCCGATGCGCGCCTGCGGGGCAGCGCCCTCGAACACGCCAATGGCGCTGACGACCTCGCGGCCGTCATCGTCGGTGATGATGGTGGCATAGCGGTTGGACAAGGGAGGCCTCGCGGATAAGGCAGAATGAACCGAGGATAGCGTTCCTTCACGCCCCCCTCTGTCCTGCCGGACATCTCCCCCTCAAGGGGGGAGATTGGCAGCTCCAGGGTCGCGACCAATTTGCAGCGCTGACGATTGGCGAAAGCAAGGCGGCAGTCCGATCTCCCCCCTTGAGGGGGAGATGGCCGGCAGGCCAGAGGGGGGTGCTGTCCCGCCGACATCCGATATCCGCACGTTGTGGGCATCAGGAAAACAAAACCCGCCTCGTGGGCGGGTCGGTGGCGCAAATCAGCACCATGGACAAATCATAGCAAAGCTGCCCTCACCCGTCAATGCAAAAAAGGAACTAATTCCTACTTCGGTCAAAGCCGCGTCTTGGCGCGGCCGCGCATTGCGCAAGGGCAGCATCGATGGGATGCTGCGTCTCGTCGGAGAGCGCAATGAGCAATGTGACCAGTCACTATGGCAGCGGCGGCATCGTCGAGCGCATCCTGTCGGCTGTGCCGGACGCCAGGGCCGGCAGCCTCGCGGCCGAACAACTCTATCCGTTCGACCAGCTTCATGGCCGCGAGCTGATCGCCACGCAGGACCATGCCGCGCGTCTTGCGCCCTCCGCTTCTGATCGGGTTCTGGACATCGGCAGCGGCATTGGCGGCCCGGCCCGGTTCCTTGCCGAGACCTATGGGTGCAGCGTCGACGGCGTCGACCTGACGCAGGTGTTCGTCGAGGCATCCCGCCGATTGACCGAGTTCTGCGGCCTCAGTGACAAAGTGCGTTTCCATGAGGCCGATGCGACAAGGCTGCCTTTTGCAGACGACACATTCGACGCGGCAATCTGCTTCTATGTCGGCATGAATATCGCCGACAAGGCGGCGGTCATCGGGCAAGCGTGGCGCGTGCTGAAGCCGAAAGCCAGGCTTGTCTGGACCGAGGCGGTGCTGGCGGACGGCGAGCCTCACTATCCCTTGCCTTGGGCGGTGTCGTCGGCGGCCAGCCATCTTGTCGACGGCGAGACCCTGAAGGCTCTGTTTGCTTCAGCCGGATTCCGGGTCGACGATGTCATCGACGAAACCGGCGATCACGTCGAGCTGGCGTTGAAACGGGCAAATTCCGGCATCGTGCCCTCGCCCGCCCAGCAGCAGGCCAATGAGATCGTGCTCGGCGCCGAGTTCGTGCGTCGGCGAAACAACTACATAAGCAGCCTGAGCGAGGGAAAACTCGCCTCACTGGCCGTTATTGTTTCCAAGCCGGCATGAAACAAAAACCCGCCTCGGCGGCGGGTTGCTGGCGCAAATCAGCACCATGAAAAAATTATAGCATAGCTGCCCTCACCGGTCAAGATATGTCAGGAAATAATTCCTACATCGACATCGATCGGAGACTCGGCGATGCTAGCGCTACCACATCCGGCGTCAAGTCATATGCATATGTTCTAAAGTGCCATGCCGTCGGCGGATGTTGTCTGATAATTTGCCCTTTGGCATCAAGGGGGCAAAAGAAGCCATGTCTGAGGACAAAATCCGAAATATAAATCTGACCGCCGACATCGTCGCGGCATTCGTGCGCAACAATTCAGTGCCTCCGGATAGCCTGCCGGCGTTGATCGAGAGCGTCAATGCAGCGCTCGCGGCCGTGGACAATCCCGTTGCTCCGCCGCAACCTGCGCCTGAGCCCGCGGTCAACCGCAAGCGCTCGGTAACGCCGAATTTCATTTACTGCCTCGAGGATGGCAAGAAGTTCAGGTCGCTGCGGCGTCATCTCGGCTCCGCCCATGGCATGACGCCGGAAGCCTATCGCGCCAAATGGGACCTGCCCGGCGACTATCCGATGACGGCGCCCAGCTACGCCGCCAAGCGATCGGAGCTGGCAAAGGAGTTCGGGCTCGGCATCAGGACACCCGAGGCGCCGGCCGCCAAGGCGCCGGCCAAGAGCAAGACCAAGGCGTAAAGGCACGCCCCCTCCGTGCCGTACGCCTGCTGGAGGACGATCGTGGTGGCCGGAGAGCCCAATGACGTTCGCGTGGAACGTGTCGACCGCCGCCAATGGGCGGTGCTGGTTGCCGAGAATGGCACGGTGACCCAGCATCTGTTCATGGCCCAGGAAGCGGCCGAGGAGTTTGCCGACGACGAGCGGACAAGGCTCGGCCTTCCCGCCAGGCCGCCGGCGGCGGATCCGCTGGCCTGAACAGTCCTTCAACCGGCTGCAGGATACAAGACGCAGCCTTCGACAGGCCGTCTAGCGACTGGTCATTAGCTGGCTCTTATGGAATCATTCCACTCCAACTCGGGGGAGAGCGGGATGGACAAACCAGCCATGGCATCCGTGTTCAGGATGCGGCAAGCGCCAGCCACTGTTTCGGGCGTTCGCAGCGTCGGCCAAGGCCAGGCCGATCCGGTCATCGGCAGAAGGCCGCTCGGCGAGGCGATCCGCTTCGTCATCGACGCCCATCCCCATTACGACATCAGCGGCGTTTCGATCGCCTATGGCGACGGCTCGGCCCCGCGCCTCGGCAGCCGGGAGGTCAAGGCGCTGTGGGCCGAATATGGCCGCCGCTGGATGGAAGAGTAGCGCAGGCCATCGGCCGACGCCTATCGCTTGCATCCCCGTCCGGATCGTAACAGCGGCTCATGCGTTGAGCGTGAGCCAAATGGGAGCAACAGCAATGAACGTCGCCAATCTGCAACTCGAAGGCCTGCTGATGGCCGTCGCTTCGATCAATCAGGTGCTGGTGCGCAAGGGCCTGCTCACGGTCGAGGATATCGACATCGCGCTGCGCAAGGCCGAGGCCATCGAAACCGGCGAGGAGCGGTCCGACGGCATGTCGGAGTCCAACCGCGACGCCGTCAACTTTCCGATCAGACTGCTGGAACTGGCCAATCAATGCCAGCCGGAGGCGGACATGCCGTCCTTCTCGAAACTGGCCCGCATGGTCGGCCAGATGAAGGAACCCTACAACGACCAGATGTGAGGCGGTCTGCCGACGCGGGGCCTCACCCTCGGCCAAGTTTCGAGGCAAGCACGCTGCCCGGTCCATGCACGGCGGCAAACAGCAGGCCGGCGGCGAACGGGAAATGGGACATGAAGGCGCCGAACTCGGCCTGGTTGCCGGCCCAGTGCGACGGACCGTGGAAGGCAAAGCCTAGGAAGACCACGTAGACGGCGGCGACCACGGCGGCCGGCGTGAAGAACGCTCCGGTCAGCAAGGCGATCACCAGCAGCGTTTCGAGGATCGCGGCGCACCAGGCCAGAAACAGCGGGAACGGGAAGCCGGCGGCGGCGATGTAGCCGGCGGTCATGTTCATATCCATGAACTTGAACGCTGCCCCCATCGCGAACATGGCGGCCAGGGTCAGGCGGGCGATGAGAATGGCCGCGGTCTGCCACGGCGATTGAACGGCTTCCATGATGTTCTCCAAAGGTTTGCAACGGGTTCGTCCCAAGGACGGGCGCCACGCCTCCGATCCTACACCAGCCCGCGAAATTCTTTCCCGGCAAAGCCGGACCTCGCAAAAGGAGGCGCTTGCAATCCTCTTGCCGCGCGTGGCCGCTCAGAGCTTCGCCATCAGTTCCCGCCCCAGCCGCTTCGGCGGCTCGGCCCGAAGCACCACATTGGTCGTCACCGCGCCGTAGCGGCCGATGGCGTCGACGATGCTTTCGAGGTCGGGCGGCGACGGGACGACCACCTTGACCAGAAAACAATCCTCGCCGGTCACCCGCAGCACCTCAACCACTTCCGGCATGGCCGCGAATTTCTTCAGGCAGGTCTGGATGTGCTCATGCGTGGTGCGCAGGCGGATCATGGCCATGGTGCCGAGACCAAGGGCGGTGGGATCGATCGCGGCCCGGTAGCCGGCGATGATGCCGCGCTCCTCCAGCCGCTTCACCCGCTCCGACGTCGCGGGCTGGGACAGGCCGACGCGGCGGCCGAGTTCGGAAATGCCGATGCGGCCGTCCTCCTGCATGATCTCGATGATCGCCATGTCGGTCGGGTCGAGCCGTGGCCGGTAATCGCCGTTTGCCATGAACACCTTCAATCCATCGGAATTCTTCGTCGCTTTCCGATGATCTCTCATTCCGCGAACAAGGAGAAGCCCTAGGATTAGGGCATCATCTGCGGCGAAGAAACAGGATTTTCCATGACCGACTTCATCATTCTGCCGGGCAGCGGCGGATCGGGCGAGGCCCACTGGCAGACACGCTGGCAGCAGGCCAACCCGGCGATGCGCCGCTTCAGCCCGGCAAGCTGGGAGCTGCCGGATTTCGACGACTGGGTGGCGGCGCTGGACGTCGCGGTGTCACAGGCAAAGACCCCGCCGGTGCTCGTCGCCCACAGTCTCAGCTGCCTGCTGGTCGCGCATTGGCAGGCGGTGTCGAGCCGTCGGATCGGCGGGGCGTTTCTGGTTGCGGTTCCCGACCCGGCCTCGCCGGTCTATCCCGCTTACGGAATTCCCTTCGCCGATACGCCGCGCGGGCCGCTTCGCTTCCCCTCGCTGATCGTGGCCAGCACCGACGATCCCTATGATCCGAACGGCTATGCCGGTGAGAAAGCCACACAATGGGGCAGCGAACTGCACATCGCCGGGCCGCTTGGTCACATCAACAGCAATAGCGGGCTGGGCGACTGGCCGGCGGGAATGGAGCTGCTGACGGCCTTCGTGAGAGACAGACAGGCCGACCACGCAATCGCACCGTAGGCGCCCGAAGCGTGCGCGCGGGCTTGCCCCGACTTGTCCCGCCAGCTATCTCTCGGGAGGGGCGTTTGTGAGGGAGCCTGCGAATGGTGTCCGTCCGATATCTGGTCCGCGATGTCGATCTGTCCATCGCGTTTTATACGAGCCATCTGGGCTTCGCGCTGAAGCAGCAATTCGGTCCGGCGATGGCCATCCTGACGCGCGGCGACCTCTCGCTCTGGCTCGCCGGTCCCTTGGCGTCGGCAGCCAGGCCGATGCCGGACGGCCGGACACCCGAGCCGGGCGGATGGAACCGCTTCGTGCTCGAGGTCGAGCAATTGCCGGCAATCGTGACTGAGATGGGCGAGGCCGGCGTGGGGTTCCGCAACCAGATCGTCGAAGGTCCGGGCGGGCGACAGATTCTTTGTGAAGACCCGTCCGGCAACGTGATCGAGCTGTTCGAGCCAAGCTAGACTTCGGCCGTCGCCTCGGATTCGGCGCCGGGCTTTGCCTGGCCTTCCCACTGCCGCTCCGCCTCTGCTTTGCGCTTCGGACAATCCTCGTAGTCATGCTCTCGCGAACCGCAATAGGAGCAGCATTTTGCCGGCGTGTCGGTTCGAAGCATTGTGGCCATGCACAAGAATGCACGAAAATTCATCCGGTTGCAGCAGCGTCTGCGACGTCGCTGCTGGGATGCGTGACCGCCAGCCTGGCGCCGCCCTCAATAGCCGCCGCCGAGGATCGGCAGAATCTCGGCGGCAGACATTGCGCGCGGCGCGTATTCGTCCGGCCTATATCAAAGTTAAATGCGGATGGTGGGGGTGAGGTGGTAGGTGATCGCCATGGGGGGACTCTCAACGCGCTCGAGGTGTCCCATGGACGTTCGAAATCTGATTGCCAAACTGTCTGCCGCGGTACTGCACCGCCGCGCCGCGTCTTCGCCGATACTGTACAGGCCGATCCGCAACTCGCTCGCCGACATCCCGTTGAAGCCGGCGCCGCGGCCGCCTTATCGTCCGCATCGGCCGATCTGGCCGGCAAGCAACATGTAGCTCGCCGGGCTGCAACCAGTTTGTGATTTCCTCGTTTATGGCGATCCCGTTTTCAAGGAGGCAAGTGATGAGATCGATCCGGGCGAGACGCGAATGGTTTGGATGGTGAGCGCATGAGCCGTTTTCTGCCCCTGACGATCAGATTCGTGGACGGAAGCGCGATGACGGTGTCGTCGATCGCCGACGCCAGGAGGGCGCTAGGCGGAACATGGAAGAACAAGCAGACGGCGGCCTACAAGGCGGCCGACAGGCTGGTGGACGACGCGTTGAACGGCATTTGCCGCCCGGACATCGCCTTTGCCGCTTTCCAGAATGCCGCCGCCCAACAGGGCTTGCTGAAGCCGGCCAAGCCAAGTGCCGCCCTTGCCATGCTCGACGAATTGGCGTCGCTGGATGGGCATCGTTGAAAGACCGGCTGACGGATTGCCGGCGATGTCATGGCGAACGCCGGATAGCCTATCTCGGCTCGCGGTTCATGCTGAGATAAGTCGGGTCGAACTCGGCGATTTCCACCAGTTGCTGCCAGTCCAGAATGGTCACCATGTAATTCGCCCAGCCGATCACACCGATCTTGCGCAGCGCGCCGATGACCCGGTTCATGTGGACGACCGAAAGCCCAAGCACATCGGCCAGTTCCGCCTGCGACAGGGGAAGCCGGAAACTCATGCCGTTGGTCTGCTTGACGACCTGGAGCCGCACGAACAGCTCGCACACAAGATGCGCCAGATGCGAAGTCTTGGACCGCCGGCCCATGGCCACGATCCATTCCCGATGGATGGCGCCATCGACGAGCGTGTCCAGCCAAAGCAAGCGGCTGAGATGAGGCGCCTGTTCGGTGATCGTCCTTAGCCGACTGTGGTCGGCGGCGATCACCCGGCATGGCGACAAAGCTATAATGCCATGGTCCATTGTCTTGAGCAGGAAGGCGTGCAAATCGACAAAATCGCCTGGCACCTGCAACGAGGTGAACTGGCGCCCGCCATCCTCCAGCACTTTGTAGCGCGCCGCCAGACCCTCGATGATGAGCGTGCTGTAGCCTGGCCTCGATCCCTCGGAAACGATGTCCTGACCGGTGGCAAAATCCATCTCGATGGTCATGGCGGCGGCCAGCAGCCCCTTTTCCTGCTCGGACAAAGCGTCATGCTGGCCAAGGTTGAGATAAAGCGGTTCTAGCATCGAGGATCCAGTTCGAGATTTCGTGGACATTCGTGGCCTAGCCCAACGCCGGAGATCGGGTGCGGTTGCAATCGGCCGGCACGGCGACGGCTCCTGGCAGGAAATCTGCTCAGGACACAGTCGCATGGAACCATGGGTGCGGGTTGGGATTTAATCCATGTCGCTCAAAAATGGCCCCGATTTTGAGACAACGACATGCATAAAAACACAGACCTGAAGCGCGTCGCCTGTCCTTTCAACCGCGATGCGCCTTAGCGTTCTCACGCAGGGATCCTTGCACACATGGAACGGTTCTACTTCGACTTGTACAACGCCGAGACCCAGATTGACGAAGAGGGGCAGCTTTTTCCCAGCCGGGAGCGCGCGGGAGCCGAAGCGCTACGCATATTGCACGATGTGGCGCGCGACGAGATACCGGAGGGCGACCACCGGCGGATCACCGTCAAGATGCTGAACGAGAACAGGGAGCAGATATTCGAAGCGTCGCTGACCATGGCGTCGCTGTGGAGTTGAACTCGTCGACCCTGTCGAGGACTGTATGGAACCTCTTGCCCTCCCCTCTGTTTCCTAAGGAGGGGCCAGCGGCAGAAGCTGCACGGCTGATTGACTGGAGGCATCTATGTCCTTGCAAAAGCTTCATCCCGAGCAGGTCGACGACACACGCAGGCTTGCCTATTCGACCTTTGCCCCGGCGCTGCTCGGTTCGCTCACCAAGCGTCTGGCGCGGTGTCAGGGCGTCAAGGAACTGGGCGCCCTGGAAAAGTCGCTCATCCGCCTGATCGAAGACTCTGATGTCGATGGGCCGCAAGCCGAGGCGATGAAAGAGTTCGCCATCGAGCTGGTGGTGTCGACGATATCGGAAGCCCGCGCTCACCCCGACACCAAGAGCGATGTCGAAGCCGTTGGCGAGCGCCGCGCCGAAGGCCGCTCCGAGAACCCGCAGACGCTCGAGGAGCAGTTGCAATCAGGCCTCGAAGACAGTTTTCCGGCCAGCGATCCGCCCGCCGTCGTCTCGACCGCCATTTCCGGCGGCTCGAAGGACCTTGTCGGCACCGACGAGGTGTTGCGCCGCAAGAAGGAGGCGGCGCAGCGAAAGCAGGAAAAGGCCGACGCCGGTTAGCCGGACAAGTCGCCAGCTCGGGCGATGACAAGCCGTCAGCCGAAGCGCTTTTCCGGTGACTGTCCGCTGGATGGTGACTGTTCGCCGGCCCGCGCGACGATCGCCTCAAGCGGCTCCGGCCGGTGCAGCAGAAAACCCTGGCCATAGGCCACGCCCATGCCGCGCAGAATGTCGAGCGCTTCCTGCTGCTCGATCTTTTCGGCCACCACCGCGCAGCCGAGACTTTTGGCGATGCCCGCTATGGCCGAGACGATCTCGCGGTCGAAACGGCTTTCCGCGATATTCTCGATGAACGAGCCGTCGATCTTGATCTGATCGACCGGAAAGCGCCGCAAATATTCGAACGAGCTCATGCCGGCGCCGAAATCGTCGAGGCTGACACGGCATTGCCGCTCGCGCGCCTTGCGCACGAACTGCTCGGCGGCGTCGAAATTGGTTACGGCCGCGGTCTCGGTGATCTCGAAGCCGATGCCGGAATGCGGCGCCCCGGTCTCGGCGATGACGGCGTCGACGAAATCCCATAGCAGCGGATCGCTCAGCGTCTGCGCCGACAGGTTGAAGCCGAGCAAGATGGCGCCTGAGCGCATCGCCTCGCCATGCTGCGAAAGCGCTGTCCTGATGATCCAGCGGTCCAGCCGCGAGGCAATGCCGAAGCGCTCGGCGACCGGAATGAATTCGTTGGGCGGGATCAGCTTGCCATTGCGCCCGGCAAGCCGCGCCAGCACCTCGACATGGCGGCTCTCCTGCCAGGGCTGGCCGAGCAGATGGATTTCCTGGCCGAACAGTTTCAGCCGCCCTTCATCCATGGCGTCGACCGTGTCGGCGGCGACACGCGCAGCGTTGAGGCCGCCGGAGCCCGACGCCGCATCGGCCGAAAACACCGCGAAGCGATTGCGCCCGGCCGCCTTGGCGGCATAGCAGGCGTCGTCGGCGCAGGCCAACGCATCGGCAACCGTGGTGGTGGTGTCCTCGACGAAGGCGATGCCGATGCTGGCCGCGAGTTTTCGCGAGGTCGCCGGCAGTCCGAGGTCGGCGTCACGGACCGCCGCAAGAATCGCGCCGGCCAGCGCCTCGGCCTTGGCCGATTGGCAATTGGGCACCAGCAGCGCGAACTCGTCGCCACCGAGGCGCGCGGCACGCGCCGATGCCGGCAGGCAGCCCAGAATACCGGCGGCCACACCCTTCAGCGCCAGGTCGCCGGCGGCGTGGCCGGCGAAGTCGTTGAGCGCCTTGAAGTAGTCGAGATCGACGTAAAACACCGCCAGCGGCAAAGCCCGCTCGGTGGCGATGTGCACGGCCAGCAGCCGGTCGAAGGCGGCACGGTTCAAGAGGCCCGTCAGCGCATCGTGGTGAGCGGCGTAGGCGAGTTCCCGCTCGCGTTTCTTGTCCTCGGTGATATCGCGCACGGTGCCGAGAATCTGGCCCGCTGTCTCAGGCGCCGCGATGAAGCGCACCAGCGATTCGACATGGCGGATTTCGCCGTCGCGCCTGACGATGCGGTATTGCGCGGCGACGACGCCGTCGGTCGAAAGCGGCGCCAGATGGGCGCGCTCTGCGGCATCCTTGTCGTCGGGGTGCAGATAGGAATGCCAGAGGTCGGCGGCCACCTCGTCGGTGTCGGCGACCAGGCCGAATATCTCCCTGGTGCGGGCGTCCCAATAGCTCTTGTTGGCGTCGATATCGTGATGCCAGATGCCGGTGCCGCTGGCCGCCAGCGCCAGGCGAAAGCGCACATTGACCCGCTCCAGTTCGGCTTCCGCCTCTTTCTGCCGGCTGATGTCGGTCTGCACGCCCATCAGCCTGACCGGCCTGCCCGTCTCGTCACGCTCGACAATGCCGCCGCGGTCCAGCACCCAGATCCAGTGGCCGTCCTTGTGCTTGAGGCGTAGCTCGGTCTCGATCGAGGCGGTCAGGCCGGAAATGTGCCGCTCTCCGCTGGCCAGCGCCCGCTGGCGGTCGTCGGGATGCGTCAGCTTCAGCCAGAGGTCGTCGCTGTTGGCAAGCTCGCCATCCTCATAACCCAGCATGTGCGACCAGGTTGGCGAATAGAAACAGTCGCCGCTCAAAATATCCCAGTCCCATACGCCGAGATGAGCGCGTTCGAGCGCAAGCGCCCAGAATTCGCCGTTGCGTATTTTCTCTTCAGCCATGCCCTGGTTTCGCTCACTCCGTCGCCGCCACTATGCACGCAAGCAGAGAAGAAAGCGTTACCGGGTGCGCCGCGCCCACAGTGCGGACAAGGCCTGCAATCGTGCCGGACCATGCCGTAAGGCGTCATCATGCGATTGGGGCTCGTCATGCCATTGGCGCCCTGATTGGAACCGCCCTGCCCGGGCCTGGCTCGACGATCCTTATCGCGCGGCGGCGCGCATTGTCCTCAAGCAGGCCGCGCAGTTCCTCACGGCCGCGCGCGATGCGCGACATCAGCGTGCCGGCCGGCACGCCGAGCATCTCGGCGGCCTCGGCATAGGAGAAGCCCTCGATGGCGACCATGGTCAGCGCGGCACGGCGGTCGGGGCTGATCGCCTGCAGCGCGTCGATGATCTCGCGGGCCGCGACATTCTCCAGCTGGTCGGCGGGAGAGGCCTGCACCTCGCCGGCCTCCAGCGGCAGCATCGAGGCCTCGCCTCGCCGGTTCACCTTGCGCATCTGGTCGATGAACAGATGATGCATGATCGTGAACAGCCATTTTCGCGGGCTCTCTCCCGTCTGCCAGTTGTCCAGCCGCAGCAGCGCCCGCTCCAGGCAGTCCTGGACGAGATCGTCGGCGGAATCGCGGTCGCGCAGCAGCGAGCGCGCATAGCGGCGCAGGCGCGGGATTTCGTCGAGAATTGCTCTCTGCTTTTCGTCCATGACCTTTTGTCTTCGTTTCGGCATGCCGTTGCCGCAAAACCGCTGCGCCCCCGGGTGAGGACAGCTTTGGCTGATCTGAAAAATTCCTCTGTTCATGCCTGTCGTCGGCTCCAAAAACGCTGGGCACTTTTGGGCGACAGGCATGAGGCGCTCAGCGCGGCGCGGCGTCGATGGTGACCCGGTGTGGGTAGAAGGCGCCGTGGTCGCGAATTTCAGTCATCTCGTCGAAAGGCTGCTCATAGGCCCACATCGCGTCGTTGCCGGTTTCACCCGCCGGCAGCACGTTCCAGTAGCTGGCGTCACCCTTGTAGGGGCACAGCGTCGACCGCTCCGTCTTCTTGAGCTTGCGGAAGTCGATGTCCTCGAACGGGATGTAGAAGGAGAAGGGATGGGGCGGCTCGGTCACCATTTTGGCTTTTGCCGAGGAAGCGATGATGTTGCCGCTTGCAAACACGACGACACGCCCGTTGAAGGGCTCGACGGTGATCACCTTGCCCGGATTGCGCCTGAAGCCGGGTGACGGGTTCGCATGCTGATCCATGACTGCTCTCCTTGTCCGCTGGTGGTTCGATGCCGGTCGACGGCGTCAGCTCTCACTGGTCACTGATGGGCCGGCGACAGCCGTCACGCGCGACAGCTTCTGGCGCTTTTCGAGCTTTGGCTTTTCATAGGTCTTCTTCATCGTTCTTCCTTTTCTGACGTCTGGCAGCCGGTCCGCGCGGCTACCGGCCGTACGATCATGGCTCCAAGGGACAACAGGCGCATCTCCCGTCCGGCCGATGCGCCGCCGAAGAAATCGGGGTCAGCGTGGCAAGAATGATTCGCATAGCCGCGATCCGACGGCGGTGGATTTATCTCAGCCGGGACGGCCATGCTTGGGCCGGGCGGAACACGGTTTTGGCGAATGCGGCCCTGTCAGCATGATCGCAAGGCTTGGACAGGCGGGAACAGCCACCCGCGCGGCTATATGGCGATGGCTGCTTGGCGCCGGTGCACGCCGGGAAATATCGATAATAAAGGACGACAGGTGAGACTCTACAAAATCAAGATGATTCGCCGGATATTTTCGCCTTTTCGGCACGAGAAGCAAAATAAATTTTCGACAGACGAACTTTCACTTCGGAAAAATGTCCATTTCATCTCTGTTAACCAAATATTAACCAAAATTATCCAATACATACCGAAGTTATTCGCTGTCGTAATCCGAATCTAAGTTGTAATAATCATTGCACAGTTCGCTTCTGACATTACTGTATCGTTGATGTCTTGCGAAGCATGCAGCGGAGGAGCTGTAGGAGTGAAATCCGGGTCAAGACTGTGTTGCGAGGAACGGTCTGCCCGACGGAGGAAACACGCATGAGATTGCTGAAATATGCGCTGCTGGCGGGAGCGTCGCTGCTTCCCATCCTGCCCGCGATCGCCGCGACCGCGACGGGCAGCATGAATGTCCGCATCACGATTACCGACGAATGCAAGGTGCAGACGGCGAGCGATCTCGATTTCGGCTCGCACGGTGTCATTGATGCGAATGTCGACCAGACCAGCACCATCAACGTGCAATGCACGACCGGCAAGTCCTACAATGTTGGTCTGAGCGCCGGAGCGGGCGCGGGCGCAACGGTTGCTGTTCGCAAGATGACCGGGCCGGCGTCGGCGACGATCGACTACACCATCTACAGGGAAAGCACCCGGACGCAGCTTTGGGGCACCACGATCCCCACCGACACGGTCGGCGGAACCGGCAACGGCGCCATTCAGCCGCTGACGGTCTACGGGCGTGTTCCACCGCAGACGACACCGGCGGCGGGCCTCTACACCGACACCGTTGCGATCACCATAACGTACTGACAATCGATACCAACACGAGGACGATCATGCGATCCATGCTTTCATGCATCGGAGCCACGGCTGTTCTGTTGCTGTGCGCCGGTCTCTCACAAGCCGCTTCGCTCAGGGTGGCGCCGACAGGTCTCGAGCTGATCTCGCCCGACGCCTCGGCGGTTCTCAACCTCAGCAACGATGACCCCAAGCGGCCGATCAATGTGCAGATACGCGTCTTCGCCTGGAGCCAGGCTGGCGGGATCGAGACGCTGACGCCGACTACCGACGTCGTCGCCAGCCCGCCATCGACCAAACTCGGACCCAATGCCCAATACGTGGTTCGCGTCGTGCGCGTCAGCAAGGCGCCGGTGCGGGCCGAGGAAAGCTACCGCGTCATCGTCGACGAGTTACCCGACCCGTCGCGCAAGAAGGCCGGTACGGTCGCGCTCGCGCTGCGCTACTCCGTGCCGGTGTTTTTCCGCGACGCCGATGCGGCCGCGCCGGCAGTCGCCTGGAGTGTTTCGCGCAAGGGCGGCAGTCTTGTGCTGACAGCCAGCAATACCGGTGAAAGTCGTCTCCGCTTGTCCAACCTATCCCTGACCCAGAACGGCAAAAAGCTCGGCAACCGAAACGGGCTCGTCGGTTATGTCCTGGGCGGCGCGACCATGCAGTGGCCGATCGGCAGCGGCAAATCACTGTCCGCGGGCTCCGTGCTTTTGAAGGCACAGAGCGATCTTGGACCCTTCGATGCCAACGTTGCCGTCAAGGGCAAGTAGCGTCGCTGTCATCGTCGCGGTTGCGACTTTCACACCTTGCTTGGCGGTGCGTTCGCAGGAATTTCCGGCCGTGACGAACCTCGAACAGCCGGCTTCCGTTTTACCAGCGGGCCGCAGCCTCTATCTCGAGGTGTTCATCAACGACGTTTCGACCAAGCTGGTCGGCAATTTTATCGAGATGCCGGATGGTGGGCTGGCGGCGGCGCCCCAAGAGCTGAAGGAGGTCGGCCTGAAACCGCCGGAGGACATAGCCGACGCCGGCGGCCTGGTCAGGCTCGACCAGTTGGCCGACGTTTCGTTTCGGATCGATGAGGTAGCCCAGCGCCTCTACGTCACCGCCGCCAATGACAGCCGCGAGGCGCGCATGGTGGATCTCGGCTTGCGCTTGCAGGACCGGCCGGCGCCGCAATCGGGCTTGGGCGCGGTTCTCAACTATTCGCTGTTTGCCAGCTCCAACACATTGTTCGACAAGGACGTCGAGCTGTTCCAAGGCGTTTCCGGCGGCTTCGATGCGCGCGCGTTCAGCCCCTATGGAACGCTCAGCCAATCCTTCATCGCCGGCTATTCCGACGGCAGGCTGGGCGGCTTCACGCGGCTCAACACGACATGGAGCTATTCCGACCCCGACCGGCTGATGACCTACCGCGCCGGCGACTTCATCTCCGGTGGATTGTCGTGGACGCGTCCGATCTATCTCGGCGGCATCCAGGCGCAACGCAACTTCCACCTGCGATCGGACCTGGTGACGCTACCCCTGCCCTCCTTCGGCGGCACGGCGGCGGTGCCGTCGACGCTCGAGGTCTACACGCAGAACGTGCGCACCTATTCCGGCGACATCCAGCCCGGGCCGTTCCAGGTCACCAATCTGCCGGTGTTCACGGGCGCCGGACAGGCGCAGGTGGTGCTGCGCGACAGCCTCGGCCGCGAGACCACGGCCACCTTGCCGTTCTATGCCTCCAGCATGCTGCTGCGCCAGGGACTGCTCGACTTTTCCGTCGAGGCAGGGATGGCGCGGCGCAATTTCGGCATCTCCTCCGACGATTATGACGGCCGCGTCATGGGGGTCGCCAGCGCGCGTTACGGCGTGACCGACCGGCTGACATTGGAAGCCCATGCCGAGGGCGGCGCCGATCTGATCAATGGCGGCATAGGTGCTGCCTTCCCGCTCGGGGCATATGGCGCGGCTTCGCTGGCGGTCGCCGGCAGCCATCATGACCGGCGCACCGGCTCGCTGGTCGATGCCAGTGTCGAATTCGGCTATGACGGCTGGGCGATCAACGCCCACATGCAGCGGGCCTTTGGCGGCTATGAAGACATCGCCTCGGTGACGGCGGAGCCGGTTCTCGACCCCGACGACTTCACCCGTTTCAGCGCTGGCGTGCCGCGCTCGGTCGACCAGGTGACGCTCAGCGTGCCGATGCCGATCGATTTCTCCAGCCTTAACCTGTCCTATACGCATTTGAAGAGCGCCGAGGGCGAAAACAGCCAGATCGTCGGCCTGTCCTACAGCCAGGCGATCTTCAAGCGCAGCACGCTCTATGCCACCGCCTTCGCCGATCTCGACGACGACAGCAGCTATGGCGTGTTCGCCGGGATTTCGATCCCGTTCAACGACGAGATCTCGGCGTCGACAGGCGTCGAGCAAGGCCCTGAGGGCCTCAATGTCACTGCCGACCTCGCCAAATCGGAGCGGGCCGAGGACGGCAGCATCGGCTGGCGGCTGCGCACCTCGGAGGGCGAGGTCCCCAATCGTTCGGCAGCGGTCAGCTACCGCGCGCCGTTTGCGCGTTTCGAGGCCGGCGCCCAGCAATTCGACAAGGACTTTCGCGTGACCGGCCAGATGGACGGCGCCATTGCGGTCGCAGGCGGCGGGGTGTTCGCCACCAACCGCATCGACGATGCCTTTGCCGTTGTCGATGTCGGCACGCCTGATGTCGAGGTCTTGCATCAGAACCGGCCGGTAGGCAGGACCGACAGCAAAGGCCGCATCCTGGTCACCGGGCTCAACTCCTATGAGCTGAACACGGTCTCCATCGACCCGAAGAATCTACCAGTCGACGCGGATGTCCCGGCTACCAAGGAGACCGTCGTCCCAGCCGACCGCAACGGCGTCGTGCTGAAGTTCGGCGTGTCCGAGGCGGCGCAGGCCGCGCTGGTGACGCTGGTCGACTCGAGCGGAACGCCGCTCGAAGCCGGACTGTCGGGACGCGTCGATGGCGGCACTGAAGACTTTGTCGTCGGCTATGACGGGCAGGCCTACATCAAGGGCCTCGGCAAGCAGAATTCAGTGCAGGTCGAGCGCGCTGACGGCGGTTCATGCCGGGCAGAGTTTCCCTTCGAGGCGGCGCGCGGCCGGCAAGTGGTGATCGGGAACGTGGTGTGCCAATGAGAGCTGGAGGAAAAATGCTGCGCGCCGTAATCATCGCCCTGCTGCTGGTGCTGCTCCCGTCGCTCGCCCGGGCGCAGAGCTGCAGTTACACCGTCACCAGTTTGAATTTCGGCCTCATCGACACGCTGTCGGGCACCGCGGCGACATCGACAGCCACCTTCACCGCGACTTGCAGCGGCAGTTTGCCATTGCTGCTGCCCGTCCTGGTCTGTCCGCATATTGCCGCCGGCACCGGCGGTGCAACCTCGGCGGCGGCCCGGCAGATGGCGAGCGGCGTCAACAGCCTCAACTATCAACTCTATTCAGACCCCGCAATGAGCGTTGTCTGGGGCACCTATAACTGGGCCTATGCCTCGCGCCCGCCACCGCTGCTGCTGAGCCCCAATCTCTTCGGCAACTCAATCGACACCCTGACGCTCTATGGCCGGGTTCCCGGCGGCCAGGCGACCGTTCCGCCGGGCACTTATCTGTCGACATTTTCGGGCGGGCAACTCGAGTTCCGCTCCCGGACAACCCTGTTGAGCAGCAGCTGCAACACCGGCGCGGGCAACTTGGGCACCAGTCCGACCTTCACCATCAACGCCACGGTCGCGGCAAACTGCCTGGTCGCCACCCAGAACATCGATTTCGGCTCCAAGGGCGTGCTCGACGCCAATGCCGATGCCACCGGCCAGGTCTCGGTCACCTGCACGCCGTCGACCGCCTATACGGTCTCCCTGAATGGCGGCACGACAGGCGGCACGCCGACCAATCGCAAAATGTCGAAGGGCGGCGAGCGGGTCACCTACGGCCTCTACAAGGACATTGCGCGCGCGCAGCCCTGGGGTGATGCCGGAACGCCGGGAAGCACGGTGGCCGGCACCGGAACCGGTACGGCCCAGGCGCTCACCGTCTATGGCCGCGTGCCGCCGCAGACGACGCCCTCGGCCGGCGTCTACACCGACACGGTGGTGGTGACCATCACCTATTGATCGCGGCCCTCCTCGCCGTTGGCCGGCGCCAGCCAGCGCGCGTAAATCTCGCCGACGATGCCGCGGCGAAAGACCAGCACGCAGATCATGAAGATCAGGCCGGTGGCGATGGTCACCGGGAAGCCGGAGGTGGCGAGGGTGTTTTCCAGCCCGACTACCAGGCCGGCGCCGACTACAGGACCGACCATGGTGCCGATGCCGCCGAGCAGTGTCATCAGGATCACCTCGCCCGACATCTGCCAGGTGACATCGGTCAGCGTCGCGAACTGGAAGACGATCGCCTTGGTGGCGCCGGCAAGCCCAGCAAGGGCTGCCGACATGACGAAGGCGGCGAGCTTGTAGCGGCCGACCGAATAGCCCAGCGAGATGGCGCGGTTCTCGTTCTCGCGGATCGAACGCAGGATCATGCCGAAGGGCGAGTTGACGATGCGCCAGACGGCGAAGACGCCGATGAGGAAGACGGCAAGCACGACGAAATACATGTTGAGCGTGACGTTGAGATCGACGATGCCGAACAGATGCCCGCGCGGCACGCCCTGTATGCCGTCCTCGCCTTCGGTGAACGGCGCCTGGACACAGAAGAAATAAAACATCTGCGCCAGCGCCAGCGTGATCATCGAGAAATAGATGCCTTGCCGGCGGATGGCGAGGAAGCCCATGACCAGGCCGAGCACGGCCGCTCCGGCGGTGCCGAGCAGGATGCCGGCCTCGGGCGGCCAGCCCCATGCCTTGACGGCGTAGGCGCAGAAATAGGCGGCGGCGCCGTAGAAGGTGGCGTGGCCGAACGACAACAGCCCGGTGTAGCCGAGCAGCAGGTTGAAGGCGCAGGCAAACAGCGCGAAGCACAGCATCTTCATCAGGAAGATCGGATAGACGAAGAAGGGCGCGGCTATCAGCGCCAGTATGGCCAATGCCAGCAATACCCGCTCCAGCCGCACGGAGGCGGCGGTGCGCTGTTGGTGAAGGGTTGCCTCGCTCATCTCAGGCGTCCCTTCCGAACAGGCCGGCGGGGCGCAGGAGCAGCACGACCGCCATGATGACGAAGACGACGAGGTTCGACGCCTCGGGATAGAACACCTTGGTCAGGCCCTCGGCGAGGCCAAGCATATAGCCGGTGACGATGGCCCCGAGGATCGAACCCATGCCGCCGACCACGACGACGGCAAAGACGACGATGATGATATCGGAGCCCATCAGCGGACTGACCTGGTAGACGGGCGCGGCGAGAATACCGGCAAGGCCGGCGAGCGCCGCGCCGAGCCCATAGGTGAGCGTCAGCAGCAGCGGCACGTTGACGCCGAAGGCCTGCACCAGCTCGGGATTTTCGGTCGCGGCGCGCAGATAGGAGCCGAGCCTGGTCTTTTCGATCAGGAGCCAGGTGCCGATGCAGATAATGAGCGAGGCCACCACCACCCAGCCGCGATAGTTGGGCAGGAACATGAAGCCGAGATTGGTGCCGCCGGCAAGCTGCGCCGGAACGGCATAAGGGTTGCCCGACACGCCGTAGTAGAAACGGAACACGCCTTCGATGACCAGCGCCAGGCCGAAGGTGAACAGCAGCCCGTAGAGCGGATCCAGGCGATAGAGCCGCGACAGCGCCACGCGCTCGACCGCCATGCCGAAGACGCCGACGATGAGCGGAACCAGGAGCAGCGCCGGCCAGTAGCCGATGCCGAGATGGACGAGCAGCAGGTAACCGATGAAGGCGCCGAGCATATAGAGTGCGCCATGGGCGAAATTGATGATCCGCAGCAGGCCGAAGATGACGGCCAGGCCGAGGCTCAGCATGGCGTAGAAGGAGCCGTTGATCAGCCCGACCAGCATCTGGCCGAGCAAGGCCTGGACGGGGATGCCGAAGATCATGGTCATGGCGTCACCGAGGGTGTTGCAAGCGGGATGCGTCTGTGCGGCACGTACCCCACCCGGACCTTCGGTCCGACCTCCCTACAAGGGGGAGGTAGGGCGGTGGCCCTCCACCCTCCCCCTTGTGGGGAGGGTCGCTGCGCAGCAGCGGGGTGGGGGTACTGCCGTGGGCTGTCGTCATCATACCCCCAACACCTCGTGCAGCTGTTGCGTGTGAGCGGCAAGCTCGCTTACGGCAAAACCCTCCACCACCTTGCCATGCTCCATCAGATAGAAGCGGTCGGCGATGCGGGCGGCGAAGCGGAAATTCTGCTCGACGAGCAGGATGGTCATGCCGCGCTTTTTCAAGGTCGCCAGCAGTTCGCCGATGCGCTGGACGATGACCGGCGCCAGGCCCTCGGTCGGCTCGTCGAGCAGCAGCATCTGCACGCCCGTCCGCAGGATGCGGGCGATGGCCAGCATCTGCTGTTCGCCGCCGGAGAGTTTGGTGCCGGGGCTGTTGCGGCGCTCCTTGAGGTTGGGAAAGAGATCGAAGATCTCGTCGACGCTCATGCCGCCCTTGGCCACCACCGGCGGCAGGATCAGGTTCTCGTCGACGGTGAGCGTGGCGAAGATGCCGCGTTCCTCCGGCACGAAGCCGATGCCGCGATGGGCAACACGATGCAGCGGCAGGCGCATCAGGTCGCTGCCATCGAAGGCGACGCTGCCGCTGCGCTTGCGGACCAGCCCCATGATGGCGCGCAGCGTTGTGGTCTTGCCGACGCCGTTGCGGCCGAGCAGCGTCACGGTCTCACCGCGAAAAACGTCGAGGTTGACGCCATGCAGCGCATGGCCCTCGCCATACCAGGCATGGAGATCGCGTACGGCAAGCAGCGGCTCACTCATGCTCGGTCCCCCTGCTCGGTCCCCATGTAGGCGACCCTGACGCGCTCATCGTTGCTCACCGTCGCGTAGTCGCCGGCGGCGAGCACCTGGCCGCGCTGCATGACGGTGATCCAGTCGCAGAGGTCGGCGACGACGGTGAGATTGTGCTCGACCATCAGCACGGCGCGGTCCGTTGCCAGCGAGCGGATGATGCCGGAAATGACGCCGACATCCTCGTGCCCCATGCCGGCCATCGGCTCATCGAGCAGCAGCACTTTCGGGTCGAGCGCCAGCGTGGTGGCGATCTCGAGCACGCGCTTTCGGCCATAGGAGAGATCGCCGGCCGGACGATGCGCGACATCGTCGAGACCGACGACGGCAAGCAGTTCGCGCGCCCGTGGAGTCAGTTGGTCAAGCGCGGCCAGCGAGCGCCAGAACTGGAAGCCGAGCCCGCTCGGCCGCTGCAAGGCGACGCGGACATTGTCGAGCACGCTCAGATGCGGAAAGATCGCCGATATCTGGAACGAGCGGACGAGACCCATGCGCGCCACCCTGGCCGGCGCGGTGCGGGTGATGTCGTTGCCCAACAGTTCGATCCTGCCGCTGCTCGGCTGCAGGAACTTGGTCAAGAGGTTGAAGATCGTCGTCTTGCCGGCGCCGTTCGGCCCGATCAGTGCATGGATCTGGCCGTGATGGACGTCGAGGTCGACATTGTTGACGGCGACGAAACCGGCAAAATCGCGCCGCAGGCCGCGGGCGGAGAGCACCACCCGCGGCTTGATTTCGGCACCGTCCGGCTGGACGGCCACGGCTTGCGCCAGCGTCACTTGGTGACGAGCGGGCAGCCGCTGTCTTCAGCCTTGATGAAGGCCTTGTCGCCCGGAATGGTCGCAAGGTAGGTGTAGTAGTCCCAGTCCTTCTTCGACTCCTCGGGCTTTTTGACCTGATAGAGATACATGTCGTGCACCATCGAGCCGTCGGCCTGTACCTTGCCGTTGGCGTTGATGATGTCGTCGACGGGCATTTCATGGAGTTGCTTGGCGACCGCCTCGGTCTCGTCGGTGCCGGCCTTGTCGATGGCCTTGAGATATTGCAGCACCGCCGAATAGGTGCCGGCCTGGATCATGTTGGGCATGCGGTTGGTGCGCTTGAAGAAGCGCCCGGCGAAGTCGCGGCTCTTGTCGTCGCGGTCCCAGTAAAACCCTTCGGTGAGCACCACGCCCTGCGCCGCCTGCAGTCCGAGGCCGTGCACCTCGGCAAGCGTGAACAGAAGTGCTGCCAGCCGCTGGCCGCCGGCGACGATGCCGAACTCGGCCGCCTGCTTGATGGTATTGGAGGTGTCGAGGCCGGCATTGGCAAGGCCGATAACCTTGGCGCCGGAGGACTGCGCCTGCAGCAGGAAGGAGGAATAATCCGTCGATCCCAAGGGGTAACGCACCTCGCCCAGCACTTTGCCGCCGCTTGCCTCAACAACCTTTGAGGTCTGCTCCTTCAGCGAATAGCCGAAGGCATAGTCGACGGTGATGAAATACCAGCTGTCGCCGCCCTGCTGCACAAGCGCGCCGCCGGTGCCGACCGCCTGCGAGTGGGTATCGTAAGCCCAGTGGAAACCGTAGGGCGAGC
Source organism: Mesorhizobium sp. M0478 (assembly GCF_040321305.1). Taxonomy (NCBI): domain Bacteria; kingdom Pseudomonadati; phylum Pseudomonadota; class Alphaproteobacteria; order Hyphomicrobiales; family Phyllobacteriaceae; genus Mesorhizobium; species Mesorhizobium sp. M0478. Next base: position 249,364 of record NZ_JAMYRH010000009.1, read on the forward strand.
ATTGCTTGCCGGTCAGGTCGGCCGATGCCGCTCCGGTAACGATGTCGATCTTCTTCTTTTCCTTGGACAACCCCTGGACGGCGAGCGCCACCGAGGATGTCGTCAGTTCCATGATCGCGTCGACCTGCTCGGTGTCGTACCACTGGCGCGCAATGTTGGAGGCAATGTCGGGCTTGTTCTGGTGATCGGCGTTGACGATCTCGATTGGCGCGCCCTGCACCTTGCCGCCAAAATCCTCGACCGCCATCCTGGCGGCCTCGACCGACCATTTGCCGCCGAAATCGGCATAGACGCCCGACTGGTCGTTGAGGATGCCGATCTTGACCTTGCCGTCGGAAATTTCGCCGGCCGCCGCCGGCATCGCAGTCGCCGCAAGCAGCACGGCTGAGACGAGATAGGATGCTTTCACAGGTGGTTCCTCCCTTGTGGCCGACGCTGGAAAACGCGGCGGCCTTGCAATGGTTCAACAACTCCGTCCGGTTCTCGCTGAAATCCGGGCCAGCGCCCGCCACTTCTCCTCTTGGCAACCCCTCCGCCCTGGGTGCGCCGGGAACCGTAGCATCACATTTCGCGAGGCGAGAATGCTATTTTCGTAGCATGGCGTGCTAGCGCGGCCGCTACCAGTCGGGCTCAATTGGAGAGTCTTCGGAAAAGCCGCTCGGGCCAGGCAGAGAGAGCGTTGCGGCCGCAGCGTCCAGCAGTGCCCCCGGAAGCCCTTTGAGATGCTCGCTGTCCAGCGGAAGCGCAAGATAGCCCGTGGCAATGCGTGCAGCCGCTTCCGCCTGTTCACGATCTCTCATTGCCTTGACCGCAGACCGATCAGGCCGCGTGGCCAGCCAAGCCTTGTGCAGAGCGAACATTCGAGGGTCGACCGTCGGCATGCTTACGGGATAGCCACGCTCATCGATCGCCACAGCCTCCACCTTCGGGGCGTTGATGAGCCATTGCAGCCCCTTCATGGGTGCGCTGTCGAGGTCGTCGGCAAGCTGTGTAATCGAGGTAGTGGCGTTGTCCTTGAGGACATGTCTTGCCCGCGGACGGATCAGGTCGACCAGATAGCCATCACGGTTCGCTGCCCTGAAGGCCCGGGGCTGGAGCGGCTTGAAGGACCTGTCCACTTTACGCAACACGCCTATCAGGCCGGACTGGCTTACCCTCTCGCCGGTCACGAAGCTGATGCGGCGTCGGGAATCGAAGAGCAGGTCGATGTCGCCGGTTGCCGTGAGACCGCTGGTGATCTGGACGCCCGCCAGAGCCTCGTAAGCGAACAGCGCATTCGTGCCGACGACCAGCAACTGCTTGCCCAGCGGGTCTGTTTCGGCGCACCGCCGCAATATCCGTGCGGCGATGGCCGGTACCCTGCCCAACCCCATTGCCACATTGACTTTCGCCAGGCCGTTCAGGCGATCGGCCAGACCTGCCAGCAGATCCTTGTTCTGCACCCTGCCCTCGGAAAACGCAGCGAACGCCTTCTCCGTCTGGCTGCTTTTCGGCCCGAGTGAATTCTCGACCTGCCGGACCTTCCGCAGCAGGTATTCAGCACCGCTGCGCTCAACCCAGCGCATGCTGCCTGCAAAGCGCCTTTGGCGCTGGTCATCAGCACGCTGCCAGGCCTCGTAGACCTGTTGCGTATCTATGAGTTGGCGCCGCTGCTCGCCGGTCAACTCTCTCAGCATCGTTTTCCACTCTTAAGCCAGGATCAAGTTAACATAGTGGAAAACTCTTAATTAACAATAAGTTGCTATGTTTTTTCCACTATCGCATCTATCACCCACACGCCGAGTGGAAAATACCGTAAAAACAATAGGTTATGTCCGAGAAAGGGAGGCCAGAACCTCACACGCGGGTTTTTAGCTGCGCGCGCCATGGCAGCCGCTTGCCGTCGCCTCACCGCTTCTGCGGATAGATCGTCTCGCCGCGCTTCAGCATCTCGACAAAAGCCTCGATCTTCTTCCTGCGCCCCGCCTCCGTCTTCATGTTGTGCGTTCGAAACGCCAGCGCGAACCGGTTCTGGGCGGAAAGCTTTGCCAGCATCTCCTTCGCCTTCGGCTCGGCGTCGATGGCGGCCTGCAGATCGTCAGGGATCTTCATGTCCTTGCCTGAGGCATAGGCGCGGTCCCAGCGGCCGTCGGCCTTGGCCGCCTCGACCTGTTTCAGCCCGTGTTCGGTCATGCGGCCCTCCTCGACCAGGCGGGCGACATTGTCGATGTTGATCTTGCTCCAGATGCTCTTCTTGCCGCGCGGCGTGTAGCGCTGCAGAAAGCTCTTGTCGTCGAGCGGCTTGCGTATGGCGTCGATCCAGCCGAAGCACAGCGCCACGTCGATGGCCTGCTTCGGCGTGATCGAGGCGAGGCCCGAGCCGACCTTGTGGACCTTGATCCAGACCTCGCTCTCGCCGGCATGATTTTCGCGCAGCCAGGCGTAAAAACTGTCGGGATCGGGGAATTCATGAACCTTGTCGGGATCGACCTTGAACGGCGCCATCATCACCTCGTTGTTGCCGGGCCGGCTGTATCGGCTGTCGATGCCAGTTTCCGTCAGCGGCGTCGATACCCCCTAGCCTATTGCGAGCCGGCTTGCGCCCAAGCCGGCGCTCATGGCAGTTTCCCGGCTGGTCGAGCCGGGCAAGGCAGACTGCAATTCGGGGGAAATGCCATGCGATCGATGTTACTCGGCCTCATCCTTCTGCTGCCGGCCTCGGCGCTCGCCGAACCCATCGAAACCCAGAAGATCATCACCGCGCTGACCGGCGACTTCAATGGGGACGGCGCCGCCGATCTGGCGATGATCGTCGAGACCGAGCCCGAAGACGATACCATGGACATGCATTTCTTCCTGAGGGACAAAAAGTACAATTTTCTGAAACCCGCCGGCGTCGTGCATGAGCAGGTCTACGGCGAATGGAACGACTACGACCAGCCGCATTATGAGGGCTCCGGCATCGAACCGGAGTTGACCTTGCTGCCCAACGGCTCGATCAAGATCTATCTGCCGGGGCTGATCGGCCCCGGCGAGCGGACCGACATGACGCTGACCATCGCCTGGCGCAACGAGGCCTTCGTCGTCGCCGGCGTTGCCTATGACCATTACAAATACCAGTCCGTTGTCGTCTACAGCAGCTGCGACTACGACGTGCTGACCGGCAAGGGCAAAAGTATGCAGACGCAGGATGATGACAGCAAGGTGAACAGTATCGTGTCTGTCGAAGGCCAGGTCGTGCCCTTCGCGGAGTGGGACACGGGGACGCCTTTTAGGGTATGCGGGGATTGAGGGGGCAGCCAATCTCCCCCCTCGTGGGGGAGATGGCCGGCAGGGGGGCCGCTGTCCCGCCAACGCACCGGCCAGTGTCAGCCACGTTTATCCCGCGATTCTTGTCAGAAAATATAGATTGAGAGGTCGCGATCCTTCGCGCCCCCCTCTGCCCTGCCGGGCATCTCCCCCACTTGGGGGGAGATTGGCTTCACTGCAGATGCGGTTTCTTCAAAAAGCTGTTTCGGTCGGCGGATTTCACTCGCAGCCAAGTCTCACGACCGTCACGCACGACCCTGAGAGGAATCTCCGAACCCGCCGGATTCTGCCATAGCTTGCGGTAGAAATCGGCGAGACCGTCGACCTCGCCATCGCGCACGTCGGAGATGATGTCGCCCTGGCGCAGGCCGGCCTTGGCGGCGGGGCCGCCTTCGGCGACGCTCATCACCACGACCGCACCGTTCGACTCGGCCGAGAAGGCGCCGAGCCATGGGCGCGGCGGCTTCGCCACCTGGCCGCGCGTCAGGAGATCGTCGAGGATCGGGGTCAGAAGGTTGATCGGCACGACCATGTTGATGTCGGCGACCTCGCCGTTGCGGCTCATCTGCAAAAGCAGCGAACCGATGCCGAGCAGGCTGCCATCCTGGCCGATGAGCGCCGCGCCGCCCCAGGACGGATGCGCCGGGGCAATGAAGATCGCCTCGTCGAGCAGATATTCCCAATAGCCGGCGAATTCCTGCTTGGTGACGATGTGTGCCTTGACCGAGCGGCCGGTGCCGTCGGCAAACACCACGGGGTCGCCGATCTTCGCCTTCGAGGCGTCACCCAGCGCCACCGCCGGCAGGCCGAGCGGCGCCAGCGCCTGCACTAGGCCGAAGCCTGTCTCCTGGTCATAGGCCAGCGCATGCGCCGGCACGACGCGGCCGTCCTGGTCGGTCAGCCAGACCTCCTCGGCCTCGGTGATGAGATAGCCGATGGTGAGCACCAGCCCGTCGCCGCGGATGACGACGCCGCTGCCTTCCCGGCGCGTGCCCAGGGCATTGGCCGTGAAGGCATCGTCGGGAACCATGGCGCGCACGCCAACGACGGAGCGCAAGAGCGGGGAAACGGGATCGATCGGCATGCGGTCATCCTGGCAGATATGCGTGGGCAGTATCCTCTATAGGTATGCCGCGCTGCACAGGGCGCAAGGGCTTAGGCAACAAGGCAATCATTTCAGAGGCTGGCGCTGCTCCTCGTCCGCCTGCCGGTGTCCAGCCGATAGATGGGTAACACTTTGAACCGGATACATAGGTGACACTTCTCTCCCCCTATGCGTCCGCCGCAGCGCCAAGCGGATTGGTTGGCGCGGC
>NZ_JAMYRH010000010.1:0-235241 GCF_040321305.1 Mesorhizobium sp. M0478
TCCGCCTACCACTGAGATTTACATTTTTGCTTTCGTGGGCAGCTTCAGTTGTGTTTAAGAGAATGATCGGGGCGGGCTGGCATCTGGACAATGAGGCATTTTTGTTGATCGCTACGCGATGGAAGACGCCGCTTCTGCTCGGCATTATCTTCTCTCCTATGTTCCTGGCCGGTTGCAGCCAGACCACGTCTTCGCATGGCCTGTCGGTCGCCAGCCTGACCGACGCCATCACGCCCAGCTTCCTTTCGACGCGCGCCTACCGCAACACGCCGAAGGAGAAGGAATGCCTGGAGCGGGCGATGTTCTTCGAGTCCAACCGCTCGAGCCGTGACGGCATGATCGCCGTCGGCACGGTGGTGATGAACCGGCTGCGCTCCGGCAATCATGGCAGCACCATTTGCCAAGTGGTTGGCGAACCGGGCCAGTTCGCGCCCGGCGTGATGACGCGGGCGATGAATTCGAAAGCGATGCCCGATGTCGAGGAGGCCGCCGATGCGGTGCTCAAGGGCGAGCGCAAGGCCAAGCTGAAGAACACGATGTACTTCCACACCGCCGGACTGAGGTTCCCCTACAAGAACATGCATTACACCATGGTTGCCGGCGGCAACGCCTTCTACGAGAAGCGCGGTCGCAACTGGCAGCCGCTGCCGGATGAATCCACGACCATGGTTGCCTCGGCGCAGCCGCGCGCGCCTGTGCCTGAAGCGCCGTTGCAGGTTGCCTACGCCGAGCCGGTGGTGAAGACCATTGTCCGTCCAGATCCTGCCAAGCAGGCCGCGGCGGTTCGCGCAGCCAAGGCGACACGTGCCCCGGCCGAGCAGACCTATGTGACGGCTTCCGCGGCGCCCGCCAAGAGCGCCCGCGTCGCCGCCAAGCAGACGGAGGTGGCGATGCAGGAGCCGATGGCCGAGCCCGATGCCTCGCGTTTCGGCGGCACGCTGAACGCCCGCTACATCACCTCGGTTCCATCGGCAACGCAGGAAGCGTCGATGGGCTTCCAGTCGACGCCTGAGAATACCGATGCTATCGGCGCGATGATTATCGACCAGACCCGGCCAGCGTCAGCTTACTGACGCCTAAAACAGTTTCCAAGCCCGCCATGGCAGCATGGCGGGCTCGGTGCGTATGCGGCATGTTTCAAAGCGCGCGGAAAAATCCTAGATCAGTGCGATGTCGAAGCGAATCGCCGGTCCCGAGATCGAACGCCTGATCCAGCTCCTGGCCAAGGTGCCGGGGCTAGGGCCGCGTTCGGCCAGGCGTGCGGCACTGCACCTCATCAAGAAGAAGGAGCAGCTTTTGTCGCCGCTCGCCGCCGCCATGGCTGAAGCCGCCGACAAGGTGCGCATCTGCACGACCTGCGGCAACGTCGATACCTCCGACCCTTGCATGATCTGCACCGATCCGCGCCGCGATGCCTCGACGCTGATCGTCGTCGAGGATGTCTCCGACCTCTGGGCGCTGGAGCGGGCGGCGGCCATGAATGTGCGCTACCACGTGCTCGGCGGCACGCTGTCGCCGCTCGACGGCATCGGCCCCGACCAGCTCAATGTCCGCTCGCTGGTCGACCGCGTCGCCGGCGGCGAGGTGAAGGAGGTGATCCTCGCCGTCAACGCCACGGTCGAGGGCCAGACGACGGCGCATTATCTCACCGACCAGCTCTCGGGTTTCGAGATCAAGGTCACCAGGCTTGCGCATGGCGTGCCGGTCGGCGGCGAACTCGACTATCTGGATGAGGGGACGCTGGCGGCGGCCTTGCGCTCGCGGACGGCGTTTTGACGCAATTGGCGGGCAGGATGTGCGACATGAAAGCTTCGCATTCTTCGAGGTTTGCGCCAAACACCCCCCTCTGTCCTGCCGGACATCTCCCCCTCATAGGGGGAGATTGGCTGTCGCTTCGGTTTTCGCCTACCACCTGCGTTGAAAGAAGAATGCCGCCCGAGAAGCTGCTGATCTCCCACCTTGAGGGGGAGATGTCCGGCAGGACAGAGGGGTGTGTGAGGGAACGCAAGCCTCCAAGGCTGCTACTATTTTCACTCCTTGCGGCTCTGCTCGCCCTCCTCCTCATCTCCCCCGCCTCCGCCGCCAAAATCGACGACCAGTTCCGCGCCTGGCTGCAAACCGATCTCTGGCCGGAAGCCCAGGCCAAAGGCATCTCCAAATCCACCTTCGACGCCGCTTTCGACGGCGTGAAGCCGAACCTCAAACTGCCCGACCTCGTTCTGCCCGGCGAAAAGCCCAACACGCCGCAGAAGCAGCATCAGGCGGAGTTCGGTTCGCCCGGCGCCTATTTCGCCGAAAAGACGGTGCGCGCCGTCACGTCAGGTGGGCGCACGCGCGAGGCGGCCAACGCCAAGACGCTGGCTGCGATCGAAAAGCGCTACGGTGTCCCGGGCGAGATACTGTTGGCGATCTGGGGCCGCGAGACCGGCTTCGGCGCGGCGAAAATGCCCTACGACGCTTTCGAAGTGCTCGGCACCAAGGCCTTCATGTCGACCAAGAAAGACTTCTTCCGCACCGAAGTGCTGGCGGCGCTCGAGATCGTCGAGCATGGGTTGGCGCCGGTCGGCGCCATGAAATCGTCCTGGGCCGGCGCGCTCGGCCAGCCGCAATTCATGCCGACCTCGTTCCTGAAGCACGCCGTCGACTACGACGGTGACGGCCACCCCGACATCTGGAATTCGACGCCGGACGTGCTGGCCTCGATCGCCAACTATCTCGTCCACTATGGCTGGGTGAAGGGGCGTGGCTGGGGTTTCGAGGTGACGGTGCCGGAAAGCGTTTCCTGCTCGCTCGAAGGTCCCGACCAGGGCAAGAAAATCTCAGCCTGGGCGGCGATGGGAATCAGCCGCGTCGGCGGCAAAGCCTTTCCGGCCGGCGAACTGAAAGCGGAAGGATTCCTTTTGATGCCGGCCGGACGCAGCGGCCCCGCCTTCATCGCCACGCCCAATTTCTACGTGCTGAAACAGTACAACACCAGCGACCTGTACGCCCTGTTCATCGGCCATGGCGCTGACCGCATCGCCCATGGCGATGCTGATTTCGTCGGCAGCTGGGGTGCGGTTGGCGGCCTGCATCGTTCCGACATCGCCGCGCTGCAACGGGCGCTGGAGGCCAAGGGCTACGATGTCGGCAGCGCCGACGGCCTGCCCGGCTTCAAGACCCGCCGCTCGATCGGCAGCTGGCAGGAAAAGAATGGCCGCCCCGCCACCTGCTTCCCCGACGCCGATCTGGTTGCTGCCATCAAGTAACACCGAAAAGAGCAGATTTTTCCCCATCGGCGGCTGCAATTGGCTCGCCCATGCTTCGACGCGCACAGCATATTCCGGTCCAGTATGCCGGCTCGCAAAATGCCCGTTGCCGGTTGGAGGGCTGCCGGATAGGGTGTTGACCAACTGGAAAAAAATCAACACGGTATGGGGTCTAACGGTCGTCCTCCGGCCGCGAAAAAGATTACTGCAGCCCTGAGCCGGGAACTCGGGGTCAACAATCAACAAAACAGGGAACAATCATCATGATGATGGAAAAGTTTGCTCTACGTTCGCGCGTCTGGCTCGCAGGTGCTGCCATGTCCGCTCTGCTCATTGGCGTCGCGCCGGCCTTTGCCGTGACCCCCGCCGACACGCTGGTCGAAGGTTTTGCCATCGACGACATCATCTCCATGGATCCGGGCGAGGCGTTCGAACTGTCGACCGCCGAAGTCACCGGCAACACCTATGATCTGCTGGTCCGCCTCGACCTCAGCGACACCTCCAAGGTCAAGGGCGACCTTGCCGAGAGCTGGACCGTCTCCGACGACGGCCTGGTCTATACGTTCAAGCTCAAGCCCGGCCTAAAGTTCGCTTCGGGCAATCCACTGACGGCCGCCGATGTCGCCTATTCCTTCGAGCGCGCCATCAAGCTGGATAAGCCGCCGGCATTCATCATCAACCAGTTCGGCATCAGCGGCGACAATGTTGCCGACAAGGCCAAGGCCGTCGACGATACCACCTTCCAGTTCACCGTCGACAAGGCCTATGCGCCGAGCTTCGTGTTAAACTGCCTGTCGGCAACGGTCGCTTCGGTCGTCGACGCAAAGCTGGTCAAGGAACATGTCGCCGCGGTGACGCCGAGTGCCGACTACAAATGGGACAACGATTTCGGCAACGCCTTCCTGAAGACCGGTTATGCCGGCTCCGGCGCCTACAAGCTGCGCGAATGGCGGGCCAATGAGGTCGTCGTGCTGGAGCGCAACGACAATTACAATGGCGAGAAGGCCAAGCTCGCCCGCGTCATCTACCGCAACATGAAGGAAAGCTCGGCACAGCGCCTGGCGCTCGAAGCAGGCGACATCGACGTTGCCCGCAACCTCGAGCCGAACGATCTCGACGCCATCGCCAAGAATGCCGATCTCACCACGACCAGCGCGCCGAAGGGTACGGTCTTTTACATCAGTCTCAACCAGAAGAATCCGAACCTCGCCAAGCCCGAGGTTCGCCAGGCGTTCAAATATCTGGTCGACTACGATGCGCTGAGCACGACCATCCTCAAGGGCATTGGCGAGATTCACCAGACCTTCCTGCCCAAGGGCGTGCTGGGCGAACTGGACGAAAATCCGTTCAAGTTCGACGTCGCCAAAGCCAAGGAACTGCTGACCAAGGCCGGCCTGGCCGACGGCTTCAGCGTAACCATGGACGTACGCACGGGACAGCCGACAACGGGCATGGCGGAATCGATCCAGCAGACGCTTGGCCAGGCCGGCATCAAGCTGGAAATTATCCCGGGCGACGGCAAGCAGACGCTGACCAAATACCGCGCCCGCAATCATGACATCTATATCGGCCAGTGGGGCCAGGACTATTTCGATCCGAACTCCAACGCCCAGACCTTTGCCTCAAACCCGGACAATTCTGATGAAGGCAAGACCAAGACGCTGGCCTGGCGCAATGCCTGGGACATCCCGGACCTGACAAAGCAGACCGAAGCAGCCTTGCTGGAGAAGGATGCCGGCAAGCGCGCCGATATGTACAAGAGCCTTGAAAAGACGATCCTCGACACCAGCCCCTTCGTAATCATCCACCAGCAATTGGAAGTGGCAGGCCTGCGCAAAAACCTGAAAGGCTTTGCGCTCGGTCCGAGCTTCGACACCAACTTCGTCGGCCCGGTCTCCAAGGAATAGCGCCGGCGGACGCGCCCTGATGAGCGCGATTGAAAACCAGGCGACGGCGGGGCAGGGAAGCGCCCGCGCCGTCGCTATCTTGTTGGCGATCGGCCGCTTCCTGGTCATCGCCGTCACCACCTATCTCGGCCTGCTCGCGGTGACCTTTTTCATCGGCCGCATCATTCCGATCGATCCGGTGCTGGCGGTGCTCGGCGACCGCGCACCGGCCAATGTCGTCGAGCGCACCCGCCGCGAGATGGGGCTCGACCTGCCGTTGATCGAGCAATTCTATATCTATCTCAAGCATGCGCTGAACGGTGATTTCGGCACCTCTGTGCTGACCACCAATCCTGTGATGACCGACATCCGCCGTGCCTTTCCGGCAACGATCGAACTGGCGACTTTGGGCACTCTGATAGGCTCGTTGATCGGCGTGCCGCTCGGCGTGCTGGCAGCGGTAAAACGCGGCAGTCTCATCGACCAGATCGTTCGCATTGTCGGCCTGATCGGCTATTCCGTGCCTATCTTCTGGATCGGGCTTTTGGGGCTTGTCCTGTTCTACGCCAAGCTCCAATGGGTGGCTTTTCCCGGCCGCCTCGACATCGTCTACGAGTACACATTCACACCGATCACCGGCTTCTACCTGCTCGACGCCGCGCTGCAGGGCCAGTGGGATGTCTTCTACGACGCTTACCGCCACATCATCCTGCCGGCAGGGCTGCTGGGCTATTTCTCGCTCGCCTATATCAGCCGGATGACGCGCTCCTTCATGCTGAACGAGCTGTCGCAGGAATACATCGTCGCCGCGCGCGCCAAGGGCCTGTCTGAAACGCGAATCATCTGGGGCCATGCGCTGCGCAACGCCGCGGTGCCGATGGTCACGGTGATCGCGCTGTCCTATGCCGGGCTGCTCGAAGGTTCGGTGCTGACCGAGACGGTGTTCTCCTGGCCCGGCATCGGCCTCTACATCACCAATTCGCTGCAGAACGCCGACATGAACGCCGTGCTCGGCGGCACCATCGTCATCGGTTCGGTGTTCATCGGCATCAATCTCCTGTCCGATGTTCTCTACAAGGTGCTCGATCCGAGGACGAAGACAGGATGAGCGCCGAAGCAATCCAAACGCGCCGCGATTGGCTGCTCAGCGATCGGCCGGCCTCGCGCATGCAGGCACGGCTCGGCCGCGCCTACGTCGCTTGGCGGCGCTTTTCCGCCAACCGGCTGGCGTTTCTCGGCCTGCTCATCATCATCGCGCTGCTGCTGGTCGCAGCCTTTGCCGATGTGCTGGCGCCCTATTCGCCGACCATCGGCGATCTCAAGAATGCCCGGCTTTTGGCGCCGAGTGCGGCGCATTGGTTCGGCACCGACGATCTCGGCCGCGATATCTATTCGCGCATTCTTTTTGGCTCGCGCTGGACCCTCTATGTCGTCATTCTTGTCGCTGTCATCGCAGCCCCCATCGGCCTTTTGGTCGGCACCGTCGCCGGCTATGCCGGCGGCTGGACCGATGCCATTCTGATGCGCATTACCGACATCTTCCTCGCCTTCCCCAAGCTGATCCTGGCACTGGCCTTTGTCGCGGCCCTTGGCCCCGGCATCGAAAACGCGGTACTGGCCATCGCCATCACCTCGTGGCCGCCTTACGCCCGAATTGCGCGGGCCGAGACGATGACCGTGCGCAATTCGGATTACATCAAGGCGGTGCAATTGATGGGCGCCTCTCCGTTCCGCATCGTGCTGCGCCACATCATGCCGCTCTGCATCTCTTCGCTCATCATCCGGGTGACGCTCGATATGGCCGGCATCATCCTCACCGCCGCCGGCCTCGGCTTCCTCGGCCTGGGCGCCCAGCCGCCGCTGCCGGAATGGGGCACGATGATCGCGTCCGGCCGCCGCTTCGTGCTCGACCAATGGTGGGTGGCCGGCGCGCCGGGCTTCGCCATCCTCATCGTCAGCCTCGGCTTTAACCTGCTTGGCGACGGCCTGCGCGATGCGCTCGATCCCCGGAGTGGCGACCAATGAGTGGTGACCAATGAGCGGTGCACTTCTCGATGTCGACGACCTGCGCGTCACCTTCCCGACTCGGACCGGCCTCATCCAGGCGGTGCGCGGCGTCACTTTTTCGCTTGGCCGAGAGCGGCTGGGCATTGTCGGTGAAAGCGGCTCCGGCAAGTCGCAGACCGGCCGCGCCATCATGGGCCTGACGCCGCCGCAGGCTCTGGTGTCGGCCAAGAAGCTCGCCCTCGACGGCATCGACCTTCTGGCCATACCGGCCCGTCAGCGCCGGGCGCTGCGCGGCAAACGCATCGCCATGATCCTGCAGGATCCGAAATATTCGCTCGACCCGGTGATGAGCATCGGCCGCCAGATCGTCGAGACGCTGCGCACGCATGAAAAGGTCTCCAAGGCCGAAGCGCGCGAGCGGGCGCTGGCCATGCTGGAAGCTGTGCAGATCCGCGATCCCTCGCGTGTCTTCGACCTGCATCCGCACGAGGTGTCCGGCGGGATGGGCCAGCGCGCCATGATCGCAATGATGCTGATCGCCGGACCGGAACTGATGATCGCCGACGAGCCGACCTCGGCGCTCGACGTCACCGTGCAGCTCGATGTGCTCGGCATCCTCGACCGCTTGGTCAGTGAGCGCGGCATGGGCCTGATCTTCATCTCGCACGACCTGCGGCTGGTCGCCTCCTTCTGCGACCGCGTCATCGTCATGTATGCCGGCAAGGTGGTCGAGCAGCTCAAGGCGTCGGAGCTGCGCGACGCCCAGCATCCCTACACGCGCGGCCTGCTCAACTGCATGCCCAGGATCGGTTACGAACGCCACCCGCTGCCGGTGCTCGACCGCAAGCCGGAGTGGGCGGCATGACGCCAGCCATTTCGATTGAAGGGCTGGAGGTGGTGTTCGACCGTTTTCGCGCGCTGAAAGGGGCGAACCTCGAGGTGAAGTCCGGCGAATCCTTCGGCCTGGTCGGCGAGAGCGGTTCCGGCAAGTCGACGCTGCTCAAAGCCATTGCCGGCCTGGTGCCTGTCGCATCCGGTACTATCACGGTCAATGGCAAGACGCTGGGAGCGCGCCGCGACAAGGCTTTTTATCGCGAAGTGCAGATGGTCTTCCAGGACCCCTATGGTTCGCTGCACCCGCGTCAGACCGTCGACCGCCTGCTACAGGAACCGCTCGCCATTCACGGCTTTGCCGATGGCGAGCAACGCATCCAGCGCGCCCTCGACGAGGTCGGATTAGGCAACGGTTTCCGTTTCCGCTACGCGCACCAGCTCTCCGGCGGTCAGCGTCAGCGCGTGGCGATCGCGCGCGCGCTCATCCTCGAACCGTCGATCCTGCTGCTCGACGAACCAACCTCGGCGCTCGACGCTTCGGTGCAGGCCGAAGTGCTCAACCTGCTGGAAGAGGTTCGCCGTCGGCGCAAGCTGACCTTCCTGATGGTCAGCCACGACCTCGCCATCATCACCCATATGTGCGAGCGCCTGATGGTGATGCAGAACGGCGAAGCGGTGGAAAATCTCACCGCGAGCCAGCTGATCGGGCATCGCGTAGAGAAGGATTATACGCGCAATCTGTTGAGGGCGAGCGAGGGGTTTGTGCGGACCGCTTGAATCTGGAGTTTCCTATGGCGGAATGGACGTTCGAAGACCCACCCAATGTCGCGGTGTTGTCGGACAGAAGCATATTTAAACGTGGTGACTGGATCGCATACGTTGTGCACGAAGCTGATGACGACGATAACCACAACGATGAGGGTGGCAGTTGGCAATTTCATAGCAACGACAAGCAAAATCGAGATGAACCCGAGCTAATGCTCGTCAGCCTCCAGAATGTGGTTCAGCGGGATGAGAGCATCCTGGAATTGGCCGATTTGCCAAAAGGCTGGCATGCTTGGCGCAGTTCAAAATTGTCGCCTTGGCAGCGCGCTAAATCACTCCCTGTACCCTCCAACGACAACGAGTGATGCAGGAGGGCTAAGTCGAGCTTTGCGCCAGTTCGCCGTTCTCTGGAACAGATGGTTCGTCCCCCTGCTTAGGCTCCTTGATCCTGAACCACGTCACATAAAGCGCCGGCAGGAACAGCAGCGTGATCGCCGGCGATGATGCCGCCCATCATGGCGTATGCCATCGGGCCCCGGAACACTTCGCGCGCGATCGGGATCAGCGCCAGGCTGGCGGCCGCGGCCGTCAGCGCGATCGGCCGCATGCGGTGCTCGGTCGCTTCGATACGGCTTCCCAGCGGTCTTGGCCCTCGGCCACCAGATCCTCGATCTGCACGATCAGGATCACCTGAGTTGCGGATCAGGATGCCGATCAGCGCCAGGACGCCCAGAATGGCGACGAAGCCGAGCGGTGCGCCGCTCGGCACCAGGGCCGCGACCACGCCGATCAGGCCGAGCGGCGCCACCGCCACCACCAGGAACAGGCGCTGAAAACTTTGCAACTGGATCATCAGGATGGTCGCCATCACGAACAGCATCAGCGGCACCACCGCTGCGGCTTTTTGCGCTTTCTTCGACCGAGCCGGCGGTTGCAACGGAATAGCGGGCGGTAGTTTGGCGATGAAGGCGTCGACCGACGGCTTCAATTCGTTCACGACGGTGGCCGGCAGCACGTCGCCAACGAGGCCTGCGCGAACGGTGATCATCGGGATGCGGTTGCGCCGCCACACCGTCGGCTGTTCGAGGTCGTAGCGGAAGTTCGCCACCGCGGCGAGCGGGATCGCTTCGCCGTTCCCGGTGACGGGTGAGCTGTCACGGACTACCCCGTACGTGTATCGGTCGGCTGGTTAAGACCGGTCTGTCGAAGTGGCCCGCATCGACGACAGGCCCAATCGCCCGGCGGCGGTGCCAACTTGAGGAAAACGTGAAATAAGGTCAGAAGAGGCCTTGGCATTCATCTAACGAGAACGGGCGTCGGCCCGATGAGGGACGAAATGAAGAACGCAGCCATTTCTGAGCGCAAGAACCAGTCGATCTCGCGCGGCGTCGGCATGACGACGCAGATCTATGCCGACCGCGCCGAGAATTCGGAGATCTGGGATGTAGAAGGCCGCCGATACATCGATTTCTCCTCCGGTATCGCCGTCGTCAACACCGGCCACCGCCATCCCAGGGTGATCGAGGCGGTCAAGGCACAGCTCGACCGCTTCACCCATACCTGCCACCAGGTCGTGCCCTATGAGAGCTATGTCAGGCTGGCCGAACGGCTGAACGGCATGCTGCCCGGCAAGTTCGAGAAGAAGACCATCTTCGTCACTACGGGTGCTGAAGCCGTCGAGAACGCCATCAAGATCGCCCGCAACGCCACTGGCCGCCAAGCCGTCATCGCCTTTGCCGGCGGCTTCCACGGCCGCACCTTCATGGGCATGGCGCTGACCGGCAAGGTCGTGCCCTACAAGGTCGGCTTCGGCGCCATGCCGGGCGACGTCTACCACGCGCCGTTTCCGGTGCCGCTGCACGGCGTGTCTACAGCCGATTCGCTGGCCGCACTCGACAAACTGTTCAAGGCCGATGTCGATCCGGCTCGCGTTGCCGCCATCATCATCGAGCCGGTCCAGGGCGAGGGCGGCTTCTACGACGCGCCGCGCGAATTCCTGACGGCGCTGCGCAAGCTCTGCGACCAGCACGGCATGCTGCTGATCGCCGATGAGGTGCAGACCGGCTTTGCCCGCACCGGCAAGATATTCGCCATGGATCATCATGAGGTCGCGGCCGACATTACCACCATGGCGAAAAGCCTGGCCGGCGGCTTCCCGCTGGCGGCGGTCACCGGCCGCGCCGAGATCATGGATGCGCCCGGTCCTGGCGGGCTCGGCGGCACCTATGGCGGCAGCCCGATCGGTGTCGCCGCAGCACACGCCGTGCTCGACGTAATCGAGGACGAAAAGCTGTGCGACCGCGCCAATACGCTGGGCGCCCGGCTGAAACAGCGGCTGCAGTCGATCCGCGACGATGTGCCCGAGATTGTCGACATCAGGGGTCTCGGCTTCATGAACGCGGTCGAGTTCAACGACGTCAAGAAGGGCCTGCCGTCGGCCGAGATCGCCAATGCGATCCGGCTGAAGGCGCTCGACAAGGGGCTGATCCTGCTGACCTGCGGCGTCTACGGCAACGTCATCCGTTTCCTGGCTCCGATCACCATCCAGGACAATGTCATGAACGAGGCGCTCGACATTCTGGAAAGCTCGATCCGCGAAGTCTGCGCTGCCTAGCGCAAACCCTACCTCCCCCTTGTGGGGAGGTCGGACCGCAGGTCCGGGTGGGGGGCCTCGCGCCGACCCCAACCCCGCTGCTTCGCAGCGACCCTCCCCACAAGGGGGAGGGTAAGTGCGTCTAGCCCGCAGCCCGTGCCGGCTCATCCTGCTGGAACGCTGCCAGTGCAGCCTTCAGCCCGTCAGGTCCCTCAGCAATCGTCTGCGCCATCGGCGAAAACCCGGCCCCGAGCATCTTGCGGCCCAGCATATGGTCGCCCGGCCTGTTGACGGATTCGATGCCGAGCAGCCGGCTTCCAGCATAGTGGTAGATCGAGAACTTGTTCTCAGCGAGGTCGCCCAGCACGACATGGCTGTCGCCGCCCGAGGTCAGCCCGACCATCTGCAGTTTCATGTCGCCGATGTCAGACCAGAACCACGGCACCGCCGCATACGCGTCCGTATGGCCGGTGATCGTGCGTGCGGCAAGCCGCGCCTGGTCGGTGGCGTTCTGCACCGATTCCAGCCGCACGTCGCCGCCGGTCGACCAGTGGCGGTAGGAAGCGGCGTCGCCGATGGCCAGAATATCAGGCACTGAGGTGCGCATCTGTTGGTCGACGCGGATGCCATTGGCGACAGTCAGTCCGGCAGCCTGCGCAAGTTCGACATTCGGCACGGCGCCGATGCCGACGATGACCATGCGCGCGGGCAGCCTTTCGCCGGTGGAGGTGATGGCAGCGCAGACATGGCCGTTTTCCCCTTCCAGCCCGGCAATGGTGGTGCCGGTGAGGATACGCACGCCGATCGCCTCCAGCCGTTGGCGGACATGGCTCGCCACCACCGGCGCCACGGCGCGGCCAAGCAGCCGGTCGACAGCCTCGACCAGGGTGACGTTGCGGCCGGCGGCCCTCAGCGTTGCCGCGATCTCCAGCCCGATGAAGCCGCCGCCGAGGATGACCACGTCTTCGCTTTGGGCGCTGAGCGCGCGGATCAGCCGCGCATCGGCGATCGAGCGCAGCGACAGCACGCCCGAGAGGTCGGCGCCCGGCAGCGGCAGAAGCCGCGGCCGCGAACCGGTGGCCAGGATGAGCCGGTCGAACGGCAGCACGCCGCCGCCCGCTACCTCCAGCTTGCAGCCTGCCGTATCGAGGCTGTCTATTCGGATGCCCGGCCTGAAGTCGATGGCGCTGCCGGTGTAAAAGGCCTCGCCGCGCAAGGGTTGCGGCTTGGCATCGGCGTCCTTGATGAAGGTCTTCGACAGCGGCGGCTTGTGATAGGGCAGATCGGTTTCGTCGCCGATCAGTATGACAGGCCCGTCATAGCCTTCCTCGCGCAGGCTGGCGGCCGCTTGCACGCCCGCATGACCCGCACCGACAATGACGACCCCGTTCTTCATCGCAACCCGAATTCCTGTTTCAAATCTGGAGCATGATGCCGAAAAGTGTGAAGCGGTTTTCGGACGACATCATGCTTTGATTGTGAGCCGTTCCGCCAGATGGCGATTGTCTGCCGCCGTCGCAAGAGCCCCGGTCCGGGTCGCACCCGGAACGGTCGCTTGTCAATCGCGGCGTCTCTCACCTTGGCTGCTGGCTACGATTTAAAGTTGATAGTGCTAGTTTAGAATAATTCTAAACTGTTGTTTCAATTGAATTTTCTAGGATTCACCAGTTGACTTGCGGCCTCGCCATCGTTTTATGGAGGCTCGCGCGTCAGCGCATCCCTTTGATGTTTGGGCCTTGAACCCGTTCGATTGGAGGCATTTGGTGTCTTTCTCCCGTGAGCCGCAGAGCGGCGCGGCATCTGTGGTGTCCTACGGCATGCCTATGTCCCGGCACCGTTTGGCACGCGCGCCTTTTACCGAATCCCCTTTGGACTGGAGACTGATGATGACAGCGCGATATGGCGGCAGACTGGCTGCGATCGGTGCCACGGCTATGTTGACGGCGGCGGTTTTCATCCTGCCGGCCAAGGCGGCGGAGATCGATGCCAAGGCGGTCATCAAGACCTATTCCGACATCGCGCTGGCCAAGTACGAGGATTCGCTGACCACGGCGCAGGCGCTCGACAAGGCTGTCGACGCGCTGCTTGCCAACCCGTCGGCGGACACGCTGAATGCCGCCCGCGATGCCTGGAAGGCGTCGCGCGTGCCCTACCAGCAGACCGAGGTCTACCGCTTCGGCAACAAGATCGTCGACGACTGGGAAGGCAAGGTGAACTCCTGGCCGCTCGACGAAGGCCTGATCGACTACGTCGCCAAGAGCTACGGCACCGAGTCCGACGCCAACGCGCTCTACACCGCCAATGTCATCGCCAACAAGGACATCGAGATCGACGGCAAGAAGGTCGACGCCTCGAAGCTTTCGCCGGAGTTCCTCGCCGGCACGCTGCAGGAGGCCGGCGGCATCGAGGCCAATGTCGCCACCGGTTATCACGCCATCGAATTCCTGCTCTGGGGCCAGGATTTGCACGGCACCGGCCCGGGCGCCGGCGAGCGTCCGTTCACCGACTACGACCTCAAGAACTGCACCGGCGGCAATTGCGATCGCCGGGCCGAGTATCTGAA
This sequence comes from Mesorhizobium sp. M0478, assembly GCF_040321305.1. Taxonomy (NCBI): domain Bacteria; kingdom Pseudomonadati; phylum Pseudomonadota; class Alphaproteobacteria; order Hyphomicrobiales; family Phyllobacteriaceae; genus Mesorhizobium; species Mesorhizobium sp. M0478. The sequence continues at coordinate 13,897 of NZ_JAMYRH010000010.1, forward strand.
GTCGGCCAGCGATCTTCTGGTCTCCGACCTGCAGGAGATGGTCGGCAACTGGAAGGAAGACGGCGCCGCCCGCAAGAACCTCGTCGATGGCCAGCCGAACACCGCTATCTCGGTGATCTTCAACGGCATGGGCTCGCTGTCCTACGGCGAACTGGCCGGGGAGCGCATGAAACTCGGCCTGCTGCTGCACGATCCCGAAGAGGAGCACGACTGCTTCTCGGATAATACCTACAACTCGCATCTCTATGACGCCATCGGCATCCGCGCCGCCTATCTCGCCAGCTACACGCGCGCCGACGGCACCGTCGTTTCAGGCCCGTCGGTGCACGATATGGTCAAGGCGGCCGATCCGGCGATCGACAAGGAACTGTCCGACAAGCTCGATGTCTCGGTCGCCAAGATGGAGGCGATCAAGGCGCGGGAAGTGGCCGGCGAGGCCTACGACCAGCAGATCGCCGAGGGCAACACCGAAGGCAATGCTACCGTGCAGGCGGCAATCGACGCGCTGGTCGACCAGACCAAGTCGATCGAACGCGCCGTCGGCGCGCTGAACCTGAACAACATAGCCTTCGAGGGGTCCGACAGCCTCGACGCACCGGACAAGGTGTTCAAGTAGCACCCCAACCAACTACCAGCCAAACGGCGCGGAGGGGCGCCGTCAGCCAGAGCCAATCCATGCTGATCTGCCATTGCAACATCATCACCGAAAAGGAGATTGAGCAGACGATCGTCGATCTGCTGGATCAGGACCCCTGGCAACTGATCGTGCCGGCGAAGGTCTATCACACGATGCAAAAGCGCGGTCGCTGTTGCGGCTGCTTCCCAAATGTGGTCGAAACGATCATTCGGGTCACCGAAAATTACCACACCCGTTCGGAGGCGAGCGGCGTGGACATCGTTTCACACCTGGATCGCGTCAGAGGCCTGCGCGTCCAATATGGGAGCAGAATCCATGAAAGGCGAACCGCAGATCATCGAGCGGCTTAACGAGGCTCTGTTCCTGGAGCTTGGCGCCGTCAATCAATACTGGGTGCATTTCCGCCTGCTCGAAGATTGGGGATATGCCAAGCTGGCAAAGAAGGAACGCGCCGAATCGATCGAGGAGATGCACCATGCCGACCGGCTGGTGGCCCGTATCATCTTCCTCGAAGGGCATCCCAATTTGCAGTCCGTGGCGCCGTTGCGCATCGGCCAGAACGTCAAGGAAGTGCTCGAATCCGATCTCGCCGGCGAATATGACGCACGCACCGCCTACAAGCGTTCGCGCGAGATCTGCAACGAAGCCGGCGACTACGTGACGATGAAGCTGTTCGAGGAATTGCTGGCGGATGAGGAAGGTCACATCGACTTCCTCGAGACGCAGCTCGACCTCCTTGCCTCGATCGGCGAGGAAAAATACGGCCAGCTCAACGCCGCATCGGCGGACGAGGCGGAATAGGACCATGCAGGAATGCGGCGCCCCATAGATATTCTGCGCCGCTTGCGGCGGGCCGCCGGCCCGCTGCTCCTCAAAAACCCGCGATATCAGGCCTTTCGCGGGCTTTCGGTTGTAACCCTGGCGGCAATTTTGGCCCCGGCCCTGGCCGGATCGTCGGAACCGGTCGGCCTCGCCACGAGCCGCACCGACCTGACGCCGAAGGACCAGGCCCGCGTCCTTGCAGTTACCAGGCCAACCCAGGATTTCTCCAAGCCCGAATCCTTCGAAACGATGCAAGGCGGCGCCGGCACGTCGCGCAAGCAGGTCGACCGCGACGCCTTCTCGCAACCCTCTGAAAACATTACCTTCGAGGAACAGGGCAATTTCAAGCTCGGCAATGCGCTTTTCCGCAAGAACTGGGTGTCGTCGCCATCCTCGACCCAGGCCTCGGACGGTCTCGGACCCCTGTTCAACGAGCGCGCCTGCCAGAATTGCCATTTGAAGGATGGCCGCGGCCGCCCGCCGGCCGCCGACAGCCGCACCACGTCGATGTTCCTGCGGCTAGCGCGCGATGCGAGCACGGCCGAGGAAAAGACCGAGATCGCCGCGCACAAGGTGCTGAACTTCCCCGATCCGGTCTACGGCGCGCAGTTGCAGGGACTGGCGGTGCCCGGCCTCAAGGGCGAAGGCCGCATGTATGTCGACTATCGCGAGGAAAAGGTCACGCTCGGCGACGGCAGCCTGGTTTGGCTGCGCAAGCCGAGCTATTCGGTCGACGGGCTTGGCTACGGCCCGCTTGACCCGCGCACCACGCTGTCGCCGCGCCTGACGCCGCCAATGATCGGCCTTGGCCTGATCGAGCAGATCGCGCCGGCCGACCTCCTTGCCCATGCCGATCCCGACGACCGCGACGGCATTTCCGGCAAGCCCAACATGGTGCGTGACCTCAGCAGTGGGCAACTGACGCTTGGCCGCTTCGGTTGGAAGGCCCAGACCGCGTCGATCCGCCAGCAGGCGGCGGACGCCTTTGCCGGCGACATCGGCATTTCGACGCCGGAAGAGCCCAGTCACTGGGGCGATTGCACCGCAGCCGAAGAGGCCTGTTTGGCCATGCCCAATGGCGTGCAGAAGCGGCTCGGCCCGGTCGAGGCGCCACCACCGGTGATGGACCTCGTCACCTTCTATTCGCAGAACCTTGCGGTGCCGGCGCGGCGCGATGTCGGCGCACCCGCCGTGCTCGCCGGCAAGAAGCTGTTCTACGAGATGGGCTGCATTGCCTGTCATACGCCGAAATTCGTCACCATGCGCGGGAACAAGGCGCAGGCGTTCCAACTGATCTGGCCCTATTCCGACTTTCTGCTGCACGACATGGGGCCTGGCCTTGCCGACGGCCAGGCGGTGGGCGATGCCACGGGCAGTGAATGGCGCACCCCGCCGCTATGGGGCATCGGCCTGACAAAGACCGTCAACGGCAACGCTTTCTTCCTGCATGACGGGCGTGCGCGCACGCTTGCCGAAGCGATCCTGTGGCATGGTGGCGAGGGGCAGAAAGCGCGCGATCGCTTCGCCGCCGCCAATACGGCCGACCGCGATGCTCTCATCAAATTCCTGGAGTCATTCTGATGCTCAAGCGGGTTTTGCCTGTTCTACTCCTCCCATTGGCTCTGTTCGGTGCGTCCCCGGCATCGGCCTCGGTGAAAGCCTCCGACGTGATCCAAAGAGCGATCGACGGCTTTGTACGCCCCGCCTATGCCAGCCTGCATGGCCATGCCGGCACCTTGGCGAAGGCCATGGACGCGCTCTGCCAGGCGCCGTCGCAGGGTAACCTCGATGCCGCGCATGCCGGATTCTCGGCCACGGTCGCAGCCTGGTCGTCGGCTGAAATCATCGGCTTCGGGCCAATCAAGGAGAACAACCGGCTGGAGCGCATGCTCTACTGGCCGGACCGAAAGAGCATCGGCCTGAAGCAGGTGCAGGCGGCGCTGGCCGGCAAGGATCCGACCGCCACCGATCCGGCGCAGCTGGCGGGCAAGAGTGTCGCGATGCAGGGATTAGGGGCGCTTGAGTTCGTGCTTTACGGCGACGGCGCCGAGACGCTCGTCGGCAAGGACGAGCCCTATCGCTGCGCCTATGGCGCGGCGATCGCCAAGAATATCGAGACCATGGCGGCCGATGTCGACGCCGCCTGGAAAAAACCGGACGGTTTTGCAGGCCTGTGGGCCAATCCCGGACCCGACAATGCGCTTTACCGCGACGGCACTGAAGCGGTGACCGAATTGGTCGGCGTGTTCATCAATGAACTCGAAATGGTGCGCGACGTGCGCCTCAAAGGTTTTCTCGGCGCCAAACCGCAGGGTGACAAGCCGAGGCAAGCGATCTACTGGCGCTCGCAAAACACCGGCCTTTCATTAGCCGGCAACCTCTCCGGCATTGATGCGCTGTTCCAGGCCTCGAAGCTCGGCGACGCGCTGCCCGAGGATAGCAGATGGATGGCGGAATCCATCCATATCCAGCTCATCAATGGCGTTGCCACTGCCAAATCCATCCAGGGTCGGATCGACAAGACGCTCGCCGATCCCGCGGAGCGCGGAAAACTCGAACATTTCGCGCTGATCACCTCCAGCCTGTCGGGCTTGATCGGCACCCGGCTAACCGCCGAGTTCGGCCTGACCGCCGGCTTTTCGTCACTGGACGGGGACTGACCAATGGTTGCGACACGCACGCCGCTGATGGACCGCCGCGATTTTCTCAGAGCTGCCGGCGCCGGCTTCGTCGCGTCAATGGCGCCGCGGGCCTGGGCGGACACGCTTGCCGCCGATGCCGTCTTTGCCACCGCCTTCGTCAAGCGCGACGGCAGCTTTGGCGCCGCTGTGTTGTCGGAAGCCGGAAAAGTATTGCATGCGATCGACCTGCCCGACCGTGGCCACGACGTCACCTTCGATCCGGTCTCGAAGCGCTCCGTGGTCTTCGCCCGGCAACCCGGCACCTTCGCCGTGGTCTTCGACCATGCCGGCCGCGAGCCGCCGCTGACCATCGCCAGCATCACCGGTCGGCATTTCTTCGGCCACGGTGTGTTTTCCACCGACGGCGCGCTGCTTTACGTCACCGAAAACAATTTCGACAATGCCGCCGGCGTCGTCGGGATCTACGACGCACGGGCCAAGTTCAGCCGCATCGGCGAGTTTCCGACCTATGGCATGGGGCCGCATGAGCTCTTGCTGCTCGGAGACGGCCGGACGATCGCCATCGCCAATGGCGGCATCGAGACCCATCCCGACTATGGCCGCGCCGAGCTCAACATCGCCACCATGAAGCCGTCCTATGTGCTGGTCGATCGCACAACCGGCGATCTCATCGAAAAGCACGAACTGCCGCCGGCTCTGCACCAGCTGTCGATTCGCCACATGGATGCCGACCCCACAGGCACCATCTGGTTCGGCTGCCAGTACCGCGGGCCGGGCACCGAGCGGCCACCGCTGGTCGGCCGCGCCACGCGCGGCAAGGGGCTGCAGCTGCTCGACATGCCGCAGGACGTGCTATCCGGCTTCCGGAATTACATCGGCTCGGTCGCCGCCAACCCGATTGCCGGCACGGTCGCGGTGTCTTCGCCGGAAGGCAATTCGCTGGCCGTCATCGACGCCGCCAGCGGCAAGATCGTCGCCACCAAGGCGCTGGTCGAGGTCTGCGGCCTGGCGCCCGACGGCCCGGGCTTCATGGCAACCACGGGTGCCGGCGAAATCATCGAAGGCAGCGGCGCGACGCGCTCCGAGCCCGACTATGTCTGGGACAACCACATGCTGCGCATCGCGCCGGCGGCGTAAGTCGTCCGGCCTGCACCGAGCGAAGCCGCTTAACAATTTACGCGCTGGCTCTTGCGGCGGCGCGCCGTGGCGGGCAGAGGGAGACTGTTTTTCGAACCGGTCGCCCATGAAACTGCTCGCCATCGACTGTGCCGCCAATCTCTGCGCCGCTTGCGTCTATGACGCATCGGGCGGCAGAGAGCTCGGCCGCTCGGTATTCGATCTCGGCAAAGGCCACGCCGAACACCTAATGGCTGTCATTGACGAAGCGTTGAAAGCGGACGGCACCGATTATGCCGGCCTTGGCGCCGTTGCGGTCTCCATCGGTCCGGGTTCCTTCACCGGCCTGCGGGTGGGCGTCTCGGCGGCTCGCGGCCTGGCGCTGGCGCTGAAGATCCCGGCGATCGGGGTAACGACACTGGAGGCGCTGGCGGCCGAGGCGAGGGCGGCATTTCCCGGCCGCCCGATCCTGGCCGCTCTCGATGCCGGCCGCGAGGAGATACATGCCGCGTTTTACGACGCAGATACGATTTTGCGCTATGGTCCGGCGGTGACCACACTTGCGCAAGCCGCGGGAATGGCGGCGGACATTCGTCCGGTGCTTGCCGGCACGGCCGCCGTACAGATCGCAGCCGCGGCCGGTCGCGATTTCGATATCGGCCCGACGGCTGCCACCGCCGACATTGCCGTCTACGCCCGGCTCGCCGCTGCAAAAGGCGAGGGCGACAAGCCGAAGCCACTCTATCTGCGCGGCGCCGATGCCAAGCCGCAGGCCGGGTTCATCCTGTTGAGGCAGGAAAAGTGATGCGCATCCCTTTCCTCCAGCCGCGCCGCAGGGACTATGCGCTCGAGCCGCTGACCATCGCCGACAGCCCGGCAGCGTCGGTGCTGCATCGCGAGGATTTCGTCCGGCCCTGGACCGATGGCGAGTTCGCCGCGTTGCTCGAACAGGAAACCGTGTTCGGCTATGCCGCGCGCGAAATCGGCCAGGGCGCCAAGCCGCCGGTCGGCTTCGTGCTGGCCAGGCTTGCAGCCGGCGAGGGCGAAATTCTGACCGTGGCGGTGGCGCGCTCGCATCGCCGCCAGGGGCTCGGCTGGCAGTTGATGGACGCGGTACTGCGCGAATTGCATGCGCAGCGCGCCGAGGCGCTGTTCCTTGAGGTCGACGAGACCAATGTCGCTGCGATCGCCCTCTACCGGCGGCTCGGCTTCCGCCAGGTCGGCCACCGCGCCAATTATTACCGCTCGACCGAACATGGTCCTACCGGCGCGCTTGTCATGCGCCGCGATCTTCGCTAGCCAAAGTTTTGGGGCAGGGCCAAGCTGCATGATCGGAAAAATCAGGATTTTCCTGGCGCTGAGCCTCGTTGTCGTCGGTTCGCTGGTCCTTGTGCCTTTGCAGCTGCTGTCGATGAAGACCGGGATCTGGCGCGAGACGGTCATTCTGAAGGTCTGGCACAGCCTCATCGTCCGGACGCTCGGTCTGCGCATCCATGTCAAAGGCGCACTGTCCAGTCACCGCCCGCTGCTGGTCGCCTCGAACCATATCTCCTGGACCGACATCATGGTGCTGGGCTCCTTTGCCGATGTGACATTCATCGCCCGGGCGGACATGGAGGGATGGCCGCTGATCGGCTGGCTGTCGAAACTGCAGCGTACGGTCTTCATCGAACGCGAGCGCAAGCGGACAGCTGGCGACCAGGCCAGCGAGATCGCCAGCCGCATGGCCAAGGGCGACGCCATGGTGCTGTTTGCCGAGGGCTCTACCGGCGACGGCAACACCATCCTGCCGTTCAAGAGCACCTTGTTCGGCGCCGCGTCGATGGCGATTTCGGAAGGCGCGGCCGAGCAGGTCTTCATCCAGCCGCTGGCGATTGCCTACACGCGGGTGCACGGCGTGCCTCTCGGCCGCCGCCACCGGCCGCTCGCTGCCTGGATCGGCGATCAGGACCTGATGCCGCATCTCAAGGTGCTGATGGCCGAAGGCGCCATTGACGTCGAGGTGCATTTCGGCGAGCCCATCGCCTTTTCCAAGGGCTCGAACCGCAAGGAAACGTCGAGGCTGATGGAAACCCAGGTGCGCGCCATGATGCAGGCCGCGCTCGCCGATCCCCGCCCAAGCCGCTAGCGCAGGCCGGGCGCCTACAGGCCGATGCCCGAGAATCGTCTGTTTTTTGTCACGGAAAGGCGTTAGAAGCCGCCGGATGGATTTGAACACGATAGAGCGGAACGAAACCGACAGCGCCTCACAAAGCGCTGCTGTGGCGTCCGCCCCGGCCAAAAAGGTCTTCGTCAAGACCTATGGCTGCCAGATGAATGTCTATGACTCACAGCGCATGACCGATGCGCTGGCCGCCGACGGCTACACCGCGACCGATGTCATCGCCGACGCCGATCTGGTGCTGCTCAACACCTGCCATATCAGGGAGAAGGCAGCGGAAAAGGTCTATTCCGAGCTCGGCCGCATCCGCGATATGAAGGCTGAACGCGCAGCAGTTGGGCGCGAAATGCTGATCGGCGTCGCCGGTTGCGTCGCGCAGGCCGAAGGCGCGGAAATCATCCGCCGTTCGCCTGCTGTCGATCTGGTCATCGGCCCGCAGACCTATCACCGGCTGCCCGATGTGCTGGCCCGGGTGCGCGGCGGCGAGAAGATCGTCGAGACCGAATACGCCATCGAGGACAAGTTCGAGCATCTGCCGAAGCCGAAGCGTGCCGAAATGATCAAGCGCGGCGTCACCGCCTTCCTCACGGTACAGGAAGGCTGCGACAAATTCTGCACCTTCTGCGTCGTGCCCTATACCAGGGGCTCGGAAGTGTCGCGGCCGGTGGCGCAGATCGTCGCCGAAGCCGAGCGGCTGGCCGATGCCGGTGTGCGCGAGGTGACGCTGCTGGGGCAGAACGTCAATGCATGGCACGGCAAGGGTGAGGATGGCATGGAATGGGGGCTTGGTCGCCTGCTGTTCCGGCTGGCCGAAATTCCTGGCCTGGCGCGGCTGCGCTACACCACCAGCCATCCGCGCGACATGGACGACGAATTGATCGCTGCCCATCGCGATCTCCCGGCTTTGATGCCTTATCTGCACCTGCCGGTGCAATCCGGGTCAGACCGCATCCTCAAGGCGATGAACCGCAGGCACACGGCCAAGGACTATCTGGCGCTGCTCGAGCGCATCCGCGCTGCACGCGGCGACATCGCGCTGTCCGGTGACTTCATCGTCGGCTTCCCCGGCGAAACCGAGGCGGATTTCGAGGCGACGATGGGTCTGGTGGGCCAGGTGAACTACGCCTCGGCCTTCTCGTTCAAATATTCGCCGCGTCCCGGCACGCCGGGCGCCGATATGCCCGATCACGTGCCGGAAGCGGTCAAGGATGAACGTTTGCAACAGCTGCAGGCATTGTTGCTCAAGCAGCAGCAGGATTTCGGCCTGGGCCTGGTCGGCAGCACCATCGACACGCTGATCGAGAAGCCCGGCCGTCAGGCCGGCCAGAAGGTCGGCCGCTCGCCCTGGCTGCAGCCGGTTATTGTTGATGAAAAGGCCGGCGAAATCGGTGACATTATCCGGGTGCGAATCACGAAGACGGGCTACAATAGCCTGTTCGCCGAGTTGGCTTGATGGCCTCGGCAGATGAGGAGAGACGGTTGAGCGCTGCTGAAGTGAAGACTCTGCCCCAGAACCAGACATCCGGGGCCTCTGACATGGCGCACATCGTTCTGACTTTCGACAACAACAAGCTTGCCAGCGCCCTGTACGGTCAGTTCGACGAGAATTTGGCCCGGCTTGAGCAGAAGCTCGGCGTCGACATCCGCTCGCGCGGCAACCAGTTGACCATCAAGGGCTCGGCCTCGGCGGCCGAACAGGCGCGCCGCGCACTCGACAATCTCTACGGCATTCTCCAGAAGGGCACCGACATTGGCCAGTCCGACGTCGATGGCGCCGTGCGCATGGCCATTGCCGCCGACGACCAGCTGACGCTGCCGACGCTGGAACGCAAGGGCAAGGTTTCGGCCGCCCAGATCTCCACCCGCAAGAAGACGATCTATGCCCGTTCGCTCAACCAGGACGCCTATATGCGGGCGCTGGAGCGTTCGGAACTTGTCTTCGGCATTGGCCCCGCCGGCACCGGCAAGACCTATCTGGCGGTGGCGCATGCGGCGATGCTGCTCGAACGCGGCATGGTCGAGCGCATCATCCTGTCACGCCCAGCGGTCGAGGCCGGCGAGCGGCTGGGTTTTCTGCCCGGCGATATGAAGGAAAAGGTCGATCCGTACCTGCGGCCCCTCTATGACGCGCTTTACGACATGATGCCGGCCGACAAGGTCGAACGTGCTATCGCTGCCGAGGTCATCGAAATCGCGCCGCTGGCCTTCATGCGCGGCCGCACGCTGGCGCATGCCGCCGTCATCCTCGACGAGGCGCAGAACACCACGCCGATGCAGATGAAGATGTTTTTGACCCGCCTCGGCGAGAATTCGCGCATGATCGTCACCGGCGATCCGACGCAGATCGATCTGCCTCCAAGCACCAAGTCGGGCCTCGTCGAAGCCTTGCGTGTCCTTGACGGCGTGGCCGGCGCGGTAACCGTGCGCTTCAACGATGTCGACGTTGTGCGCCACCCGCTGGTGGCCGAAATCGTCAGGGCCTATGACCGCGACGCCAAGCTGGCGCGCGGCCTAGGCGCCGAGAGCTGATGTGACGATGCGGGCTCATGCCTGAAGACATAAGACCTGGCGGCGGGGACAGTTCGGTTCCCGTCGAGATCGATATGTCGGTCGAGGCCGGCGACTGGCCCGATGAGGCGGCGCTGACGCGTCTGGTCGATCGCGCCGTGTCGGCTGCCTTTGCCGAAACCGCTGCTGCCGGTCCTTCCGAACTCAGCATCGTCTTTTCCAACGATGCCCATATCCGTACCCTCAATGCCGGCTGGCGCGGCAAGGACAAGGAGACCAACGTCTTGTCTTTCCCGGCTTTTCCGTTCCCCAGGGGTGGCAAGCTGCCGCCCATGCTGGGTGACATCGTGCTGGCCGCCGAGACGGTGGCGCGCGAAGCAGCCCTGGAAGACAAGCCCTTCGAGAACCATATCACCCATCTCGTCATCCACGGCCTGCTGCATTTGCTGGGCTACGATCACGAGACCGATGCAGAGGCCGAGGAGATGGAAGCCATCGAGCGCTCAGCGCTCGCAAGGCTTGCCATTCCCGATCCCTACACGTAATGACAAAAGACCAATTGACCGGACGACGATGAACGACAAACCAGAAACTGCCGCCCGCCCCGAGGCTGGCAGTGCGACAAAGCCTTCCGATACGACGGAAGAGGGATCGAGTCCGAGTCCCAGTTCCGGCAGCCCCGCTTCTGGTAGTATTGCCAGCGAGCCATCGCCTGCCGGTCCGTCCCTGTTCGACCGCGTCTTGGGCCTTTTCAGGCAGCGGAACGGCACCAGCCTGCGCGAGGAAATCGCCGGCGCGCTTGCCGAAACGACCAGCGATGCCGGGTCTTTCTCGCCCGGCGAACGCGCCATGCTCAACAACATATTGCGCCTGCGCGAGGTACGCGTCGAGGACGTCATGGTGCCGCGCGCCGATATTGAGGCCGTCGAGATCACCACGACGTTGGGCGATCTGCTCGGTCTGTTCGAGCAGTCCGGCCATTCCCGCATGCCGGTCTATTCCGAGACGCTCGACGATCCGCGCGGCATGGTTCACATCCGCGACGTGCTGGCCCACATCACCAAGGTCGCCCGGGTCAAGAAGGGCAGAACATCCAGGAAGACGCCGGCAACGACGCTTCTCGACCTCGCCCAGGTCGATCTCGGCCGCACCATCGGCGACCTCAATCTGATCCGCCCGGTGCTGTTCGTGCCGCCCTCGATGCTTGCCTCCGACCTGATGGGCCATATGCAGACGACGCGAACCCAGATGGCGCTGGTCATCGACGAATATGGCGGCACCGATGGTCTCGCCTCGCTGGAAGACATCGTCGAGATGGTCGTCGGCGATATCGAGGACGAGCATGACGAGGACGAGCCGCTGATCACCCAGACCGGCGAGGGCGTGTTCGTCGTCGACGGCAAGGCCGAGATCGACGAGGTCGCCAAGATGATCGGCGAGGACTTTACCGCCGGTGAGCATGGTGAATATGTCGACACGATCGGCGGCATGATCTTCAACACGCTGGGCCGCGTGCCCGCGCGTGGTGAGGTTGTGCAAGCCATCCCCGGCTTCGAATTCCACGTGCTCGACGCCGATCCGCGCCGCGTCAAGCGGGTGCGCATCGTCCAGAACCAGAAGGGCGAGCGTCGCCGCCGCGTGACCGCCCCCCGCACCGAGCAGGCCTAGGACAGAACGTCGCCCGGCCGATGACGATCGACGATCCCTTCAAGCACTCAACCTTTGGCTCGGGTGTGTTCTACAAGGACCCGCGAGCCGCATTGAAATGGCTCGAAACGGCCTTCGGCTTCGAGCCGAGCATGGTGGTCAGCGACGCCGACGGACGGCTGGTCCATGCCGAAATGCGTTTTGGCGACGGCTACATCATCGTCGATTCCGAATGGGCCGATCATATTGCCAGTCCGGTAAGCGTCGGCGGCAAGAACACTCAGTCGGTCTATGTGCATCTGAAAGACGGCCTGGACGTGCATTGTGAGCGGGCAATGGCGGCTGGAGCCCAAATCGTCGAGGAGCCTGCCGCCCATTTCTACGGCGAACGGCAGTATCGGGCGCGCGACCCCGAAGGCCATGTCTGGACCTTCACCCAGACCGTGCGCACGGTGCCGCGCGAGGAGGCCGAGCACCTGAGCGGGCTCACCATCGAGGGATGGCACCGATAGCGCAGCGATCGGCCGGTTCGCGTTTCAATAAATCTGATAAATCTTGGCTCCTGATTCGCGCGACTTGGGAAGTCTGTATGGAGCGCCTTGCCGGCCGGATAATTTTGCTTTGGGGCTGGCGGCGCGCGCTGGTGGCGTTTCTTGCCGGGGCGCTGGCGGTGCTCGCCCAGGCGCCTTACGATTTCTTCGCCGTCTGTTTCGTCTCGTTTCCACTGCTGGTCTGGCTGCTCGACGGCGCCACCGGCGAGGCTTCCGACGGCTGGCTCAGGCGCCTGCGGCCGGCCTTTGCCATTGGCTGGTGGTTCGGCTTCGGCTATTTCCTCGCCGGCCTGTGGTGGATAGGCGAGGCGCTTCTGGTCGAGGCCGACAGTTTCGCCTGGGCGTTACCCTTCGCGGTCGTCGGCATTCCTTTGGCGCTGGCATTTTTCTACGGCTTCGCCACCGTCGTCGCGCGGCTGTTATGGACCAACGACATTGGCCGCATTGCCGCCCTTGCCTTTGCTTTTGGCCTGACGGAATGGCTGCGCGGCTTCCTGTTCACCGGCTTTCCCTGGAATGCCGTCGGCTATGCGGCGATGCCCGTGCCGCTGTTGATGCAAAGCGTGTCGGTGACCGGCATGGTCGGCATGAACGCGCTGGCGGTCTTTGTCTTCGCCATGCCGGCCTTGCTTGCAGCACGCCGGCATGTCCGTCTCGGTGTGGTCCTGCTTGCCATTCTCGTCGCCGCCCATGCCGGCTTCGGCTATGTCAGGCTCGCGACCCCCGACAAGCCGGCAACCCGCACTCTCGATGTCCGTATCGTGCAACCGGATGTCGACCTCAGCGAAAAATGGGACACCTCGGTGCGCGACCGCATCTTCGCCACGATGATGGGCCTGTCGGCCGCAGCGCCCGATCCCGGCCATAACAAACCGCAGTTGATCCTGTGGCCGGAGACCTCGGTACCCTTCCTGTTCACCGAGCGTCCGGACGCGCTGACCGCGCTCGGCGACATGCTGCAGCCTGGTCAGATGCTGATTGCCGGCGTCGTGCGCGAGGAGCGCGGATCCGGGGCGGATGCCGACAGCCGCTACTACAATTCGGTGGTGGCGATCGATGACAAGGGCGAAATCGCTGATGCCGTCGACAAGGTCCATCTGGTGCCGTTCGGCGAGTATCTGCCGTTTTCCGGTCTGCTCAGCCGCTTCGGCATCGGACAGCTCGTCGCCGGGCCGATGAACTTCGCCGCCGGCAACGAGCGCCATCCGATCGCTCTGCCCGGCGGCATCAGCGCCTTGCCGTTTATTTGCTACGAGGTGATCTTTCCTGATCTGGTGGCTGTTGACGCAACGTCATCCCAGCTTATTGTGAACGTCACCAACGACGCATGGTTCGGCGACACGCCCGGGCCGTACCAGCATTTCAGGCAGGCTCAGATTCGCGCGGTGGAAAACGGATTGCCACTGTTGCGCGCCGCCAACAACGGCATTTCCGCCGTTGTCGATACGCGCGGACGCATCGTCGACGCATTGGCGGTCGATGCACGTGGCGCCATCGACGTGCGGGTGCCGATCTCCGGCCAAGCCTTCATCTCCGCCGCGGGGCGGCGCATTAACGGAATGCTGATCATGTTGGTGTTTGCCGCAATCGCCCTCAGCTTGAACGTAAGGCAACGGCTACGGGTGAATTGACAGTCGACACATTAGAAACTCATACTGTTACCGCCTAATTTTCTCGAAGTCGGTTGGTGTTTCTGTTGGGGCAGTTGGCTCCGGCTTCGTTTGGGCGAGAAAAATAGAAAAGGCCGGAAAAATTCGGCGAGGAAAAAATGACAGAAGAAAACAAGAAGAAACCGAATCCGATCGACATCCATGTCGGAAGTCGCGTCCGCCTTCGGCGCAATATGCTTGGAATGAGCCAGGAAAAGCTTGGTGAAAATCTCGGTATTACGTTTCAGCAGATCCAAAAATATGAAAAAGGAACGAACCGCGTCGGCGCCAGCCGTCTGCAGGCAATAGCCTCGATACTCAGCGTGCCTGTCGCCTTCTTTTTCGAGGATGCGCCAGGGCAGGAGCCGGTGGGTAATAGAGGATTTGCCGAGGACACTTCGATGGCTTTCGCCGTCGAATTCTGCGGCAGTCCGGAAGGGCTTCAGCTCAACCGCGCGTTCGTCAAAATCGCGGATGTGAAGGTGCGCCGCCGGATTATCGACCTTGTGAAGTCCCTTTCTGCCGAAGATGCCGAGTGATTCGGTGGGTCGATTGACCCATTGGCCCCAGTAATCCCCTGGGCCCGAGTAGCCCAGAGGCTCGACTGCCGGCGGCGCCAAGCCGCCGGTGGTACAAGATATATTGCTGCGGCACTCATGCCAGAACCGCGGCACCGCTTGACGAGCGGCGCCCGGCACCGTTAACACGTGGCGCGCCAAAATCGGCAGCCCTGCCGATCGTTTTTTCAAGAGGGGACACCCGTGACGCGGCAGAACTACTTCTTCACCTCGGAATCCGTGGCCGAGGGTCATCCCGATAAAGTCTGTGACCGCATCTCGGACGAGATCGTCGATCTGGTCTATCGCGAGGCCAAGAAGACCGGCATGGACCCATGGAAAGTCCGCGTCGCCTGCGAGACGCTCGCAACCACCAACCGCGTCGTCATCGCCGGCGAAGTAAGGGTTCCCGATACTCTGCTGAAGCGGGACAAAGCCGGCAACATCCTCAAGGACGCCGCCGGGCATTCGGTCGTCAACCCGGCCAAGTTCAAGTCGGTCGCTCGCAAGGCGATCCGCGAAATCGGCTACGAGCAGGCCGGCTTCCACTGGAAGACGGCAAAGATCGAGGTTCTGCTGCACGGCCAGTCGCCCGACATCGGCCAGGGAGTCGACAACGCCGCCGACCGCCAGGGCGAAGAGGGTGCCGGCGACCAGGGCATCATGTTCGGCTATGCATGCCGCGAGACCCCGGACCTGATGCCGGCGCCGATCTATTACAGCCACAAGATTCTCGAACTGCTCGCCGCTGCCCGTCACGAAAACAACGGCGAAGCCGGCAAGCTCGGGCCTGACGCCAAGAGCCAGGTCACCGTTCGCTATGTCGATGGCAAGGCCGCCGAAGCGACTCAGATCGTGCTATCGACGCAGCATCTCGACGCGACCTGGGATTCCAAGAAGGTCCGCAAGGTCGTTGAGCCTTACATCCGTGAGGCGCTCGGCGACCTCAAGATCGCCGACGATTGCATGTGGTACATCAACCCGACCGGCAAGTTCGTCATCGGTGGGCCGGACGGCGACGCCGGCCTGACCGGCCGCAAGATCATCGTCGACACCTACGGTGGTGCTGCCCCGCACGGCGGCGGCGCCTTCTCCGGCAAGGACACCACCAAGGTCGACCGCTCCGCCGCCTACGCGGCGCGCTATCTCGCCAAAAATGTGGTGGCGGCCAAGCTCGCCGACCGCTGCACCATCCAGCTGTCCTACGCCATCGGCGTTGCCCAGCCGCTGTCGGTCTATGTCGACCTGCACGGCACCGGCAAGGTCGACGAGGCCAAGCTCGAGGAAGCGCTGCGCACGGTGATGGATTTGTCGCCATCCGGCATCCGCAGGCATCTCGACCTCAACAAGCCGATCTACGCAAAGACCTCGTCCTACGGCCATTTCGGCCGCAAGGCCGGCCGAGACGGGTCCTTCTCCTGGGAAAAGACCGATCTGGCCAAGGCGCTCAAGGACGCGATCGCTGCTTAGGCATGATTCCAAAAAGTGGTACCGGTTTTTTGGAAAAGATCATGCTCCAACAAAGGATTAGATTGAGAATGAGATTTCAGCCAAATCTCATCTCAATCTAAGCGCGGCGCGCGACCAGGCCATGGATCCACAGGACAGGCGGAGCCGCGCGACCGAAGGGTTCTTCGGCCGCCGGCACGGCAAGACCATTCGCCCGCAGCAGGCCGCGGCGCTGGAAAGCGGTCTTGGAGCGTATGGCCTCGACCTCTCCGTCCAGGCACCGGCAGAATTGCGCGCGCTATTCTCAGCGGATGTTTCAACGGTTCGGCTGGAAATCGGCTTCGGCGGCGGTGAGCATCTGCTGCACCGTGCCACGGAGGCACCGGCGACCGGCTTCATCGGTGTCGAGCCGTTCGTCAACGGCATGGCCAAGTTGATGATGGCGGTGCGGGAAAAGCCGCTTGCCAATCTTCGCGTTTATGACGACGACGCCACGCGCCTGCTCGATTGGTTGCCGCAGGCGTCGCTCGACGGCATCGATCTGCTCTACCCCGATCCCTGGCCGAAGAAAAAGCATTGGAAGCGGCGCTTTGTCAGCCCGCTCAACCTCGATCGGTTCGCGCGCGTGCTGAAGCCGGGCGGAAAATTCCGCTTCGCATCCGACATCGACACCTATGTGAACTGGACCTTGTTGCACTGTCGGGCGCATGGCGCGCTCCTCTGGCAGGCGCAAGATGGGGCCGACTGGCATCGGCCCTATGAAGGCTGGCCGGGCACACGCTACGAGGCGAAAGCCATTCGCGAGGGCCGACGGCCGGCCTATCTCACCTTCATCAGAAAATAGTTCGATGCGGGAAAGTGTCCCGCATCGACAGCCGGTCTGGCTTCAGAAACGGCCGATCTTGCCGAAAGCGGTCGGGTCCATGCCGAGCCTGCGCAGATCGTTGGCGCGCGGCTTGCGGCCGGCTTCGACGGCCCGCGAGGCGGCAACGGCGCTGCCGAACAGGGCAAAGGCGTCGCCTATGGCGGAAAACACGGTACGGTTGCTCATTGTCTTGACCTTTCGCGCGCCACCGCGCGCTCATCTTTGATTTGTGCAGTGCAGCATAGATAGCGATGTGACATCCGGGATCACAGGGCCGTTACCGCATAGCCGGCATGCGCCCCGCGCAATCCTGCCAGCCGTCGCCGGCTGCACTCTGCCCGGCCCGTTAACAGACTTGAAACACTGGCCGGGATCGTTTATATCAGCCTCAAATTCTTGGTCGGTATGACGAAGAGTGGGTCCACCCGGTCCCGCTCTTTTTTATTACCTGCCGGTCAGCCATCAGCAAAGAGATGGTTCGGGACGACGATCATCCTGATCCAGAGAACGACAGGAACCGCATGACTGCAACGGCAAGCGAAGCCGACGACCGCATCATCCGCGAAAGCGGTATCGATGCGCGCATCGCGCTGATCGTTCAGCCGGTGTTGCGAGGCATTGGCTTCCGCCTCGTGCGGGTGCATCTGTCGGGCCAGAACGGCCTGACGCTGCAGATCATGGCCGAACGCGAGGACGGCACCATGACCGTCGAGGATTGCGAAGAGGTCAGCCGCGCTGTGTCGCCGGCGCTCGACGTCGATGACCCGATCGAGAAGGCCTATCATCTCGAAGTGTCGTCGCCGGGCATCGACCGGCCGCTGGTACGCAAGTCGGATTTCGTCACCTGGACCGGCCATCTGGTGAAGATGGAAACCTCGGTGCCGGTCGCCGACCGCAAGCGCTTCAAGGGCAAGATCGCCGAAGCCGGCGAAGACGACATGCTGCTCGAGCGCGACAAGGCCGCCTACGGCGAAGAGCCGACGGTTCGCATTCCTTATGACGCGATCGCCGATGTGCGGCTGATCCTCACCGACGACCTTATTCGCGATGCCCTGTCGAAGGACAACCGGGAACGCAAGGAAGCCAAGAAACGCCGCGGCGAAGCTGATGATGCACCCGAAGGTGCTGAAGGCGGCGCGGAAGACGAAATCGAACAGGAACTATGATGAGCGGCCGGGCCTAAAAGCTCGGCAACAAGCTCGGGAGAAATAAGATGGTTGTAAGCGCCAACAGACTTGAACTGCTGCAGATCGCCGACGCGGTGGCGCGTGAAAAGTCGATCGACAAGTCGATCGTCATTGCCGCCATGGCTGATGCGATCCAGAAGGCCGCGCGCTCGCGCTACGGCCAGGAAACCAACATCCGCGCCGACATCAACGCCAACACCGGCGAGATGAAGCTGCAGCGGCTGATGGAAGTGGTCGAGAAGGTCGACGACTACGCCACCCAGATCGCCATTTCCTCGGCCCGCGAGCGCAATCCGGACGCCCAGCTTGGCGACTTCATCGCCGAACAGCTGCCGCCAATGGATTTCGGCCGCATCGCCGCCCAGTCAGCCAAGCAGGTCATCGTGCAGAAAGTGCGCGAGGCCGAGCGCGACCGCCAGTATGACGAATACAAGGACCGCATCGGCGAGATCGTCAACGGCACCGTCAAGCGCGTCGAATATGGCAACGTCATCGTCGATCTCGGCCGTGGCGAGGCGATTATCCGCCGCGACGAGCTGATCCCGCGTGAAAACTACAAGTACGGCGACCGCGTCCGCGCCTATGTCTACGACGTGCGCCGCGAACAGCGCGGCCCGCAGATATTCCTGTCGCGCACCCATCCGCAGTTCATGGCCAAGCTCTTCACCATGGAAGTGCCGGAAATCTATGACGGCATCATCGAGATCAAGTCGGTCGCCCGCGACCCAGGCTCGCGCGCTAAGATCGCCGTCATTTCGCGTGACTCGTCGATCGATCCGGTCGGCGCCTGCGTCGGTATGCGCGGCAGCCGCGTCCAGGCCGTGGTCGGCGAATTGCAGGGCGAAAAGATCGACATCATTCCGTGGTCGCCTTCGGCCGCCTCCTTCATCGTCAACGCGCTGCAGCCGGCGGAAGTCGCCAAGGTGGTGCTCGACGAGGATGCCGAGCGCATCGAAGTGGTGGTTCCCGACGACCAGCTGTCGCTGGCCATCGGCCGTCGCGGCCAGAACGTGCGTCTTGCCTCGCAGCTCACCGGCTGGGACATCGACATCCTGACCGAGGCCGAGGAGTCTGAGCGCCGCCAGAAGGAATTCGTCGAACGCTCGTCGCTGTTCATGGAAGCCCTTGATGTCGACGAGATGGTCGGCCAGGTGTTGGCCTCCGAAGGCTTCACCAGCGTCGAGGAAGTTGCCTACGTCGATTCGGGCGAGATCGCCTCGATCGACGGTTTCGACGAAGACACCGCTTCGGAGATCCAGACCCGCGCCCGCGAATATCTGGAGAAGATCGAAGCCGAGCATGACGACAAGCGCAAGGCGCTGGGCGTCACCGACGAACTGCGCGAGATCCCTGGCGTCACCACCGCCATGATGGTGACGCTCGGCGAGGATGGCGTGAAGACGATCGAGGATTTCGCCGGCTATGCCGCCGACGACCTGACCGGCTGGAAGGAACGCAAGGACGGCGAGACCAAGGTATTCCCGGGTGTGCTCGCCAATCACGGCGTGTCGCGCGCCGACGCCGAGCAGATGGTTCTGGCAGCCCGCCTCAAGGCCGGCTGGATCACCGAAGACGAGCTTGCAGCCGAACAGGTCCCGGCTGACGAAGCCGTTGGTGCGTGAGGTGAAACCGCATCGCACACAACCCGCCCCAGGACGAGATGAACGATCGCACCTGCATCGTCACGCGCAAGCAAGCCGAGCCGGATGAGCTGATCCGTTTCGTCGTCGGCCCGGATTCGGCCGTCGTTCCTGACCTGAAGAGAAATCTGCCCGGCCGTGGTTGTTGGGTGAGCGCCGACCGCCTACATATCGACAAGGCGGCGGCGAAGAACCTGTTTGCCCGCGCCTTCAAGGCGCAGGTCGTCGTGCCGCCCGATCTCGGCGGCATGGTCGACGGACTGCTTGCACGATCCGCTTTGGGTATGCTTGGCCTTGCCCGCAAGGCTGGCTCGATCGCACTCGGCGCAACCAAGGTCGAGAGCGCGGTGCGCTCGGGGTTGGCGCTTTTCGTGCTCCACGCGAGCGAGGCATCCGACGATGGCGTGCGCAAGATCAGTCAGGCGCGGCGGGCAACTGTCCACCTCGGCGGGCCTGCAGTCCTTGCCTACAAACTTTTCTCCGAGGCCGAGTTGAGCTTGGCATTGGGGGGTACAAATGTGATACATGCTGCCGTTCTCGCGGGAGACGCGGGCAAGGCGGTTGAGAGGCGCATGGTTGCGCTCGACCGATATCGGGGCGGAACCCCCGACGATCTGGCAATGCTTGCGGCCGTTGCTGACGAAGATGATGCTGCAGAGGATATGGAATGAGCGATACGAAATCGGGCGACGATAAGACGTTGAGTGTTACACCGAAGAAGACCTTGACGCTGAAGCGCCCCGGTACCGAGCAGAGCGTCGTGCGACAGAATTTCTCGCATGGCCGCACCAAGCAGGTCCAGGTCGAGATCAAGAAGCGCAAATTCTCCATGCCCGGCGACAAGCCGGAGCCGGTGGCTGCACCCGTATTTACGCCCAAGCCCGCGGTAGTGGCAGCCCCCGTCGCGCAGGAAGCGCCCAAGGCGCCGCCTCCGCCCCCGGCCGAACGCGGCGGCATGGTGCTGAACGAACTGTCGCGCAATGAAATGGAAGCGCGCCGCAGGGCGCTCGAAGGCTCCAAGGTTCGCGACGTCGAGGACCGCCAACGCGCCATCGAAGAGGCCAAGCGCCGCAACGAGGATGAGGAACGCCGCAAGCGCGAGCGCGAGGAATCCGCGCGCCGTCAGGCCGAGGAAGAAGCCCGCCTGCAGACCGAGGCCGAGTCCCGCCGCCGCGCCGAGGAAGAAGCGCGCCGCCGCGCGCCGCAGGCTGCCGAGCTTGTGGCATCGGACGACGAGGAAGAGGTCAAGCCGAAGCGCACCGCCGCCGGCGCCCCGGTACGCCGTCCGGTTACGCCCGAAGTGGCGCGCCCGGCCAAGCCGACCAAGGCCGAGGAAGACCGTCGTCGCGGCAAGCTGACCCTCAACACGGCGCTTTCCGACGAGGACGCGCGCGCCCGCTCGCTGTCGTCGATGCGTCGCCGCCAGGAAAAATTCAAGCGCGCGATGCATAATGAGCCGCGCGAGAAGGTTATGCGCGAAGTGATCCTGCCTGAAACCATCACCATCCAGGAACTGGCGCAGCGCATGTCCGAGCGCGCTGTCGATGTGGTCAAGTACTTCATGAAGCAGGGCCAGATCCTGAAGCCGGGCGACATCATCGACGCCGACACGGCCGAGCTGGTCGCCACCGAATTCGGCCACACGGTCCGCCGCGTCGCCGAGTCCGACATCGAGGAAGGCCTGTTCAACATTGCCGACAATGCCGAGGACCTAGTGTCGCGGCCGCCTGTCGTGACCATCATGGGCCATGTCGACCACGGCAAGACCTCGCTGCTCGACGCCATCCGCAATGCCAATGTCGTCTCCGGCGAAGCCGGCGGCATCACCCAGCATATCGGCGCCTACCAGGTCGAGAAGAACGGTCAGAAGATCACCTTCATCGACACGCCCGGTCACGCCGCCTTCACGGCGATGCGCGCCCGCGGCGCTCAGGCGACCGACATCGCCATCCTGGTGGTGGCGGCCGACGACAGCGTCATGCCGCAGACCATCGAATCGATCAGCCATGCCAAGGCGGCCGGCGTTCCGATCATCGTGGCGATCAACAAGATCGACAAGCATGATGCCGATCCGCAGAAGGTGCGGTCGGAACTGCTGCGCCATGAGGTGTTCGTTGAATCGATGGGCGGTGAAGTGCTGGACGTCGAAGTGTCGGCGACCAAGGGCACCAACCTCGACAAGCTGTTGGAAGCGATCCTGCTGCAGGCCGAAATCCTCGACCTCAAGGCCAATCCGGACCGTACCGCCGAGGGCGTCGTCATTGAAGCCCAGCTCGACAAGGGCCGTGGTCCCGTCGCCACCGTGCTGGTGCAGACCGGCACTTTGATGCCGGGAGACATCCTCGTCGCCGGCAATGAGTGGGGCCGGGTGCGCGCTCTGGTCAACGACCGTGGCGAGCAGATCAAGGAGGCGCCGCCGGCTATGCCGGTCGAGGTGCTCGGCCTGCAGGGCACGCCGCAAGCCGGCGACCGCTTCGCTGTCGTCAACAACGAGGCCCGCGCCCGCGAGATCACCGAATATCGCCAGCGTCTGGCGCGCGAGAAGGCAGTGGCTCGCCATGCCGGCCAGCGCGGCTCGCTCGAACAGATGATGTCGCAGCTGCAGACGAGCGGGTTGAAGGAATTCCCGCTGGTCATCAAGGGCGACGTGCAGGGTTCGATCGAGGCGATCAACGCCGCTCTCGACAAGCTTGGCACCGACGAGGTGCGTGCGCGCATCGTTCATGCCGGCGCCGGCGCCATCACCGAAAGCGACGTGTCGCTGGCGGAGACCTCGGGGGCCGCGATCATCGGCTTCAACGTCCGTGCCAACGTGCAGGCACGTGCGGCCGCGGCGGCCGCGGGCATCGAAATCCGCTACTACTCGATCATCTACAACCTCGTCGACGATGTGAAGGCAGCACTTTCCGGCTTGCTGTCGCCGGAACGCCGCGAGACCTTCATCGGCAATGCCGAGATCCTCGAGATCTTCGACATCACCAAGGTCGGCAAGATCGCCGGCTGCCGTGTCACCGAAGGCAAGGTCGAGCGTGGAGCGGGCGTGCGCCTGATCCGCGACAACGTCGTCATCCATGAAGGCACGCTGAAGACCCTCAAGCGCTTCAAGGACGAAGTCGCGGAAGTTCCGGGCGGCCAGGAGTGCGGCATGGCCTTCCAGAACTACGAGGACATGCGCGTTGGCGACATCATCGAGTGCTTCCGCGTCGAGATGGTGACCCGGACGCTCTGAGTTCGTATACTGTCGATACGACCGGGCGGTGGTCGAAAGACCGCCGCCCTAACTTTAATGCCTGTCGCCCAAAAGTGCGGGATAAACGACATGCATAGAACAAATATGAGACATGGCGGCACCGTCCCATCCCGCGCCTCACGCTTTCCGGATTGAGAAAAATGCCCCGTCCAACCGCCTCCAGCCCATCCCAGCGCATGCTTCGCGTCGCCGAACAGGTGCGCCATGCGCTGTCGGAAACCTTGCAGCGCGGCGAGATTATCGACCCGCTGATCGAGAACACCGTGGTTTCGGTCTCGGAAGTGCGCATGTCGACTGATCTGAGGGTCGCCACTGCCTTCGTTTCGCCGCTCGGCGCCAAGGACACGGGTGCGGTCATCGACGCGCTCAACAAGCATGCGAAGTTCGTCCGTGGCCGCGTCTCCGGCGCGCTCCGCCAGATGAAGTTCATGCCGGAGTTCCGCTTCAAGCTCGATACGTCCTTCGACAATTTCGCCAGGATCAACGATTTGCTGAAATCGCCCGAAGTCGCGCGAGACTTGGGTGCCGATGGCGAAGACAACGACAAGGACGAGAAATAGTGGGGCGCCGCGGCAAGAAGAAGGGACGGCCGATCTCCGGCTGGGTGGTGCTGGACAAGCCGGTTGGCATGGGTTCGACCGAAGCCGTCTCCAAGATCAAATGGCTTTTCCAGGCAGAAAAGGCCGGCCATGCCGGCACGCTCGACCCGCTGGCCTCTGGCATGCTGCCGATCGCGCTCGGCGAGGCAACCAAGACCGTGCCTTATGTGCAGGACGGCGCCAAAATCTACCGGTTCACCGTCGCCTGGGGCGAGGAGCGTTCGACCGACGATCTCGAAGGCCCGGTGACGCAAAGTTCCGACCGCCGTCCGGCGGAAAACGATGTCAGGGCGCTGCTGCCGAACTACACCGGCGTCATCATGCAGACACCGCCGCAATTCTCGGCCATCAAGATATCAGGCGAACGCGCCTACGATCTCGCCCGTGGGGGCGAGACAGTCGACATCCCCGCGCGCGAGATCGAGATCGGCCGTCTGGACATCGTCGAGCACGCTGCCGACCACACTTCGTTCGAGGTCGAATGCGGCAAAGGCACCTATGTGCGCTCGCTGGCCCGCGACATGGGCCGCGACCTCGGCTGCTTCGGTCATATCGCCGAATTGCGCCGGGTCGAGGTCGAGCCGTTCACCCAGGAGGATTTCGTCACCCTCGCCGAACTGGAAGTCGCCCGTTTCGGCGAACAGCGCGAAGCTGACGGACAGGGCGACGCCGATGTTGCCGATGCGCCGATCGACTTTGGCGCCATCGATGCGCTGCTTGTCGACACGGCTGCCGCGCTCGACTGCCTGCCCCAGATCGCCATCAGCGACGAAGCGGCGACCAAGATCCGCCTTGGCAATCCCGTCATCATCCGCGGCCGCGACGCGCCCGTGGAAGCCGAGGAAGCCTGCGCCACCGCGCGCGGCAAGCTTGTCGCCATCGGCGCCATCGAGCAAGGCATGTTCAAGCCGAAGCGGGTCTTTGTCGGCTGACCACTCTCGTCTAGTCTTACGTCGACGTCACATCCGAGGGGCACATGGCAAAGGCTGAGGCGGTGAAGAAGCGGGCGCCGGTGACAACGCGGCGGCCGCCGGTTGGCGCCTCGCCCGGCACGCTGATCGCCGATCCGGCGGCGCGACGGTCCGAGCTGCGGCTGACGCTGATTTCGCCTGAAAAATTCAAGACCATCAACGATGCCAGCATCGACGATCTCAACACCCATTGCGACAATTGGCCGGTCGTCTGGCTGGACTGCACCGGTCTCGCCAACATCCAGCTGATCGAGGAGATCGGCCGGATCTTCAACCTGCATCCACTGGCTCTGGAAGATGTCGTCAACACCGGCCAGCGGCCGAAGGTCGACTTCTTCGAGGACCACGCCTTCGTCGTCATGCGCATGATCGACGACGTCAAGGTGCATCGCTATGAGCAGATCGCGGTGTTCTTCGGCAAGAAATTCGTCGTCACCTTCCAGGAGCGCGAAGGCGATCCGTTCGACCCCGTACGCAAGCGCATCGCGGCAGCGTTGCCCAACCGCTTGCGGATGCGCGGCGCCGACTATCTGGCCTATGCGCTCATCGACTCCATCGTCGACAGCTATTTCCCGCCGATTGAGGCCGCTAGCGAGGAGGTCGATGGCATCGAGGACGAGATGCTCAACACGCCTCACAAGCATCAGATGCGCCAGCTGCACGAATTGCGGCGCGACGCCAATGTGCTCAAGGGCGTGCTGTGGCCGATGCGCGACGCGCTGGCGACGCTGATCCGCAACGACGTGCCCTATGTGAAGCCGGAGACGAAAATCTTCTTCAACGACACGCTCGACCACGCATTGCGGCTGATCGAGCTGGTCGAGAACCAGCGTGATATGCTGACCGGCTTGATCGAAATGCATTTGTCGCTGAGCCAGGCACGCACCAACGATGTGATCTCTTATCTCACCATCGTCTCGGTGATTTTCATGCCGCTAACCTTCCTGGTCGGTATCTGGGGGATGAATTTCGATCCCGAGAGCTCGCCGTGGAACATGCCGGAACTGAAAGCCTACTATGGCTACCCGGCTTCGCTGCTGTTCATGCTGGCCGTTGCTGTCGGGCTGATCGTCTTCTTCAAAAGCAAGAAGTGGCTGTAAGGTTTCGGTGTCAGGGGAATCCTGGATTCCCGAGCAAAGGGCTGCGACAAGCCGGCTTTATGAATGGGCTGGTGTTTTCCGGGGAATTGCCCTATATGCGCCGCAGCATCGCGCCATGTCGCTTTGCTTGCACCGGCCCCTGCTGGACGACATCCCGGCTGAGGGCGACCCGTTTCCTCAAACAGATAAGGAAAAACACGATGTCGATTACTGCCGAGCGCAAACAGGAATTGATGGGTGAATTCGCAACCGCCAAGGGCGATACCGGGTCTCCGGAAGTCCAGGTGGCCATCCTTTCCGAGCGCATCAAGAACCTGACCGACCACTTCAAGGACCACAAGAAGGATAACCATTCCCGCCGTGGTCTGCTCGCTCTCGTCTCCCAGCGCCGCAGCCTGCTTGATTATCTCAAGCGCAAGGATGACGCGCGCTATCAGACGTTGATCGAGAAGCTCGGTCTGCGCCGTTGACGAAT
Organism: Mesorhizobium sp. M0478; assembly: GCF_040321305.1. Taxonomy (NCBI): domain Bacteria; kingdom Pseudomonadati; phylum Pseudomonadota; class Alphaproteobacteria; order Hyphomicrobiales; family Phyllobacteriaceae; genus Mesorhizobium; species Mesorhizobium sp. M0478. The sequence continues at coordinate 39,723 of NZ_JAMYRH010000010.1, forward strand.
TGACCGGCGGGCTTTCGAAGGAGAGCCCGCCGGTCGCGCATTCTGCCAGTCGCATCGATTGGCTAGACCCGGTTTCGAGCGCGCAGAGGCCACTCGAAACCGCCCATGGACGGTCATGGGGCAGGATTGCAGGACGCTCGTGCGCTAACCAGCGCCGAAATCTACCCGAGCTTCCCGTTGTCTTGCCCGTGGCTGCCCGAGAAAGGAAGCCAGGGAAAGGGCATCCGCGCACCGTGAAACGGCGCGGCCCTTTCCGCTTATTAAGGACAAGATATGTTCAACTACCACAAAGTGGAAATCGAATGGGGCGGCCGTCCGCTCATCCTGGAAACCGGCAAGATCGCACGTCAGGCTGACGGCGCGGTGCTTGCGACCTATGGCGAAACCAAGGTTCTCGCCACCGTCGTTTCGATGAAGGAGCCGAAGCCAGGCCTCGATTTCTTCCCGCTGACCGTCAACTACCAGGAAAAGACCTACGCCGCCGGCAAGATCCCGGGCGGCTACTTCAAGCGCGAGGGACGTCCGAGCGAAAAGGAAACGCTGGTTTCCCGCCTGATCGACCGCCCGATCCGCCCGCTCTTCGCCGACGGCTACAAGAACGACACCCAGATCGTCGTCACCGTCGTCCAGCATGACCTCGAGAACGATCCCGATATCCTGTCGATCGTCGCCACCTCGGCCGCTTTGACGCTGTCGGGCGTTCCCTTCATGGGCCCGATCGGCGGCGCTCGCGTCGGCTACATCAACGGCGAATACGTGCTCAACCCGCATGTCGACGAGATGCAGGAATCCAGGCTCGACCTCATTGTCGCCGGCACCGCCGACGCCGTGCTGATGGTCGAGTCCGAAGCCAAGGAACTCGGCGAAGAGCTGATGCTCGGCGCCGTCATGTTCGGCCACAGGGGCTTCCAGCCGGTGATCGACGCCATCATCAAGCTGGCCGAAGTTGCCGCCAAGGAGCCGCGCGATTTCACAGCGCCGGACTACTCCGCGCTTGAAGCCGAAATGCTGAAGATCGTCGGCGACGAGCTCAGCAATGCCTACAAGAACGTCGATAAGCAGAAGCGTTACGCCGCCGTCGACGCCGTCAAGGCGAAGGTCAAGGCAGCGTTCGCTCCGGCCGAAGGCGAAGACGCCAAGTACACCTCCGAGCAGATCGGTTCGGTGTTCAAGGAACTCCAGGCCAAGGTCGTGCGCTGGAACATTCTCGACACCGGTTCGCGCATCGATGGCCGTGACCTCAAGACTGTCCGCAAGATCGTCTCGGAAGTCGGCGTCCTGCCGCGCACGCACGGTTCGGCGCTGTTCACCCGCGGCGAGACCCAGGCGCTGGTCGTTGCCACGCTGGGCACCGGCGAGGACGAGCAGTATGTCGATTCGCTGACCGGCATGTACAAGGAGAAGTTCCTCCTTCACTACAACTTCCCTCCCTACTCCGTCGGCGAGACCGGCCGCATGGGTTCGCCGGGCCGCCGCGAAATCGGCCACGGCAAGCTCGCCTGGCGCGCCATCCGTCCGATGCTGCCGAGCGCGGACCAGTTCCCCTACACGCTGCGCGTCGTCTCGGAGATCACCGAGTCCAACGGTTCGTCGTCGATGGCCACCGTCTGCGGCACATCGCTGGCGCTGATGGATGCCGGCGTTCCGCTGGCCAAGCCGGTTGCTGGTATCGCGATGGGCCTGATCAAGGAAGGCGAGCGCTTCGCGGTTCTGTCCGACATCCTGGGTGACGAAGATCACCTCGGCGACATGGACTTCAAGGTCGCCGGTACCGAAGGCGGCATCACCTCGCTGCAGATGGACATCAAGATCGAGGGCATCACCGAGGAGATCATGAAGATCGCGCTGGACCAGGCCAAGGATGGCCGCCAGCATATCCTCAGCGAGATGGCGCATGCTCTGACCGGCGCCCGCCCCGAACTCGGTGAGTTCGCACCGCGCATCGAGGTCATGCACATCCCGACCGACAAGATCCGCGACGTGATCGGCTCCGGCGGCAAGGTTATCCGCGAGATCGTCGAGAAGACCGGCGCCAAGATCAACATCGAGGACGACGGCACGGTCAAGATCGCTTCGTCGAACGCCAAGGAGATCGAGGCGGCCAAGAAGTGGATCCATACCATCGTCGCCGAGCCGGAAGTCGGCGAAATCTACGAAGGCACGGTCGTCAAGACCGCCGACTTCGGCGCTTTCGTCAACTTCTTCGGTCCGCGTGACGGCCTCGTCCACATCTCGCAGCTTGCCAACGACCGGGTCGCCAAGACCTCGGACGTCGTCAAGGAAGGCGACAAGGTCTGGGTCAAGCTGATGGGCTTCGACGAGCGCGGCAAGGTCCGCCTGTCGATGAAGGTCGTCGACCAGGCCACCGGCAAGGAAATCGCCCGCGACAAGAAGGCCGAAGGCGAAGAAAACGCCGCCTGAGTGGTCTGACAATAGAGTTGAACGGGCGCGGCTTATGTCGCGCCCGTTTTCGTTTAATACCCGTCTACGACATGAGAATCGAAGAATGGCCGCTGAGCCGCTGAAGACACTGTTCCATCCCTTCGAGGCCGAGGGGTTCCCTCTGCCGCAAAAGGGCGAGCGTGTGTTGTTCCTGGGTGCGGAGCCCGGCTTCCGCTTGCCGGAAGGCTTCGAGGCAGAGCTCCATCTTGCACAGGGTTTCCGGCCGCATCTCCGAGCGCTGGAGCGTGCCGGTCACAAGGTAACGCCGCGCGCGGAAGGCGATGCATTCGATGCAGCGCTCGTGCTTGCCGGCCGCCATCGTGGGCTAAACGAGATGCGTATTGCCGAGGCGATCGAACGCGTCACGCCGGGCGGTCTGATCATTGTCGCCGGCGGTAAGGACGAAGGCATCGCCAGCCTGCGCAAGCGCATCGACGAGCTTGTTCCCATCGAAGGGCATCTGCCGAAATATCACGGCATCGCCTTCTGGCTTCGCCGTCCGGCCGATCTGGCGCCTGCGGAAAAACTGCGCGTCGCCAATCCCGCCTTGGTCGTAGAGGACCGCTTCCGTACCGCGCCTGGCATGTTCTCCTTCGACCGGATCGACGTCGGCTCGAAACTTCTGGTCGACAACCTGCCCAAAGACCTGCGCGGCAACATTGCTGATTTCTGCGCCGGCTGGGGTTATGTCGCCGCCGAGGTCGCGGCACGTTCATCCGGCATAACGGGGCTCGACCTTTACGAAGCGGATTTCGACGCGCTTGAGGCGGCCAAGGGCAATATCGGCCAGACAGGCTTCGAGCCCGGCTTCTTCTGGACCGATCTGCTGAGCGAGCCGGTCGAGCGGCGCTATGATGCCATCGTCATGAACCCGCCCTTCCATCGCAGCCGGGCGGCCGAGCCGGAAATCGGCGCCGGCATGATCCAGGCGGCGGGCAAGGCGCTGAAGCCGGGCGGGCGGCTGTTCATGGTGGCGAACCGTCAGCTGCCTTACGAACCGGTTCTGAAGGCTGTCTTCTCCAGCCATGCCGAACTCGCCCGCGACGGCATGTTCAAGGTTTTCTCCGCGCGCCGATAGGACGGTGCCGGTCGCCTCAATGCATGCTGACGATGCGCGCCGGCTCGTGGACGGGAATGGTCGGTCTGATATCGCCAGGCTTGATCTTGAGCGGCGCCGGCCTGCCGAACAGATAGCCCTGCACCATCTCGCAACCAGCTGCTCGCAAAAGCGTCGCCTGGTTCTCGGTCTCGACGCCTTCGGCGATGATGCCGACGCCGAGCGCCCGCGACAGGCCGACGATGGTAGAGACGACGGCGCCCGAATTGGAATCGGTGTCGATGCGGCTGACGAAGGAGCGGTCGATCTTCAGCTTGCCGAAGGCGAAGTCGATCAGGTAGCTGAGATTGGAATAGCCGGTGCCGAAATCGTCGACGGCCACCGAAATGCCCATGTCGGCAAGCTGCTGCAGGATGATGGCGGCGCGGTCGCGGTCCTGCATCATCGCCGTCTCGGTCACTTCGAGCTCCAGCCGCGACGGCTTGATGCCGGTGCTGGCCATCGTGTCGCGCACGATACCGACGAAATCCTTGGTCCTGAACTGGACCGGCGAGATGTTGACGGCAACGAAGCAGTCCTCGGGCAAATGACGGGCATCGCTGCAGGCCTTGTTCAGCACCCAATTGCCGATCGGGTGGATCATGCCGGTCTCTTCGGCGATCGGAATGAATTCCATCGGCGGGATCATGCCGCGTTCCGGGTGCTTCCAGCGGATCAGCGCCTCGTAGCCGACGACACGGCCGGTCGGCAGGTCGAGCTGCGGCTGGTAGTGAAGGTCGAAATCGCCACGGTCGAAGGCGATGTGCAGTTCGGATTCGATCCAGTGGCGGTAGTCGGCGACCTGGCCCATGTCGGAATGGAAGACCGACCAGTTGCCCACGCCGCCGGCGCGGGCATTCTGCAGCGCCAGGTTGGAGCGGCGCAGGATGAGGACCGGATCGACGCCATCCTTTGGCATCGCCACGATGCCGACCGACAGGCCGACCGACTGCAGGTGGGAATCGAGCTGGTACGGCTTCAGCATCTCCTCGATCATGGTTTCGACGGTGCTTTCCATGGACCTTTGGAGTTGGTGTTCCCAGACAAGGATAGCGAACTCGCCGGCGCCGATGCGCCCCATCACCGCGCCTTCGGGCATGCAGGCCTTCAACCGCTTGGTGAAGCCGCGGATCAGTTCGTCGCCATGGCTGTAGCCGATGGCGTCGTTGATCTGCTTGAAGCGGTCGATGTCGATGTCGATGAGGAACACCGGCTCACCGGTCCTGATCGTCGCGGACGCCGCGTCGGCAATCCTGCCGACCATCGCCGGCCGCGCAAAAAGCCCGGTCAGCTTGTCGAAATGGGTTTCGTTGAAAACGTAGTCCACCGATTCATCGACGCCGGCGAAGAAGGACAAGGCAGCACCGGCGGCGGCCAGCGCGCATAGCGCCGACGCGATGCCGATCATGGTTTCCGCCTGCATGCCGGCAAAGCCGTCCCCGAAACCATGCCGGAGGCCCCAAAGCCCAAGGATGAAACTGCCAAGGCCCGAACTGGCGACGGTGAGCAGCCGGAACACAGGTGTTCGCTTCGGGTTGCTGACAGCAGGCATTGCTCAGTCCCTGTCGCATGATCCCGAAATCAACTCGACTTCGGGAAATATCAAGCGCAAATTCATAAAGGCTAAAGCATCCTTTGCGCCCAGCAAGAACGCGCAGAGCCCAAGCCCATAGGACTTCTAGCGGATATCTCCTTAAAATGAGTTTCCGCCCATGCATCTAATTTTACTGGTGAATTAATCGCGTACGCTGTCGGTCTGCTTCAACTCATCCAGGGTTGGCATCGACACGATGTGATAGCCGGAATCCACATAATGGATTTCGCCGGTGACGCCTGACGAGAGGTCGGACAAAAGATAGAGCGCCGAGCCGCCGACCTCGTCGATGGTCACCGTGCGGCGCAGCGGCGAGTTGCGCTGCTGGTAGGAGTACATGTGGCGGGCGTCCGAGATTCCGGCGCCGGCCAAAGTACGCACCGGTCCCGCCGATATGCCGTTCACCCGGATGCCGCGCGGGCCATAGTCGTTGGCGAGATAGCGCACGCTGGCTTCCAGTCCGGCCTTGGCGACGCCCATGACGTTGTAGTTCGGCATGACGCGGACAGAACCGGCATAGGTCAGCGTGATCATCGCGCCGCCTTCGCTCATCAGCGGGGCGGCATGGCGGGCGACCTCGGTGAAGGAGTAGCAGGAGATGACCATGGTGCGGACGAAATTGTCGCGGCTGGTGTCGGCGTAGAGCCCCTTGAGCTCGTTCTTGTCGGAAAAGCCGATGGCGTGGACGACGAAGTCGAGCCCGCCCCATTCCTTGCCGAGCGTCTCGAAGGTGGCGGCGACCGATGCGCTGTCCTCGACGTCGCACGGCACCACCAGAGACGCCCCAAGCTTCTCGGCAAGCGGCTTGACGCGGCGCCCGAATGCGTCGCCCTGATAGGTGAAGGCAAGCTCCGCTCCGTGTTCGGACAATTTCCTGGCGATGCCCCAGGCGATCGAATGATCGTTGGCGACGCCCATGACAAGCCCGCGCTTGCCCTTCATCAGTCCGTCCATGGCCGGCAATCCCCCTACAAAAAAACGCTGGCCTTATGCGGAATAGCGCTGGAAAATCAGCGTTGCGTTGGTGCCACCGAAGCCGAACGAGTTGGACAAAACCGTGTCGATCCTGGCGTCGTCGATGCGCTTGCGCACGATCGGCATGCCCTCGAATTCGGGATCGAGGTTTTCGATATGGGCGCTCTCGCCGATGAAGCCGCCTTGCATCATCAGGATCGAGTAGATCGATTCCTGGACGCCGGCGGCACCCAGCGAATGGCCGGTCAGCGACTTGGTCGAGGTGATGAACGGCATCTTGTCGCCGAACACCTCTCGGATGGCGCCCATTTCCCGGGAATCGCCGACCGGCGTCGAGGTGCCGTGGGTGTTGATGTAGTCGACCGGCGTGGACACCGTCGCCAGAGCCTGGCGCATGCAGCGCACCGCGCCTTCGCCCGACGGCGCCACCATGTCGTAACCGTCCGACGTCGCGCCATAGCCGACGATCTCAGCGTAGATCTTGGCCCCGCGCGCCTTGGCGTGTTCGAGCTCCTCCAGGATGAGGACGCCCGCGCCACCCGCGATGACGAAGCCATCGCGATTGACGTCATACGCGCGTGACGCTGTTGACGCCTTGTCGTTATACTTCGACGACATCGCCCCCATGGCATCGAACAGGTCCGACATCGTCCAGTCGAGGTCCTCATGGCCGCCGGCAAACATCACATCCTGCTTGCCCCACTGGATCAGTTCGTAGGCGTTGCCGATGCAATGCGCCGAGGTCGAGCAGGCCGACGAGATCGAATAGTTGACGCCGTGGATCTTGAACCAGGTGGCGAGCGTCGCCGACGCGGTCGACGACATCGCCTTCGGCACCGCGAACGGACCGATGCGCTTGGGGCTGTTGTTCTTGAGCGTGGTCTCGGCCGCCTCGACGATGGTGCGGGTCGAGGGGCCACCCGAGCCCATGACGATGCCGGTGCGCTCATTGGTGATGTCGCTTTCGCCAAGCCCGGCGTCGGCGATCGCCTGGTCCATCGCGACATGGTTCCAGGCCGCGCCCTGGCTCAGGAAGCGCATGGCGCGCCGGTCGATCATAGGGGTCGGGTCGAGCGTCGGCGCACCCCAGACCTGGCAGCGGAAGCCGTGTTCGGCGAAGGAATCTGAGAAGCTGATGCCTGATTTGGCATCATGGAGCGAGGATTGCACCTCGTTGGCGTTGTTGCCGATCGACGATACGATGCCGAGGCCTGTGACGACGACCCTTCTCATTCGCAACTCCTTCCAGCGGATGATCCCGAAACCCTAGTCGGTTTTCGCCGGCGATCATACGCAAAACCAAAATGCCGCAGCGTCGTTGCGCGTCCGGGAACGCCCTGCTGCAGTGGCGCCGGTCAGGCGGCCGATTGCTTGGACAGCCCCACTTTGAGGTCTGTCGCCGCGTATATGGGTTCGCCGTCGGCTTTAAGCCAGCCATCGGCGATGCCGAGAACCAGGCGTCCGCGCATGACGCGCTTGAAATCGATGCCGTATTCCACTTTCTTGACCGAAGGCGTCACCATCCCCTTGAACTTCACTTCGCCGGTCGACAGCGCCATGCCCTTGCCCGGCTCGCCGAGCCAGCCGAGGTAGAAACCCGTCAATTGCCACATGGCGTCGAGGCCCAGGCACCCCGGCATGATCGGATTGCCGATGAAATGGCAGGCGAAAAACCACAGGTCCGGCTTGATGTCGAATTCGGCGCGGATGAAGCCCTTGTCGTGGGCGCCGCCGGTCTCGCTGATCTCGGTGATGCGGTCGAACATCAGCATCGGCGGATAGGGCAGCTGGGCGTTGCCAGACCCAAACAGCTCGCCGCGGGCGCAGGCAAGCAATTCCTCATAACCGTAGCTGGATTTCGAACCCGCCATATGTCTCGTCCCCATAATGTCCCGGGCGGTGGGGCGCCCTTGTCGTTGGTTTCCTAACACAATCCCTTTCGGTCCGGAAACCGGCGTTTGCGCTTAACCCGCCCGTCTGCCCGGGTCAATGCGCGCTCTCGCATCGGCCCGAAATCGATCTCGATTCCGGAAAGCACGATGCGACGCCAAAAAAGCGATAGAGCGCACTTAGTGCGTCCAACTGGACGCACGTCGCTCTATTGATCGTATTCCGCCAACAGAATATATGTCGGGAGGTATCCAGTTTCGGTTGATGACGTTTTTTCGCCACTCTGGGCGTGTCTTGAGGCAGAACTGTGGGCTTGGACGGATAGATGGATCTGGGCTGCCGGAAGGAAAATGTCGCTGTGGACAAGCGGGTTCGCGAAGCCGGCCTCAGGCCGACACGCCAACGCGTTGCGCTGGCCGATCTGCTGTTTGCCAAGGGCGACCGCCACCTTTCGGCCGAGGAACTGCATGAAGAGGCGGTCGCCGCCGGCGTGCCGGTCTCGCTCGCCACCGTCTACAACGCGCTTCACCAGTTCACCCAGGCCGGCCTGCTGCGCATCCTGGCGGTCGAGGGGTCCAAGACCTATTTCGACACCAACACCTCCGATCACCATCATTTTTACATCGAAGGCGAAAACAGGATCTTCGATATAGAAAGCGGTCCGGTGACCGTCTCCAACCTGCCGGAGCCACCCGCAGGCATGGAGATCGCCAATGTCGACATCGTGGTGAGGCTGCGCCCGAAGCGCAGCGTTTAAGCCCCAACCCGTGAAACCTGTCGATTTTGCAATCCGGCTCGAATGGGTTGCGGTGGCGGTCGTGGCTATAGTCGCCTATGCCGCGTCAGGCGTTTCCTGGTGGCTGTTCGCCCTGCTTATTCTGGCGCCCGACCTGTCGATGCTGGGCTATCTCGCCGGGGCACGGATCGGCGCTGTCGCTTACAACGCGTTGCACATATTGATCGTCCCGCTGTTGCTGGCCCTCGCCGGATATGTTCTGGCCAATTCGACGGCGACCGCTATTGGTCTGATATGGATCATCCACATCGCCGTCGACCGCGCGCTCGGCTACGGTCTCAAACTGTCGACCGGTTTTCAGGACACCCATCTCGGCCGTATCGGCCGTTAGGCCTCCAGCAATCTCAATTCTTGACGTGCTCGCCGGGATAGGCGCCCCACACCTGCGACTGGGCGATCCAGCCGGTGTGGCCGTCGAAGGTCATTTCGCACCACTGGCCATCGCAGGTTTTGATCGTGCCCGTAACGCCCGGCTCGATGATGGCGATGACGCTGGCGTCCTTATCGGCATCGTCGAGCAGATTGATTCGGCCACCTTTGGTGCGTTGCCAGGGGGCGACGATCGCGGTCCGGCGGCCGGACAGCAGCGACTGGTTGATCCAACCCTCCGAGCCATCGGCATCGCGCACGCGCCGCCAGGTATCGAATTCCTGGATGATTTCCATCGGCAGGCCGGCCTTTGTGTACATCCAGTCGACGGAATAGTTGGCGCCGGGGCCAACGCGCGAGTTGACGCGAGCCGATTTCAGGCTGACGAAACGCGGCAGCGGCAGGCCGCTCGGCCCGAGCGTGACCGTCTGCACAGGTGCGGCGGCACCTTGCGCCGCGGCTTGCGGGGAATGCAGGAGAGCGCCGAGAAGCGCTGCGCTGAGGATCAGGCGAAGCGACGCGAAACCAGACACTTTCATTCCTTTCGGCGCGTGCCCTTTGGTCCGGGCGCCCCTTTTTCTTTGTCTTCGGCGGCACCGCTTGTTACAGGAGTGGCAGGCACCGCGACCGGTATTCAGTTTCGCCTGTCTTGGTTAAAGAGGTCTCAACGAGATCGGGTTCGAGGAAACAATGGCAGGCAAAAAACGGCCTCTCGTCGTCATCACGCGCAAGCTGCCCGATCCGGTCGAGACCCGCATGCGCGAACTCTTCGACGCCAGGCTGATTGTCGAGGACCGCCCGATGACGCAGCCGGAGCTGGTCGCGGCGATCAAGGAAGCCGATGTGCTGGTGCCGACCATCACCGACCAGATCGATGCGGCGCTGATTGCCCAGGCCGGCGACAATCTCAAGCTGATCGCCAATTTCGGCAATGGCGTCGACAAGATCGACGTCGCTGCGGCGGCCAGGAAAGGCATTACCGTCACCAACACGCCGAACGTGCTGACTGAGGATACGGCCGACATGACCATGGCGCTGATGCTGGCCGGGCCGCGGCGGCTGGCCGAAGGCGCCAATGTGCTGACCAGCGACAAGAAATGGGCCGGTTGGTCGCCGACCTGGATGCTCGGCCGGCGCATCTGGGGCAAGCGCCTCGGTATCGTCGGCATGGGCCGTATCGGCACTGCGGTTGCGAGGCGCGCCAAGGCTTTCGGCTTGTCGATCCACTACCATAACCGCCATCGCGTGCTGCCGGCGGTAGAGGAAGGGCTGGAGGCGACCTATTGGGAAAGCCTCGACCAGATGCTTGCCCGCATGGACATCATCTCGGTCAACTGCCCGTCGACGCCGGCGACCTTTCATCTGCTTTCGGCGCGGCGCCTGGCTCTGCTTCAGCCCACCGCCTATGTGGTCAACACCGCGCGCGGCGACATTATCGACGAGGAAGCGCTGGTCAAGCTTATCCAGGACGGCAAGATCGCCGGGGCCGGCCTCGACGTCTACGAGCACGAACCGGCGCTGAACTCGAAACTGCTGAAGCTTGCCGCCAAGAACAAGGTCGTGCTTTTGCCGCATATGGGTTCGGCGACGATCGAGGGCCGCATCGACATGGGCGAGAAGGTGATCATCAATATCCGCGCCTTCTTCGACGGCCACCGGCCGCCGGACCGCGTGCTGCCGCTACGGACTTGAAGCGGGCCGCGTTCAGGATGCGGTTGTGAGGGCGCCATCCGCCGCGACACTCACACGCTTGCCGGGATAGGCCTCAAAAGCGTCGCGCCTAAGCCTGAGCGCTACCGGCGTCCGCCAGCCCATTTGCCTGGCCACAATCAAGCCAAGCAGCAGGATCGCGTCCGGCTCGTGCAGCACGAGTGCCGTCGGCGCATGGCCATTGTGGAGGAGTTCCATCAGCACGGCGGACGCCGAGGACGAGCCGATCGTGCCGGGCAGGAACAGCACGCGACCGGAAATGGTTTCGCCATACTGGGGGTGGCGGACATCGGCGATGCGGCCACTCTTCGGATCGACGCCACCCCAGAAGCTGATCGGCGCCGTCAGCACCAAGGCCAGCCCTTCGCCTCCGCTGCCCGGCACCAGTATGTCGGCTGCAGCATTCATGCGGCGATGTCCGTAAACCTGGGCTTACCGGCAACCGCGCTTTCCACGCAGTCGGCCAGCGAGCCGTAAAGCACGGCGTAACCGGTATTGCCCGGCGCGTAGTGCGCGAATTTTCCCGAATTGGTCATCAGCACGCCGCCGGCCAGATCCGGCAGGATCGGCGTCACCACCACGCAGGTGTCGGCGACGATGATGACGCCGCTGGCTTCGAGCATCTTGCGCTTGCCGTTCTGCTCCAGCCTGGTGAGCACGTGGCGGCCGGTGCAGGCGTAAATCGGCACGCTGAGCCGCCGCCCGCCAATCAGCCGCTCAAGTGCATCGAATTCGGCCAAAGACAGATGCGGACTGCCGATCGCCACGGCATCGATGGCGGTCTGCGTGGCTGCGGTGGACAGGCCGGCGCGGGCCTTCATGGCCATCTCCGGCGTTACGCGGATCATCGTTTCCGGCCTGCCGCCCACCAGGATGGTCTCGGCGTCGGGCGCCTCGGGCGTCACGCCGGCAATGTGGAACAGGCCGACGGCGCCCGACGATGCCGCCGCCGCGCCGAAGGCCTTCAGCGCATCCTCGCCGGGATGGCTGAATATGCCGGTGACGACGCCGATCGCATTGCCGACCTCACGGCCGTAGAGGTTGCCCAGCACCGGCCAGGCGATCTCGGAGCCAAGGAACGAGGCGGATAGGCCGGACACATCGAACACCAGCCGTGCCTGCCGGTTCTCGGGGCGATGCAGGCCGTAATCCGGCGCGCGGCCCGATATGGCGCAGGCGATGTCGAGGAAGTCGCCATAGCGGTTGGTGCGTGCCCCCAGAACCGAATTGCAGAACACCACCGCGTTGGATTCACCCCAGGCGACATCGCTGCCAAGCGCCGGCCTGTGGCCGGCCTGATAGGGCGCGCAGGTCCAGCTCTGCTCGCAGCCCAGTTTGCGGTAGGCCTCCATCATTCGTCGCGCCATGCCGCGCGCCGGCTCTTCGAGGCGCACGCGCGAGCAGCCCATCAGGTCGAGCGCGCCGACATTGAGCGTCGAGCGCACCGCGACCCTGGCGCCGCTATCGACCAGCCTTTCGGCAAACAGCGTGCCGGAATCGCCGTGATAGAGCGCGCCGTCTATATGCGTCGAGGCGATCGGGATAAGTCGCGGCGCGCCGAGCAGCGCAGCGCTTTCGGCAACGATGCGCATCGCCATCGCCGCCCCGTCATGGCCGGAGGCGACTGTCTGCTCCTGTGAGCTGAGTGCAAGGCTCACGCCAACTCCTTGCGCAAGGTGATCGAGGTCGGCCGGTCATAGCCGTCATGCGCGGTGCGTTCAGTCTCGCGAAAGCCGAGACCGGCAAAGGTTGCATGATTTACGGTCAGTTCGATTCGCGTCTGCAGTTCGATGGCCGGTTTGTTCCGGCTGCGGGCGAGAAATTCGACAGCCTGCATCAGCCGCCTGCCGATGCCTTGCCCTTGAAGCTCAGGTTCGACGGCGAGCTTGCCGATGTAGAAATCATCGGCTCTCTCCAGCGCGAAAACGCAGCCGGCGATCCTGTCATCCTGCAGGGCCAGCAACACGGTCTCTCGGCCAGCCTTGTCCCTGAGGTTTCCGGCGTTCAGCAGATGTGCCGAGGAGGGCGGGTCGATGACGCCGTCCATCGGTGCAAAGGCGCGCATGATCAGGCTGAGCAGTTCGTCCCAGCGGTCGAAGCCGGGGGCGAGCTGCGTGACCAAAACACTGGCAGGCTGATCCATGCGGTCAGCTTCTCTTGTAGCGGATCGTGTCGAAGCGCGCCGACAGCGCATCGTAGAGCAGCAGCCGGCCGACCAGCGGTTCGCCGATGCCGGTGATCAGCTTGATCGTTTCCATCGCCTGCAGCGTGCCGACGACGCCGGTCAGCGCACCGACGACCCCGGCCACCGCGCAGGATGGCACCAGCCCCTCTGGCGGCGCTTCGGGAAAGAGGTCGCGATATCCAGGGTTCGGTCTGCCGTCGGTGCCGGTGCCGAACGGCATCAACACCGTAACCGAGCCGTCGAAGCGGCCGACGGCGGCATGCACGAGCGGCCGCTTTTCCGCCGCGCAGGCATCCGCCACCACATAGCGCGTCTCGAAATTGTCGGAGCCGTCGACGACCACGTCGTAGCGCGCCACGAGAACGGCAGCATTGTCGGCCGTCAGCCTGAAATCGTGCAATTCCACCGCGACATGGGGATTGATCCGGGCGATCGCTGCTTTGGCGCTCTCGGTCTTCGCCGTTCCGACCGTATCGGTGGCGTGGATCACTTGCCGCTGCAGATTGGACAGCGAGACAATATCGTCGTCGACGATGCCAAGCGTGCCGACGCCTGCGGCAGCGAGATATTCCAGCACCGGCGCGCCGAGGCCGCCGGCGCCGATCACCAGCACTCGCGCCCGCTTCAGCCTCTGCTGGCCGGCGCCGCCGATCTCAGGCAGCACGATGTGGCGGGCATAGCGTTCGAGTTCTTCGTCGGTGAGGGCGGCAGGGGTCATTGCCCGACCATATAGCGGAGCAAAAACCTTGTCAGGTCTCTTCGGTTGGCCCAACCGTGCCGTGGTCGACGGTGAGGAACTGCGCGCGTCCCCTCAGGCTGGAAAACAGCGCGGCGTCGGTTCCGGTCATGAAGGCCTGGCAGTTCAGCTCCTCCAGGATCGAGAACAGCGCGGCGCGCCGGCCGGCATCGAGATGCGCGGCAATCTCGTCGAGCAACAGGATCGGCGTCATCCCCGACATCTCGCCGGTCAGCCTTGCGTGCGACAACACGATGCCGACCAGCAGCGCCTTCTGCTCTCCGGTCGAGCAGAGTTCGGCCGGCATCGCCTTGGGGCGGTGGCGCACCAGTAGATCCGAACGGTGCGGGCCGTCGAGCGTGCGTCCGGCGGCGCGGTCGCGCTCGCGGCCGTCGGCAAGGGCGTCGCGATAGCGTTGCTCGACATCCACAGCGGGTGCTGAGGCGACATGGCTTTCAAGGTCGCCGAAGAGGCTGATGTCGGCTTGCGGAAACGGCCCGCTGGACGGCAACCTGTCGATCATGGCGGCCAGCAGGCGCACCAGCTCGGCGCGCGCAGCCGCGATCGCCACGCCGGTTTCGGCCATCTGCATCTCGATGGCGTCGAACCAGGCGCCGTCGCGCGAGCCTTCCGTAAGCAAGCGGTTACGTCCGCGCATCGCCTTCTCGTAATCGAGCGCACGCTGGCCGTGGCCAGGATCGACAGCCAAAACCAGCCGGTCGAGAAAGCGCCGCCGGTCGGCGGCAGGTCCGGGGAACAGGCCGTCCATGGCCGGCGTCAGCCAGACCACGCGCAGCCATTCCAGCATGGCGTCGGCCGACCGTGCCGGCGCGCCATTGATGCGCACCTTGCGACCGCCCTCGCCGGCCGCTTCACCCCCGGTGATGCCGGTGCCGATCTCGACCTGCCCCTCCGGCCCGTCGAGCCTTGCGTGCAGCGCAAAGCCGCCATCGCCGCCTTCGCGGGCCACGTCGACATAGGGCGCACGGCGCAGGCCGCGGCCAGGCGTCAGCAGCGAGATGGCTTCCAGGAGATTGGTCTTGCCGGCGCCATTGTCGCCGGAAAACACCACCGCGCCGGGTGAAAAGCCGATCGACAACGCCGCATAATTGCGGAAATTCGTAAGTGTGAGCTTACTTATGTGATTTTGTTCCGGCAACCGCTATCCGCCTGTAGAAGTCGCCGCAATCAATTATGCTGCAGTGTGCCGCAGTGCGGCTGCTACACCCGCATCGGCATCAGCACGTAGAGCGCGGTCTCATCGGCCATGTCGTGGATCAGCGTCGGCGAACCGGCATCGGCCAGCATGAACTTGGCTTCCGTGCCGGTCAGTTGAGCAGCGACGTCGAGCAGATATTTGGCGTTGAAGCCGATCTCGATCGGGTCTGAGGAGTAATCAGCGGCCAGTTCCTCGGTGGCGCTGCCCGAATCCGGATTGTTGACGGCAAGCGTCACCTGGCCTTCGGTGATCGAAAGCTTCACCGCGCGGCCGCGCTCGGAGGAAATGGTCGAGACGCGATCGACGGCGGCGGCGAAGCTCTGGCGGTCGATGATCAGCTTCTTGTCGTTGCCGGTCGGAATGACGCGCTGGTAGTCCGGGAAAGTGCCGTCGATCAGCTTCGAGGTCAGAACCACGCTGCCGATGGTGAAGCGGATCTTGGTGTCGGACAATTCGGTGGTCACCGCGACATCGGGATCGTCGACCAGCTTCTGCAATTCGCTGACCGTCTTGCGCGGAATGATGATGCCCGGCATGCCTTCGGACCCGGCCGGAGCGTCGATCTCGGCGCGCGCCAGGCGGTGGCCGTCGGTCGCCACCGAACGCAGCTTCAGCTTGCCGCCAGTTTCATGCGTGTGCAGGTAGATGCCGTTGAGATAGTAGCGCGTCTCTTCGGTGGAGATGGCGAACTGGGTCTTTTCGATAAGGCCTCTCAGGGCGACGGAATCGAGCCGGAAGATGTGTGAGAAGGATCCCGCCGAAAGCTCCGGGAAATCGGACTGCGGCAGGCATTGCAGGCGAAAGCTCGAGCGGCCCGACGTTACCGTCATGGCGTTGCCGTCCTCGTCGGTCTTCAGCATCACTTCGGCGCCGTCGGCCAGCTTGCGCACGATGTCGTAGAGCAGGTGCGCCGGAACCGTCGTCGCCCCGCCGCGCTCGACCTTTGCCGGCGTCGCTTCGGTCACTTCGAGGTCGAGGTCGGTGGCTTTCATTTCAAGGCTGGCGCCCTCGGCGCTGAGCAGCACGTTCGACAGGATCGGTATGGTATTGCGCCGCTCGACCACGCGATGAACGTGGTTGAGCGACTTCAGGAGATTGGACCGTTCCAGGATAACACGCATGACGAAACAGGCTCGCTTGAATGAATGGACGGGTCACCAGTGGGCGGCGCCCCGCGAAAGGTCTGAACAGGCTCAGAATCTATGCAAACTGACAGGAAAAAGCCAGCAAACGCAAGTCCGGGCCACCGGTTCGCGCCGGTTAAGCGGGCTTTCTGGGGATAAAGCGGACGTTGGCCGGCAACCGATGCATGTCGCCGAAAACTGCGCAGCGGTTTTGGGACAACGACATGCATCAAAACAAGAAAATTTAAAGCGCGACGACCGTTTGCCGCGCCGATCAGGCTTGGTCGTTGATCAGCCTGCGCAACAGTTCCAGTTCCTGCGCCAGCGTGTTGTCGACGCCGGAAAGGTCCTCGATCTTGCGCACCGCATGCAGCACCGTGGTGTGGTCGCGCCCGCCGAACCGCCGGCCGATCTCCGGCAGCGAGCGCGGCGTCAATACCTTCGACAGGTACATGGCGACCTGCCTGGGCTTCACGATGGTGCGCGTGCGCCGGTTGGACAGCAACTCGGTCTTCGACACATTGTAGTGGCGCGCCACGATGCGCTGGATGTCCTCGATGCGCACCCGCTTCGGCTCGCCAGAGCGATAGATGTGCCCCAGGATCTCGTCGATGCGGTCGATGGTGATCGCCGGCTCGAACGACTGACGAAACAGCAGTTGGTTGAACGCGCCCTCCAGCTCACGACCGCTGCCGGTCACCGTGCGGGCGACATGGTTGAGGATCTCCTCCGAAATATTGAGCGATGCATCGTCAACCTTGGCGGTGGCAAGCCGAAGTTTGAGCATGCCTATGCGCATGGCGAAGTCCGGCGCCGACATTTCCAGCGCGACACCGCCATTGAGGCGCGAGCGCACCCGCGGTTCCAGCGATTCCAGTTCCGACGGCGGCCTGTCAGCGGCAACCACCACTTGCTTGGCGCTGTCGAGCAGCATGTTGATGAGATGGCAGAATTCGTGCTGGATCGACTTGCCCTGCAGGAACTGCATGTCGTCGATGATCAAGAGGTCGATGTCGCGCAGCTGTTCCTTCAGCGTCAGCGCATTGTTGTCGCGGATCGCGGTGGCGAAGCGCCACATGAAATATTCGGCCGTCAGATAGACGACGCGCGATTTCGGGTTCTGTTTCAGGGATTCGGCCGCAATCGCCTGCAAAAGGTGCGTCTTGCCGAGCCCGACGGTCGCATGAAGGAACAGCGGGTTGAAGCGCACCGCGCTCGACTGCGATTCCGCCACGGCTTTGGCTGCGGCGAAAGCCACCCGGTTCGACGGGCCTTCGATGAAGGAGCCGAACGTGTAGCGCGGGTCGAGCGGCGACCCCAGCACATTGTGCCGGAATTCGCTCTCGATCGGCGTGCCGGGACGAGGGGCGGGCGCCCGCTCCACCCTGCCGGGGCCGACCGTGCCGGCCGCCAATGCGGTCTGCGTATGCTTGGTCATCTTGCGCGCCGGCACGGCCTCGGGTTCGACGCCATTGCGGGCAGGACGGGTCGCGGTGCGCACGACCATCTCAATCTTGAGGATTTCGGGATCCTCGTGCTTCCACAGATCGGCGATGAGATCGAGATAATGGCCATTGATCCACGAGCGCAGGAAGGCCGTGGGCACCGAGATGCGTACAATGCCCCGGGAAGCCTCAGCCACCTTCATACGGCCGAACCAGCTCGAATAGACCTCGGTTCCCAGGCGCGCCTTCAACTGGGCCTTGACCCGGTCGAACTTCTGTTCCGCGTCGCTGGAAGCCGCCATATCGTGCGCTCCGACCAATGTTCCGGGAAATGGCAGGTCGCCCGTAAGCTCCCGCTCGATGCCGCTCTGCATGATTGTGCGTCCCTTTTCCTTTGTACCTTTTTTCCGCCGGGAGTGCGCCTCCTGCACCCATGTTTCCGGCGACCGTATCTTCGCTACAACACCACCGCCGCCGCCGGCGGATGACGTTGCCTCGTCAGAATGGGATGGGTCCCGGCTGCTTAAAGCCAGTCCGTCTGACATGTTCGGGCAAAGCGGTGCTACCCGGCGAAAACGCCGGTGCGCCATCAAGCTGCCATGTACAATTACGCCAGTCCCCTATCGTATCGAAAAGGCAAGCCATACCCGTTCGCGGAATTGATCCACGTCATGAATTCTGCCACTGTTAGCTGGCCGATTCAGGCTAGGTTAAGGGCTAATGGCCCGTCCCTTTCGATAGACCGACATTACCGAAATCGCTGTGGATAGGGCAAGGCCACCTCTAACGGATTTTTAAGGAATCTGGTTAGTGAACAACGGTTCGGGCTCCGTGCTGGAAGCGCATATTTTGACAAAGCCATTGGGATTCAAACCCTTTTGCCGCGAATATGAAAATGGCTGTGCGGTTTGAAATTTTCTGAAATAATTCGCTTGACACCAACTTGCTGCCTATCGCCCACAGGCGATGTGAACAAGCTGTGGATCACTTCCAGCAAGTCGTTGAAAAATATCAGCAATTTGTGACAGCCAAATTTATTGGCGTGGGCCGTTTCGGCGGATTGGAATATCAGTGGGAGTGTATGTGCCGGCAAAGCATTCCAGACTCTGGAATGCGGCTCGGGCGTGCTTTGCGGCAGTTCTTTTTAAGTGCTTGCCGGCAAACGAAAAAACCCGGCACGATTGGCCGGGTTTGAAAGAACGACAGTTCAGGAACGGTCAATCAGGCCGACAGCACCTTGAGGCGGTGAGCCAGACGCGACACCTTGCGCGATGCCGTATTCTTATGGATCACGCCCTTGGTCGCGGCGCGCATCAATTCCGGCTCTGCGGTCTTGAAGGCTTCCAGCGCGGCTGCCTTGTCGCCGGCAGCCAGTGCCTCTTCGACCTGGCGGACATATGTACGCACGCGCGAGCGGCGGTTCTTGTTGATCGCTGCGCGGCGGGCGATCTTGCGCGTTGCCTTTTTGGCCGAGGAGGTATTGGCCATGATGCCTCTCTTCTGATCTGGTGGGCGCATGCGGGATGCCGCAGGGCGCAAAAAACAAACGGGCAGCCAACGGCCGCCTCGGTTGGAGCGGCTTATAGTTCAGCTTTTCCGGCGCGTCAACGCCGCTTTGGCTTCTTTTTGGTCCTCGCCGCCGCCACTCTAGCGATTGGTGAAATTCGGCTTCCGCTTCTCGGCAAAGGCTGCCATCCCTTCCTTCTGGTCGTCGAGCGCAAACAGCGAGTGGAACAGCCGGCGTTCGAAGCGCAGTCCCTCCGCCAGCGTCGTCTCGTAGGCGCGGTTGACTGCCTCCTTGGCCATCATCACCGATGGCAGTGAAAACTCTGATATCCTGGCCGCGGCCTTCATCGCCTCCTCGATCAACTCGCCGGCCGGCACGACGCGCGAGGCCAGGCCGCTGCGCTCGGCTTCGGCGGCATCCATCATCCGACCGGTCAGGCACATGTCCATGGCCTTCGACTTGCCGACAAAGCGGGTCAGCCGTTGCGAGCCGCCCATGCCGGGAATGACGCCAAGCGTGATTTCGGGTTGGCCGAACTTGGCCGTGTCGGCGGCAATGATGAAATCGCACATCATCGCCAGTTCGCAGCCGCCGCCCAGCGCATAGCCCGCGACAGCGGCGATCATCGGCTTGCGCGCACGGGTAAACTCTTCCCAGCCGACGAAGAAATCCTGCACATAGGCCTCCGCGTAGGTGACGGCCTGCATTTCCTTGATGTCGGCGCCCGCCGCAAAAGCCTTCTCGGAACCGGTGATGACCATGGCGCCGATGCCGGGATCGGCGTCGAACCCCTTTGCCGCCGTCAGCAAATCCGCCAGCACCTGCGCGTTCAGCGCGTTGAGCGCCTTAGGCCGGTTCAACGTGATCAGGCCGACCTTGCCGCGCGTCTCGACGATGATGGTTTCATAGCTCATGGGCTGGCCTCCTGGTTGCGGCACTGAAGGACCGTCTAGCTTACCGCTGGCAGGTCCGGCAATAAAAGGTCGAGCGGCCGCTTTGCACGATGCGCTCGATGTGGCCGCGACAGCCGGGCGTCGGACAGGGCTCGCCTTCGCGATCGTAGACCGCGAAGGAATGCTGGAAATAGCCCAGCGACCCGTCTGTGTGCACATAGTCGCGCAGCGAAGACCCGCCGGCGGCGATCGCATCGGCGATCACCGAACGGATTGCCTCGGCCAGTCGTTCGCTCTGTTCCTTGGCCTTCTTGCTGGTCCCGGCGATGGTGCCTGCCTCGCGCAATGGCGAAAGGCCGGCGCGCCACAGCGCTTCCGACACATAGATATTGCCGAGCCCGGCAATCAGCTTCTGGTCGAGCAGCGCCGCCTTCAACGGCGATCTGCGGCCCTTCAGCAGAGAGGCGAGCAGGGCGCCTTCCAGCGCATTGCCGGTCGGCTCGACGCCCAGTCCCGCGAGCATCGGATGCGCGTCGGCCAGGCCTTCCGCAAACAGCATGAAGCCGAAGCGACGCGGGTCGTTGAAGACCACGCGAGACTGGACGCCGACAGGCGACACGACATGGAACACCACATGGTCGTGCTTGGCATTCTTCGAGCGCTCTTGATGGAACGTGCCGGGCGTCTCTTTGTCATCAGCGGCCTCGATGCGGAACGAGCCCGACATGCCGAGATGGCAGATCAGCACCGGGCCATCGTCCAGGTGTATGGTGAGATATTTGGCGCGGCGGCCAAGCGCGATGACGGTCTTGCCGGTCAGCCGCTGCGCAAATCTCGCCGGAAACGGAAATCTGAGATCGGGCCGGCGCGCCTCGACGCGCACGATCCGCGCGCATTCCAGAACCGGCTGCAGGCCGCGCCGGACGGTTTCGACCTCGGGCAGTTCAGGCATGGCCGCCTATCGCCGCATGGAAGGAAGCGCCGTGGCGGCCGCGCGCCAGCTTGAGGTGTTCGGCGACCGTCTCGCCGATATCGGCGAAGGTGGTCCTGAGCCCGATGTCGCCGCCCGTGAGACCCGGTGCGGTGCCGATGACCGGGACGCGTTCGCGCGTGTGGTCGGTGCCACGCCATGTCGGATCGTTGCCATGGTCGGCGGTGAGGATGAGCAGATCGCCCGGCTTCAGCTTTGCCAGTGCCTCGGGCAGCCGGCGGTCGAAGGCTTCGAGCGCCGCAGCATAGCCGGCGACGTCGCGGCGATGGCCGAACTCGGTGTCGAAGTCGACGAAATTGGCGAACACCAGGTCGCCGTCGCCGGCATCGTCCATCGCGCCCAGCGCCTTGTCGAACATTGCCATGTTGCCGGGCGCCTTGCGTACTTCCGAGATACCGCGGTGGGCGAAGATGTCGCCGATCTTGCCGACCGCGATCACCCGGCTGCCGCGCCCGGTCAAGCGGTCGAGCAGCGTCGGCTCAGGCGGCGGCACGGCGTAGTCATGGCGGTTGTAGGTGCGCTCGAAGGTGGCTGATGTTTCGCCCAGGAAAGGCCGTGCGATCACCCGTCCGATCTTCAGCGGATCGACCAGCCGGCGTACCGTCTTGCAGAACTCGTAGAGCCGCTCAAGGCCGAAATGAACTTCGTGCGCTGCTATCTGCAGGACGGAATCGACCGAGGTGTAGCAGATCGGCTGGCCGGTGCGGATATGCTCCTCGCCGAAGCGCTCGATGATCTCCGTGCCGGGCGCATGGCAGTTGCCGAGAATGCCCGGCACCTTACCCTCGCGGATCATCGCTTCGGTCAGTTCGGCAGGGAAGGCGGGCACCTTATCGGGGAAATAGCCCCAGTCGAACCGCACGGGCAGCCCGGCGATTTCCCAGTGACCCGACGGCGTATCCTTGCCGCTCGAAATCTCCTGCGCGGCGCCGTGGAAAGCGGAGGCTGAAACGGCGGCTTTGCTGTCGAATTGGAAGCCGGTTGCGGTTTCTGCTGCGCGGCCGAGACCGAGCGAAACCATGGTGGGCACCTTCAGCGGTCCCTCGCGCAGGCCCTCGCGATCGGCGCGGGCTTCCGCGCAGGCCAGCGCGATATGTCCGAACGTGTTCGAGCCGGCGTCGCCATAGCGTTCGGCATCGGCGGCGCCGCCAATGCCGAAAGAATCGAGAACGAAGAGGAAAGCGCGTGACATAGGTGCCGTCATTGCCAGTCTGGTTGACCAGACATAAGGTCCCGTCGCGGCATTGGCAAATCGTAAACCAGGCGGCAACGGCCTGACGCGATGGTCGCGAAGTCGGGCAGGCGTGGTGTACGCATCCTTGAGACATGCAATGCGCTTCAAGGAACGGTGTGCGGGGCATGGATCGATGAGACGGGCTGACCTCGGTTGGAGTGCACTGGCGACCACCGTAGCACTGCTGGCCTCGCAGCTCGCCGCGCACGCCGACTGGCGCGACCAGATCGGCGCGTTTCGGATCGGCATCGTTGCCGAGCCGGGCGCCGGCAACACGGTTCCGGGTCTGGCCATGCTGACTGACGCCTACGGCAGGGCGCTCGGCATGAAGGTGGAATTCGTCGTCGCGCATGACTATGCGGCGCTGATAGAGGCGCAGGCCAATGGCCGGATTCAATACGCGGTCTATTCGGCGACCGCCTACGCCACCGCCTCGGAGCGCTGCGGCTGCGTCGAACCTCTTGTGGCGCCGGTCGATGCCGACGGTGCCACGGGCATCCGCTCCGTGCTTTTGACGCGCGACGGCAGGCTTTCCGATCTCGCGGCCCTGGAAACGCACCGCATCGCCATGGCGCCGTCCGGCAATGTCGGCGGTTCGCTTCTACCGCTCGCCGGGCTGGCGGCCGACGGCATCAAGATCAGCCAGAATGCGCCATTCCTCGTTCATGCCGGCTCGGCTGCCGCCGCAGAAGCGATGCTGGCCGATGGCCAGGCCGATGCCGTATTCGGCTGGGAGCGGGCCACGGCGGAAAACCGGACGGCGATTGCTGGCGATCAGCCGGCTGATCCGGACGGCACGGCGGCGCGGCTGGAGGCGGCGGGGATTCCAGAAGCCGCGCTCCAGATCATCTGGACTTCCGGCGTGCTCAGATACGGCCCTCACGCCGTACGCAGCGATCTCGACCCCGAAGCCAAACGCCGACTGACCGTCTTCCTCACCAATCTCAGATCGCAGTCGCCGGAAGTCTACGATTTCGTGGAATCGAGACATTCGGGAGGGTTCACGCTCGCCGCTGCGAGTGACTATGCGATGGCCGCTTCCATCGTGCGCCTGGTGTCAGCCAGCACCGACAGCAGCGCGCAATGAACCCGGGTTGAATGGGTAGAACTGCTTCAGCAATCGCTGCAGGGGATCGACGTGGCCCGGCGCGGCCTGAGATAGTAGGTTTCGCTCATCGTTATCTTGCCTTTGTTGAAGGCCGAGATAAATCCGAGCGGCTTTTCGGAGCCTTCCGACCAGGAGATGATCGGTTGGTATGCTAGAGTGGTTTTGACACGAATGAGGAAAGTCCCCGCAACATTGAGCGTCGCCGGAACGGTGGTGGAAGTTGTCGGGTTGGAGTCGCGGCCAGTCTTCCCATCCAGCACGCTCCAGGACCACGCCACCTTTGCTTGCGGTATCGGATTGTTCGGGTCGGTTCTGATGTCGATTGCCGTAATGGAGATATTGGCGACCGAGCGGTTGTAAGGCTGAAGGCTGGAGTTGCCGATCTTCATGATGTCGGTGAGATCTGCGTTGACCACCGACGTTTGCTGCGTGACGAGGTCGGCAACCATGGAGCTGATGCGGCTGACCTTCTTGCTGGCCTCGATGGCTTGCGAGGCCTCCATGGTAATGAAATACATGATCAGCAAGACAGGCACGATGAGGGCAAACTCGACGGCCGCTATGCCGCGCCGATCGGAAAAAAACCGCGCCGCTCTCTTCCAGACAACCGACATCCCCGGATGTGCCCCCGCACGAAACATGCACTTTTCCTTTTGCTTACACGTGCAAACTCAGTTGTCGAATGGCTCGTTTTGCCACGTTGTCGTCGCGTAATGCAGAGTCTTGCCGCCATCCATATTCGACATGTATTGAGCCATGAAATCGGTCATGACCGGCCAGGGGTAAAAGACCCGCAGCATGTTCTTTGATTCTGCCGGACCTATTGTAGGGGTCCCGAAAGCCGGGTCCTTGCCTGTATCCGGATCCTTGCCCGTCAGCGTGATGGTCGAGCCGGAAATCGTGAAACCCGCACTGGCTGCCCCGGCAAAGGTCTTGAACGGGCGCAGATCCACCAGCAAACCGGGGCAACCCTTCGCGACAATGATCTCGAGTCTGGCGCAGACCAAGCCCTTCAGCTTCTCTTCCGTCACATCGGCTTGCCTCAACTGGCCAGTACGCAACTGACGGGCGATATCATCGGTGATGTTGGCCATCACCTCCTGTCCGGCAAATGAAACGCAGCTCTCGAGGATGGCGAAGACGAGAGCCGCAAACGGTAACGCAAGCATCGCGAATTCTATCGCCGTGCTGCCGCGCCGATCACGCAGGAAACGACGGGCAAACGTCACGCGCCCTGCCTTGGCCTTGCAGATCTCGCGTTCTGAATCCTCGTCCAAAACGTCGCCCATATCCCGTTCCTGCCGATCCTGATGCGGTACCGTCAGCACCACTATCAAGAACCCATTTAGCTCCGGTTTGAATGACCGTTAAATTCGACCAGGCGACATTAACCGGCCGCTAACCGACGCGGCTTTCTCGAGACAATCGAGCCAACTGAGGCGCTTACTGCCCAGCGCTCATCTCGGCTTCGGACGACTTTTCCGAGTCGCTCTTGTACGAGCTTTCGCAATAGGGCGTGCAGGACATGGTCTGTACCGAGGCGCGCCTGTAGATACGCACGGACGACGCGTCCTGGCGCACCACGGTCACCTGCTCGTCGACGATCGGGCTGCCATCGTGGTCGAGGACAACCAGATTGGTGACGCCGAACCCCTTGCCGGTCAGTACGATCGTCGATGCATCCTGGACGGAGGCGTCGGCAATCGCCGGATTGCCGACGACTATGGTGTCGGCGGGGCGTGTCAGTTTGACGATCTTGGCCTGATTCATCGTCACTTCGATGCCGGCTCCGGCCTTGGCCGGCAGCACAAAAGCCGGGACGGCGAGAAGCGCGACAAGCAGGAATGACGATTTCATGGCAGTCATCAAGGCGCTCCACAGCGGCAAAACTTGTTCAAAGAAACATGAAGGAGATTGGTGAACCAACGGTTAAACCCTTGACCGGCGCCGGGGTATTCGCACCAATCCTGCTGCCAGCTAATATAACAATGCATCCTGCCGATAGCCGTGAAATTACAGCTCTTCACGGGCAGGCGAGCTACTGTCCAGCGTTTAGTTTACGGTTAACCACGCAAGCTGTTCGAAGCGGGAAAGGAATCGGTAAGGCTGTTTATTAAGCCGATTGAAAGAGCTTCTCCGTAGATTGGCAGCATCCGATCAACCACCACAGAAGTTGACGGAAGTGCTGTAACACGTGGAGTAGGAGCTCTCGAATGTCTAATCTCATCGCACGTTTCGCGAAGGACGAATCCGGCGCGACCGCTATCGAATACGGTCTGATCGCCGCTCTCATCGCGCTTGCCATCATGGTTGGCGCTGGTCAGCTCGGCAATGCCCTGAACGCCAAGTTCACGACCATCGCGGATTGCGTGAACGATCCGACGAACGCTGCTTGTAAGTAATGATCTAGCATCCTGTTTCGACCGGTAGACTGGAAGGGCCGCCTCGCTGGCGGCCCTTTTGTCTTTTGAAGATCGTTTGGCTTTGGTCTTGCTGCGCCGCTTAGCGCGCTGACATTTCCCGGGATTTGACCCGGATGAGCAGAACTCACCAATCCTTAACCCAAGCCGCCTAACCTGCAGCCATCGTTGCCTTTCCATGAGAGACCGATGCTCAACGCACTGATCTTCGTTGTCTTTCCGTTTTGCATGCTTTTTGCGGCGATCTCCGACGCGCTGTCGATGACAATCTCCAATCGGGTGCCGGTGCTGCTTGTGGCCGTCTTTGCCGTGGTTGCGCCACTGACGGGTATGGACTGGGCAACTTATGGCTGGCATTTCGCCGCCGGCGGCCTGGTGCTGGCCGTGACTTTCGGTCTGTTTGCGCTCGGCGGCATGGGCGGCGGCGATGCCAAGCTTTTGGCAGCCACGTCCATCTGGATGGGACTCAACATTCACCTTGTCAATTACCTCGTGGCTTCGACGTTCATCGGTGGCCTGCTGACGCTCGCCATTCTCCTCTATCGGAAATCGCCGCTGGCGACCTACACCAGTCACAATCCGGTCCTGCGCCATTTCGCCGACGAGATGAATGGCGTTCCCTATGGCATCGCACTCGGCATTGGCGGGCTGCTGACCTATCCGGATTCGCCCTTGATGGAATGGGCATTGGCAAGGTTGGCGACCTGATGTAGCGAACCTCCTCTGCCCTTCCGGCATCGATCCTGAAAAGAGGCGGCTTGGCCGCCTTTTTCATTTGTCGGAGCATGGTCGTGTAATTATGTAAACCTTGAATTAATCACGATCGTAAGCATTGTATTAACCTTGTTTTGACGATTGCCGCTGCAAAGTCCGGCCTGGCTAGGTGGTTGCCTAAAGGCGAGGGTTCGGACAGATGCCAGCATCCCGACTGATCATTCTGGGCGTGGCGGTGGCTGCGGCGGGTGGTGCAGGTTATGTTGCCAAGAATATGGTGGCGGTCCCGCCCCAGCAGGTCGTCGTCGATGCACCGCAGGCACCGGCCATCGCCTTGCAGGATGTGCTCGTGCTTTCCGGCGACGTGCCGATGGGAAGCCCGCTTGAGAACAATCTCAGCTGGGAGTCCTGGCCGTCCGATGGCATCAATGCGAATTTCATCACCCGTGCCGCCGAACCCGAAGCGCGGGAGAAGCTGAAGGGCTCCGTCGCCCGCATGGCGATGTACACCGGTGAGCCGCTGCGGCGCTCCAAGCTGATCGGCGAGGGGCAGAGCTTCATGTCTTCGATCCTGCCCACCGGCATGCGTGCCGTCGCCACCGCGATCTCGGCCGACACGTCGGCAGGCGGCTTTATCCTGCCTAACGATTTTGTCGACGTCATCATGACCCGCAGATCCGACACCGGCAACGCCGGTAGCGGATTCACCACCGAGACCATCCTCAAGAACATCCGCGTCCTGGCGATCGATCAGACCATCCAGGAGGACGAGGAAGGCAAGAAGACCAGGGTCGGACAGACGGCGACGCTGGAGCTGACGCCGCAGCAGGCCGAGATCATCACCGTCGCCCAGCAGATGGCCGATCGCCTGACGCTGGCGCTGCGCTCGATCACCGACAACAAGGAAAAGGGTACCGATGAAGCCGACTACCTCGTTTCCGGCAATGGGCGGCGCGGAACGGTGCGGTTGATCAAATCGGGCGAAGTTTCCGAAGTAGGGGCAAGGAAATGAGGTTAGTCGCTAGACTGCCGGTCACCACGGCTGCGGCCATCGGCCTGCTTTTTCTCGGAGCCCATGCAAGTGGCCTTGTCGACGCCAAGGCCGCCGGAAAGAGCGTCGGGGTCACGGCCTCGTCGGCCACGCAACGTGTCAAGCTTGGCCTCAACAAATCGGTGGTCATCGATCTGCCGAGCGACGCCTACGACATCCTGGTCGCCAACCCCGCGGTCGCCGATGCGGTGACCCGCACCGCAAGGCGGATCTATCTGTTCGGCAAGTCGGTGGGCGAAACCAACATCTTCGTCTTCGGTCCCAATGGCGAGCAGATCGCCAGCCTGGATCTGGCCGTCGAACGCGACGTCGCCGGATTGGAAGATTATCTCAAGCGCTTCCTTCCGAATGCCGAGATCAAGGTCGAGTTGCTGAACGACAACGTCGTCCTGACCGGGACGGTGGACACGCCGCTCGATGCCAAGCGCGCCGTCGATCTGGCAACCATCTTCGTGTCCGGCGGTGAAGCGACGACCGGTCAGTATTCGCAGACCGCGGCAGGCGGCAATGCCAATGGCGGCGTCGACATCAACAATCCGGATGCCGAACGCCGGGTCTCGAAGATCGTCAACCTGCTGCAGATCATCGGCGACGACCAGGTGACGCTGAAGGTGACCGTGGCCGAAGTCAGCCGCTCGGTGATGAAGCAGCTCGGCGTCAACATGGTTGGCAAAGGCAGCTCCAACGGCATCAGCTTCAATGCGACCAGTGACACCTTCCCCGGCCTAGGCAAGCCGTTGTCGAGTTCGGGGGTCAATTTCGCCACCTCTGCTCTGCAGGGCTACATCACTGCGATGGAGCAGTCCGGCGTCATGAAAACGCTGGCCGAGCCTACTTTGACGGCCGTCTCCGGTGAGAAGGCGACCTTCAAGGTCGGCGGCGAGTACAATATGGTCAGCGCCGTTACAAATGCCAAGTCGGATGCCAATCAGAATGCCGACAGGGTTTGGACGGCTCAGAAAATCGAATACGGCATCGGCCTGGAGTTTCAGCCTGTGGTGCTGTCGCCCGGTCGCATCAGCCTGAAGGTCAGGACGTCGGTTTCCGAACCGACCACCGAAGGCGCGGTCTCTTTCGGAGACACCAACGTCATATCGCTGCGCAAACGTTTGGCCGACACGACCGTGGAACTGCCTTCGGGTGGATCGATGATGATAGCCGGCCTCGTCCGCGACGACGTCAGGCAGGCGGTAAACGGCTTGCCCGGACTGACCAAGATCCCGGTGCTCGGCACGCTGTTCCGCAGCCGCGATTTCGTCCGCAACGAAAGCGAGTTGGTCATCATCATCACGCCTTATCTGGCGCGGCCGGTGGCGCGCAACGACCTGGCCAAGCCGGATGACAATTTCAACGCCGCCGGCGATGGCCCGGCCATGTTCCTTGGCCGCGTCAACCGCGTCTACGGCACCATGCAGACAGACAAGCCCAACGGCCGCTACCACGGCGTTGTCGGCTTCATCTACAAGTAAGCGGGGAGCGGACATGTCTCAGTCAGCATCGAAGGCAGTGGCGGTCGCCGCGACAGTGCGGTCCGGCCGTGCCCGGATCAGCCGATCGGCAATGCCGATCCTGGCGATCGCGATCGCCGCCTCGCTCGCCGGTTGCGCCAAGCGCGACAGCATCACGGTTGGGGCGATTCCCGATGATTATCGCACCACGCATCCGATCGTGATTGCCGAGAAGAACCAGAAGCTGGACCTCCCGGTCGGCGCCGGCGATCGCGGCATGACCGGCTCGCAGCGCGACACGCTTCTGGGCTTCCTTGACGGCTACGACAGGAGCGCTGCCCCGGCGCTGACGATCGCAATCCCGATCGGCTCGGCCAATCAGGTGGCGGCGACTGCCGCGGCGCGCGATTTCGCCAGGCTGGCGGTTGCCGGCGGCATCAAGCGAAACCGGATCGTGGTGACCTCCTACCAGTCGGTTTCCCCGGAAGCCTCGGCGCCTATCCGCGTTTCCTATATTTCGGTGAGAGCCCAGACCGACAAATGCGGGCGCTGGCCCGAAGACATCCTCGCAACCTCCGAAAACAAGCACTACGCCGATTACGGCTGCTCCTCTCAAAACAACCTCGCCGCGCAACTCGCCAATCCGGCCGATCTGCTCGGGCCAAGAAAGTCGTCCGATATCGACGCCGAGAACCGCGGCGCGGTGATCGACGTCTATCGCGGCAGAGGTATTTCGGACGAGTTCCTCGGCAGTTCGGAAGTGACGTATTAGGAGCGCCGGTCCCGCGTAGAGACCGGAAAGAGAAGTCACGGAAAAGAGCATGACGATGAGCAATCTTGCCTACGACACGCCCGGAGACGGCGGCGACAGCTCGCAATCGGACGTTGCAGCGATGCAGGCGCTGCGGCCGGTGCCGCGTATTTCTATTCAGGCATTTTGCGAGACGGAAGGTGTCGCGCATCCGGTGGAGCGGGCAGGCGAGGATCGCCGCATGGCCAAGGCGCATCTGAAAGTGCATATGGGCGGCATCGCCACGGCGATCGAATTCTACCAGTCGGCGCCGACGCCGAACCTGATCCTGCTGGAATCGCGCAGCGAACCGAAGCAGTTGCTGGAGCAGCTTGCCCAGCTTTCCGAATATTGCGATCCCTCCTCGAAAGTCGTGGTGATCGGCCACTACAACGATGTCGGTCTTTACCGCGAACTCATCCGCTTCGGTATTTCCGAATATGTCATCGCGCCGGTGTCGATGGCCGATATCGTCTCCGTGGTTTCATCGATCTTCGTCGATCCGGAAGCCGAGCCGATCGGCCGCTCGATCGCCTTCATCGGCGCCAAGGGCGGCGTCGGCTCCTCGACCATCGCCCACAATGTAGCGTGGGCGATGTCATCGCTGTTCAAGTCGGAAGTGGTCGTCGCCGATCTCGACCTGGCTTTCGGGACGGCCAACATAAATTTCGACCAGGACCCTGCGCAAGGCATCGCCGAAGCCGTGTTTTCGCCCGAACGAGTTGACGAGGTCTATCTCGACCGGCTGCTTGCCCAGTGCGCCGAACATCTGTCGCTGCTCGCCGCGCCCTCCACCCTCGAACGTGTCTATGATTTCGATCCCGATGCCTTCACGCAACTCATCGACACCGCGCAGCGCAGTGTGCCGCTGCTGGTGCTCGACGTTCCTCATGTCTGGACTGGCTGGACCAAGAACACACTGATCAAGGCTGACGAGATCGTCATCACGGCGACGCCGGAACTGGCCAATCTGCGCAACACCAAGAATCTGGTCGATATGCTGACGCGGCTTCGCCCGAACGATCCGCCGCCGAAACTGATCATCAACCAGGCCGGCGTACCGAAGCGACCCGAGATATCCGCTTCCGACTTCGCCGAACCGCTCAGCCTCACGCCGATGTCGGTCATCGCCTTCGACCCGTTGTTGTTTGGAAATGCCGCCAACAACGGCCGCATGCTGGGCGAGATGGATGCCAGGAGCCCGGTCGTCGGCATGATCAACGAAATCGCGCATGTCCTGACCGGTCGCAGCGAAATCAAGGCCAGGAAGAAGGCAGGCCTTGGCGGCCTGCTCGGCAAGCTCTCGCGTAACAAGAAATGACGCTCCCCTCCAAATCAAGAAGTAGAGCATGATGTCGTCCGAAAACCGCTTCGGCATCATGTTCTGGACGGAATTGGTAGTCGATCATGTTTGGTAAAAGAGGCTCCGACGACGGCGGCCGGTTCACCCCGGAGTTCCGTCAGCCAGCACCGGCGCCAGCGGCGCCGGCCACTGCAACGCCTGCGGACATGGCGGTACTTGCCCGGCCCGCGGCAGCGCCGCCTGGAGCGCCGGGAACCCCGCCAACTCGCCGTGCCGTTGAGGCGCCATCGATGGCGCCGGAGCCGCCAAAAAAGATCCAGCGCGAAAAAAGTGAAACCTACTACGACACCAAGAGCCAGGTCTTCTCCGCGCTCATCGACACCATTGACCTGTCGCAACTCGCCAAGCTCGATCCCGAGAGCGCGCGCGAGGAAATCCGCGACATCGTCAACGACATCATCGCCATCAAAAATTTCGCAATGTCGATCGCCGAGCAGGAAGAGTTGCTCGAGGACATCTGCAACGATGTGCTGGGCTACGGCCCGCTGGAGCCGCTGCTCGCCCGCGACGATATCGCCGACATCATGGTCAACGGCTCCAAGAACGTCTACATCGAAGTCAATGGCAAGGTCGAACAGACCGGCATCCGCTTCCGCGACAATCAGCAGCTGCTCAACATCTGCCAGCGCATCGTCAGCCAGGTTGGCCGCCGCGTCGACGAATCGAGTCCGATCTGCGACGCCCGCCTACCCGACGGCTCCCGCGTCAACGTCATCGCCCCGCCGCTCTCCATCGACGGCACCGCGCTCACCATCCGCAAGTTCAAGAAGGACAAGCTGACGCTCGATCAGCTGGTCAAGTTCGGCGCCATCTCGCCGCAGGGCGCCGAGATCCTCAAGATCATCGGCCGCGTCCGCTGCAACATCGTCATCTCCGGCGGTACCGGCTCCGGCAAGACGACGCTGCTCAACTGCCTGACCAACTATATCGACCGCGAAGAACGCGTCATCACCTGCGAAGACTCGGCCGAACTGCAACTGCAGCAGCCGCACGTGGTGCGTCTCGAAACCCGCCCGCCCAATCTCGAGGGCGAAGGCGAGGTGACAATGCGCGACCTGGTCAAGAACTGCCTGCGCATGCGGCCCGAACGCATCATCGTCGGCGAAGTGCGCGGACCGGAGGTTTTCGACCTGCTGCAGGCGATGAACACCGGCCATGATGGGTCGATGGGAACGATCCACTCCAACAGCCCGCGCGAATGCCTGAACCGTATCGAATCGATGATCGCCATGGGCGGCTATTCGCTGCCGCAGAAGACCGTGCGTGAAATCGTCGTCGGCTCCATCGATGTCATCATCCAGGCAGCACGCCTTCGCGACGGCTCGCGCCGCATCACCCACATCACCGAGGTGATCGGCATGGAAGGCGACGTCATCATCACGCAGGATATCGTGCTCTACAACATCAAGGGCGAGGACTCGAATGGAAGGCTGCTTGGCGAGCACGTGTCGACCGGCATCGGCCGTCCGCACTTCTGGGATCGCGCCCGCTACTATGGCGAGGAACAGCGCCTCGCCAATGCGCTGGAATCGATGGAGAAACGCGCTGACTGACGCATATCGAGGTTGGAAGCAATTCCAGAAAAAGTGTGAAGCGGTTTTCCCGGGAAAAGCGCGTAGTGCTTTCCCTTGGGAATTGCGTCAAAACAAAGCGATAGCGCATATCGCCGTTTCCTTGAAACGGCGATATGCGCTGGGGACCGAGGTCGATGTTCGGAATTGACACCACCGTACTGGCGTTCATCGTGCTCGCCGGCTTCAGCGCCGGTGCGGTCGCCTATGCCTTCCTGTTCACCAAGATGAGCAACGAGAAGCAGGCCGGCAAGCGGCTCGAGACGATCAAGGCCGCCGAGACCGATCGTTCGGTCGTCAAGGCTTCGCGCGACCGTGTCGCGGAGGCGGTCAAGCGGCGTAAATCTGTCCAGGACACGCTGAAACAGCTCGACGAAAAGCAGAAAACCAACGAACTCGCCGTCAAGAAGCCGCCGTTAAAGGCCCAGATTCGTCAGGCCGGCATGCAGGTCTCGATCGAGCGTTTCTATATCTACTCCGTCATTTGCGGCATCGCGCTGACGGTGCTTGCCTATCTCGCCGGCGCGCCGCTTCTGGTCCTGCCGGGCGCGCTGCTGGCGGGGGCGCTCGGCCTGCCGCGCTGGTTCGTCTCGTTTCGCCGCGCGCGCCGGGTCAAGGCGTTCCTCAACGAATTTCCCAACGCCCTCGACATCATCGTGCGCGCCGTCAAATCCGGCCTGCCGCTCAACGACGCCATTCGCCTGATCGCCAGTGAATCGCCGGAGCCGGTCAAGACCGAGTTCCGCCGGATCGTCGATTCACAGCAGATTGGCATGTCCATCCCCGATGCCACCTTGCGCATGGCTGAAACCATGCCGTGCAGCGAGGCAAGCTTCTTCGGCATCGTTATTCAGATCCAGTCACAGGCCGGCGGTAATCTCTCCGAGGCGCTTGGCAACCTGTCGCGCGTGCTTCGCGATCGCAAGAAGATGAAGGCCAAGGTCCAGGCGCTTTCCATGGAAGCCAAGGCGTCGGCCGTCATCATCGGCGCGCTGCCTTTTGTCGTCGCCCTTCTCGTCTATCTGTCGAGCCCGAACTACATCATGCCGCTGTTCACCACCAGCACCGGCAATCTGATCCTCGGCTGTTCCGGCGTCTGGATGTCGATCGGCATTCTGGTGATGCGCAAGATGATGAACTTTGGAGTTTAGGCCGACCTTGGAAAGCTCGAAACGAAAAGACTGAAAACGAATGACCGACCAAGTCGTAAAATCGCTGACCGATCCTGCCTTCCTGATAGCGTTGCTGGTTGGCATTGCGGTGTTCGCGACCGTCTTCACGGTGCTGCCGGCCCTTGGTGGCAATCAGCTCAAGACTCGCATGAGATCGGTGGCGCTGGAGCGTGACGAATTGCGCGCCAAGCAGCGCGCGCGGCTTGCCAATGAAGCCGATCGTCGCCGCAAGGGGCTGCGCGAAGAGCAGTCGATCGGCATGCGCAACATCGTCGACAGGCTGGACCTGCGGCGTGCGTTGGCCGATGAAGGCACGTTGCAGAAGCTCAAGGTGGCGGGCTTTCGTGGCCAGAACCCGCTGACCCGCTTCCTGTTCTTCCGCCTGATCCTGCCTTTTGTCGGTTTCGCGCTGGCAGCG
This sequence comes from Mesorhizobium sp. M0478, assembly GCF_040321305.1. Classification (NCBI taxonomy): domain Bacteria; kingdom Pseudomonadati; phylum Pseudomonadota; class Alphaproteobacteria; order Hyphomicrobiales; family Phyllobacteriaceae; genus Mesorhizobium; species Mesorhizobium sp. M0478. The sequence goes on from NZ_JAMYRH010000010.1 coordinate 73,984, forward strand.
ATCTATCTGTTCGTGCTCGGCGGACTGCCTGACCGGCCGGCCTTCGTGAAACTGTTCGTCTGCATCCTTGTCGCCTACGCCGGTTTCTACGCGCCGATCCTTTACGTCAACAATCGTGCCGCCAAGCGCAAGCAGTCGATCCAGGCGGCGTGGCCGGATGCGCTCGACCTGATGCTGATCTGCGTCGAATCGGGCATGTCGGTCGAGGCCGCCTTGCGCAAGGTCTCCGAGGAGATCGGTTCGCAGTCGGTGGCGCTGGCGGAGGAATTCGTGCTGACCAACGCCGAACTCTCTTATCTGCAGGAGCGCAAGCAGGCTTATGAAAACCTCTCGGCTCGTACCGGCCTGGAGTCGGTGAAGTCAGTGTCCCAGGCGCTGGTCCAGGCCGAACGCTACGGCACACCCGTGGCGCACGCATTGCGCGTGCTGGCCTCGGAAAGCCGTGACATGCGCATGAATGCCGCCGAGAAGAAGGCCGCCGCCCTGCCGCCGAAGCTTACCGTGCCGATGATCCTGTTCTTCCTGCCGGTTTTGTTCGCCATCATTCTAGGCCCAGCCGGCATTCAGGTCAGTCAGCGCGGCATCTTCGGCGACCAGCACAATTCCTCAAGCCAGTAGGCCTCGGTTGCAGCCGTACAAAAGAGCCGCACTGCCAATGCAGTGCGGCTCTTGGTTTTCAGCGTTGATGCGTGGACGGATTTGCGCTGTGCGGAGCCGGCGCCCATGCGGCGCTCAGTTGGTCGCCGGCTTTGCCTTGTCCTGATCCTTGAGCTGACTCCAGGCGTTCTGCTGGGCAAGCATCTGGCGAAGATAGGCTACATTGGCTTGCGCCTGTTCGGGTGAAAGCTCCTGCGACGCGATCTTCTCGGCCTCGTCGAAGCGGCCCTGCAGTCCCACGACCAGCGCAAGGTTCTGGCGCACCCGGCTGTCGGCATTCGGTTGCTGGGCTGCCGAGCGCATATAGGTCTCGGCGGTGCGCAGATCGCCTTCCAGCACATAGGACATACCGAGATTGGAAAGGATCGAGGGTTCGTTCGGCTTTAGGTCCAGCGCCTTGCGGTAGTTCTGGCGCGCTTCATCCTTCTGGCCAAGCTGGTCGAGAATGGCGGCCTCGGCCGACATCAGCCGCCAGTCCGGATATTCCGGCGTCTGCGCCCGGCGCACGGCGTCGAGCGCCGGCTCGAACTGGCCGTTGGCGGCCAGCGCCTTGCCGTAGGCGGCAAGCACGTCGCGATCCTTGGGGTAGGCGATCGCCAGCTTGCGCATCACGGCAAGCGACTGGTCAGCATCGCCGTCCATCTGGAGCGCCGCCGCAAAATTTGTCGCCAGCCGCTTGTCGTTGGGGTTCTTTGCGTAGGATTCGCCCAGCCGCCCGGTCGCCCCGTGCAACTCGCTGGCCGACATGGTTTCCAGCGGTTTGCCGCTGGTGCGCCCGATCGAGCCGGTCGTGAGCTTGCTGGTTCCGCACCCGGCAACACCGGCCGCCAGCGCCATCAGCAGTGCCGTGGTGACCAACCGTTTGCCCGTGACGTTCATCCTGCGGTTGGTGGGCATCGGCACGGGGCTCTCCATTCCTGCGCGTGGCCATTCACGTGGCCATCTTCATCCCCGCAGAAATATTCTGTTAACCCTAACGGACAGTTAAAAAGTGAGCCGTCGGATCGGTGAACGGCCCGCCGGAAGCCTTTGGCCTAGCAGTCCCATGCCGGCCCCTGTGCATAGATGTTGAAATCATCCGACGTCCCTGTCACTTGACTGAGGACGACCTGCAAGCCTCCCGGAGACCATCGAATGCCCGTCGAACTCATCGAGACACTAAACACTGCCCTGCCGGTCCATCTGGTCGCGAGCGATGGACTGGAGGCCTTGGGGCTTTCGCCTTCCATGACCGCATGGGCGGCCGCCAACGGCTTTTCCGGCGAAGCCGGTAGGACGCTCGCCGTTCCCGGCGACAACGGTTCCCTTGCCGGCGCCTTGTTCGGCGTCGGTGATGGCGAGGGCGCGCTGGCCGTCGGCATGCTGGCGAGAGCCTTGCCGGAAGGCGACTGGCATTTTGCCGCCGCTCCAGCCGAGCCGGAACTCGCGGCCATAGCCTTGGTGCTCGGCGGTTACGTCTTCACTCGCTACGGAAAGAAATCAGGCAAGACGCTGCGTTTTGCGCTGCCGCTCGGCGTAGATGCAGGACGCGTCCGGCGCATCGCCGACGGCGTCTTCCTGGCGCGCGACCTCGTCAACACGCCGACCAGCGACATGGGACCGGACGAGTTGGAGAAGGCCGTGCGGACCCTGGCGGCCACTCACAAGGCCGAGGTGTCGGTGATCAAGGGGGATGATCTCCTGAAGCAGAATTTCCCGATGATCCATGCGGTCGGCCGGGCCTCGGTCGGAGCGCCGCGACTGATCGACATGGTTTGGGGACCGGAAGGCGCGCCGAAGGTGACGCTGGTCGGCAAGGGTGTCTGTTTCGACACTGGCGGCCTCGACATCAAACCGTCGTCGGGCATGCTCTTGATGAAGAAGGATATGGGCGGCGCCGCCAATGTGCTGGGCCTGGCCTCGATGATCATGGCTGCCGGGCTGAAGATCCGGCTGCGCGTCCTGATCCCGGCGGTCGAGAATTCGATTGCCGGCAACGCTTTCCGGCCTGGAGATGTACTGACCAGCCGCAAGGGCATTACCGTCGAGATCGGCAACACCGACGCCGAAGGGCGGCTGGTGCTGGCCGATGCGCTGGCGCTGGCCGATGACGAGGAGCCGGAACTGCTGATCGACATGGCGACGCTGACCGGGGCAGCGCGTGTCGCGCTCGGTCCCGATCTGCCGCCTTTCTACACTGGCGACGAAGCGCTGGCGTCCGAACTGGCTGCGGCCTCGGTGGCCGTCGAGGATCCGTTGTGGCGCATGCCGTTGTGGCGGCCCTATGACGCCAGGCTGGCGTCGAAGATCGCCGACATCAACAACGTCACCACGGACGGTCTCGCCGGCTCGGTCACCGCGGCGCTGTTCCTCAAGCGCTTTGTCGAACGGACAACGGGCTGGGCGCATTTCGACATCTTCGCCTGGAACCCGTCCGATCGCCCCTATGGACCCGCCGGCGGCGAGGCGCAAGGCATCCGTGCACTGGAGCGGGTCATTTCGAGGCGCTATGCCTAGGGTCGTGAGCAAAGCACACTGCCTCTAAACTGAAACGGAACCGAAACAATTTGCCGTCATGCTCGCGCGATGTCGATTTCGATGCGTCCGAGCCAGGCGATGCGACTATGGCAGCAGGTGATGCTGTCGCAGGTGCGCGCCGGCGCGCCAGATCTCACCATGCGCCAGACGGCGATCCTGTTCACCATCTATCTCGACCCGCCGCCGCACACGGTGCGCGGCCTGGCAGCCCGCCTCAATGTCACCAAGCCGGTCATCACCCGCGCCCTCGACACTATGGGTGCGCTGAAACTGGTGTCACGCCATCGCGACGAGCTCGACAAGCGCAATGTGCTGATCCGGCGCACGGTCGAAGGCGCGCTCTTTGTCGAGCGCTTCGGGGATGGTATCGTTGCCAGGGCTCATGAACTGCCCATCTGATCAATCCATGAATTAGAACGAGTACCGATTTGACTGCCAGGGATGCCCGCCTCCACGCCTTCCGTTCCGACCTCGCCGATGCAAGGCTGAAAGGGAAGGTTTCGGCCGATCGCTTCGTCACCGGCCGTCCGGCTCGGATCACAGCCTCCGTGGCTGACGTGCGCAAGGCACCGCGCCCGGATGCCGGCGTCAACACGCAGGTACTGTTCGGCGACGATGTGCTTGTCTTCGAGGAAGCCGAGGGATGGGCCTGGGTCCAGGCCGAACGCGACGGCTATGTCGGCTACGTCGGCGCCACCATGCTGGGCGCACGCGAGCATGCGCCAACCCACATCGTCACGGCGCCGCGCACCTTCCTCTATCCTGGCCCGGATCTGCGCTTCCCGATCAGCGGCCAATTGTCGATGGGCTCGACGGTGACGGTAACCGGTGCCGCCGAAACGCGCGGCACGCACTATGCGCTGTTGCCCTCCGGCGAGGCGCTGAGCGCCGGCCATATTTGCCCGGTCAGTGACATCGCCGCCGACTATGTCTCGGTCTCCGAGATGTTTCTCGGCACGCCCTATCTCTGGGGCGGCACCTCCGGCTTCGGCATCGACTGTTCGGGCCTCGTGCAACTGGCCATGCGCATGGCCGGCCGCAATGTGCTGCGTGATTCCGACATGCAAGCGGCAGGCCTCGGCGAGCCGCTCGATCCGGGATTCGATTATGCCGGACTGAAACGCGGCGACCTGGTGTTCTGGAAGGGCCATGTCGCGATCATGACCGACGCCGAGACCATGATCCACGCCAACGGCCACACCATGCTGGTCTCGCGCGAAGGGCTGAAGGAGGCGATCGGCCGGATTGGGTATCTCTATGGCGGGCCGACGGGCTTTCGGCGGCCGTAGCGCCTCGTCCTTCGCTCCCGTTCACGGGGAGAAGGTGCCCGAACGGCGGATGAGGGGCGGCGCCAGCGATTGAAAGCTCGCGCTGCCCCTCACGTGCCTGCCGGCATCCTCTCCCGTACGGGGTGAGGATAACTCACCCGATCACCTTTTGTTCCGATTTTCCTTGGCGATCGCGCGCCGTCGCGCTACCTCTTTCGCGTGACCGAGCAGCCGCGCCTTGCCAAACAAAATGCCGCCGTCCTTCTGCCCGAGCCATTCATCAGATGGTTTGGCGAAAAAGGCTGGTCGCCGCGCGCTCACCAGATCGAGCTGCTGGCGAAGGCTCAAGCCGGGCAATCGGTGCTCTTGATCGCACCGACCGGCGCCGGCAAGACACTGGCCGGCTTCTTGCCATCGTTGACCGAACTGGCCAACCGCCCCAGACGCAAAGCCGGTATGGCGCGGCGCGGCATCCATACGCTCTACATTTCGCCGCTGAAGGCGCTGGCCGTCGACATCGAGCGCAATCTCGGCAAGCCGGTCGCGGAGATCGGCCTGCCCGTCACCATCGAGACGCGCACCGGCGACACGCCTTCCCACAAGCGGCAGCGCCAGAAGCTGGCGCCGCCCGATATCCTGCTCACCACGCCCGAGCAATTGGCGCTGCTGATTGCGGCCGGCGATGCCGGGCGCTTCTTCGAGGATCTGCGCTATGTCGTGCTCGACGAGTTGCATTCGCTGGTGACATCGAAACGCGGCCATCTGCTGGCGCTCGGGCTGGCGCGGCTGCGCAGCATCGTGCCCGGCCTGCAGACGATCGGTCTGTCGGCAACGGTGGCCGACCCCGACGAGTTGCGGCGCTGGCTGGTGAGCCAGAATCCGCCCAAAGGCCTGGCAAGTCCCGATATGTCTGAACTCATCGTCGTAACCGGCGGCGCGAAGCCCGAAATCTCGATCCTCGATTCGGAAGAGCGCGTGCCATGGGCCGGCCATTCGGCGCGCTATGCGACGCCGGAAATCTATCGCGAGATCAAGCGCCACAAGACCACCCTGCTGTTCGTCAACACCCGCAGCCAGGCCGAGCTGCTGTTTCAGGAATTGTGGCGGGTCAACGAGGATACCTTGCCGATCGCGCTGCATCACGGCTCGCTCGATGTCGCCCAGCGCCGACGCGTCGAGAAGGCGATGGGGGAAAACGCGCTCCGTGCCATCGTCGCCACCTCGACGCTCGACCTTGGCATCGATTGGGGCGATGTCGATCTGGTCGTCCATGTCGGCGCGCCCAAGGGCGCCAGCCGGCTGGCGCAGCGCATCGGCCGCGCCAATCACCGCATGGATGAGCCGTCGAAGGCGATCCTGATCCCGGCCAATCGTTTCGAAGTGCTGGAGTGCCGGGCAGCGCTGGACGCCAACTATCTGGGCGCCCAGGATACGCCGCCGCTGGTCAATGGCGGGCTCGATGTGCTGGCCCAGCATGTGCTGGGCTGCGCCTGCGGAGCGCCGTTTCGCGCCGACGATCTCTACGAGGAAGTGCTGACAGCAGCGCCCTATGCCAGCCTCGACCGGCCGGCATTCGACCGCGTCATCGATTTCGTCGCCACCGGCGGCTATGCACTGAAGAACTACGAGCGCTACGCCCGAATCCGCCTCAACAAGGACGGCATGTGGCGGGTCTCCAATCCGCGTGTTGCCCAGCAATACCGGCTGAATGTCGGCACGATCATCGAGGTGCCGGCGCTCAATGTGCGTTACGTCAAGGCCGGCAGCAAACGCTCGGCTTCGCACGGCGGCCGGGTTCTGGGCAAGATCGAGGAGGCCTTCCTTGAAACGCTGACGCATGGCGACACCTTCATGTTTGCCGGCAAAGTCCTGCGCTTCGAAGGCATCCGCGAGAACGAATGCTTCGTCTCGAATGCGCCGGGAAGCGACGCCAAGGTGCCTTATTATGGCGGCGGCAAATTTCCGCTTTCGACCTACCTCGCCGAGCAGGTGCGCGCCATGCTGGACGACCCGCAGCGCTGGAAGAAGCTGCCCGAGCAGGTGTCGGATTGGCTGCGTTACCAGGCCGAGAAATCGGTATTGCCCAAACGCGACGACCTCTTGATCGAGACCTTTCCGCGCGGCAACCGTCACTATCTCGTCGCTTATCCTTTCGAGGGCAGGCTGGCGCACCAGACGCTGGGCATGCTGCTCACCCGCCGCCTGGACAGGGCCGGTGCCAGGCCGCTTGGCTTCGTCGCCACCGACTACGCATTGGCCATCTGGTCGCTGGGCGATATGGGCGCGATGTTCAAATCGCGGAAACCTTCGCTTGGCGCTCTGTTCGACCAGGACATGCTGGGCGACGACCTCGAGGCTTGGCTGGCCGACAGCTGGCTGCTCAAGCGCACCTTCCGCAACTGCGCGCTGATTTCAGGCCTGATCGAGAAACGTCACCCCGGCCAGGAGAAAAGCGGCCGCCAGGTCACCGTCTCGACCGATCTGATCTATGACGTGCTGCGCAGCCATGAGCCCGACCACATCCTGCTGCAGGCGACGCGCGCCGACGCGGCGACCGGTCTGCTCGATGTCAGCAGACTTGCCGACATGCTCTCGCGTATCCAGGGTCGAATCGTGCATAAGGCACTCGAACAGATATCGCCGCTGGCCGTGCCGATCATGCTCGAAATCGGCAAGATGCCGGTGAACGGCGAGGCCGACGAAACGCTGCTGATGGATGCCGCGACTTTGGTCGAGGAAGCCATGGGTCCTGGGATGGTTGAGGAATGAATTTTTCGCTGGCGCGGGCATCGCTGATCGCCGAGGCCGACTTTGTCGGCATCGCGGGCGAGCGCGCGATCTGTGATTCGCGCGGCGTGCTCTATTTCCCCGATCTGAGGCTGCTCGCGGTCTCCGACCTGCATCTGGAAAAGGGCTCGTCCTTCGCCAGGCGCGGCGCACTGATCCCGCCCTACGATACCGGCGCCACTCTGCTCCGGCTGCAGGCGGTAATCGCGGACTATCAGCCGGCCATCGTCATCAGCCTGGGCGACTCCTTCCACGACGGCGGCGGCGCCGAGCGCATGCATCAAACCTTCCGCGATCGGCTGGAAGCATTGATGGCCGGCCGCGACTGGTTCTGGGTCGCTGGCAACCATGACCCGGAAGCGCCGGCGGATTTGCCCGGCGAGACGGTGCGCGAACTCGCCATCGGCTCGCTGCTGTTCCGCCACGAGCCGTCGAAGATAAGAACCGAGGGCGAAGTTGCCGGCCATCTTCACCCTTGCGCCCGCATCGTCCAGCAGGGCCGCTCGGTGCGGCGGCGCTGCTTTGCCGGCGATGGCGGCCGCATGATCATGCCGGCCTTCGGCGCTTATACCGGCTCGCTCAACGTGCTCGACCGCGCCTATGCCGGCCTGTTCCGCCGCGAGACGTTGATAGCTTATATGATGGGCGCCGCGCGCATCTTCGCCATTTCCGGTTCGATGCTGCGGCCGGGCTGAGTTTCTACGGTATAAGCACGGTTGCGCCTGTCGTCTGCCGTGCTTCGAGCCGGCGGTGCGCCTCCGCCACTTCGGCAAGCGGCATGCTTGTGTGCACCGGGATTTTCACTGCGCCGCTGAGGACGACGCTGAACAGATCCTCGCTCATGGCGACGACGTCCTCACGCCTGGCGAGATGATGGAACAGCAACTGCCAGGTGGCGAACAGCGAACCCTTCTGCATCAAAAGCATGATGTCGAATGGCGGGATCGACCCCGACGCTGTGCCGTAGCTGACGAAGGTGCCGAACGGCCGCAGGCAGTCGAGCGAGGCCGGGAAGGTCGCGTTGCCGACGCCGTCATAGACGGCGTGGCAGCCTTCGCCGTTGGTGACCTCTTTCACCCGTGCGGCGAAATTCTCTTTGCTGTAGTCGATGACATGGTCGCAGCCATTGGCGCGCGCAAGTTCGGCCTTTTCGGGTGAACCGACCGTGGCGATGACGATGGCGCCGAGATGCTTTGCCCATTGCGTCAGGATGAGGCCAACGCCGCCCGCTGCGGCATGCACCAGAATTGTATGGCCCGCCTCGACGCGAAACGTGCGACGCAGCAGACATTGCGCCGTCAGCCCCTTCAGCATCATGGCCGCGCCCGTCTCGAAATCGATGGCGTCGGGCAGATGCACGACGAAATGCGCCGGCACGATGCGTTCTTCGGCATAGGCGCCGAGCGTCTCGACATAGGCGACTCGGTCGCCAGGCGCGAAGCCGCTGACGCCTTCACCGACGGCGACGATTTCGCCGGCGCCTTCATTGCCGGGAATGAATGGCAGAGCGGGCGGCGCGTATTCGCCGGTGCGAAAATAGATGTCGACGAAGTTGAGGCCGACCGCCCGGTTGCGCACGCGCACGTCGCCCGGTCCGGGCTGGCCGATGTCGACATCTTCGTAGGCGAGCATATCTGGCCCGCCATGGCGGTGAACACGGATCGCTTTCATGGTTTTCTTCCCTGCGCTGTTTCTCTTGAGTGTGAGATAGCGCGTGGCGAGATATCATTGTAGACTGATACCTATGACATCAGAGTTCAAACAAAATGATATCTGAGCAGATCGGCCTCGACCTTCTCCGCACCTATGTCGCGGTCTGCCGGCAAGGTAGCCTGAGCAGGGTCGCCGCGCAGACCGGCAAGACCCAATCGGCGATGAGCATGCAGATGCGCCGGCTGGAGGGCCTGCTCCAACGGCACTTGTTCCAGCGCACCGGCCGCGGTGTCGTACCGACTGCGGCGGGAGAGCTCTTTCTGGGATACGCGACCCGCATCCTCGCTCTCGGCGACGAAGCGGTGGCGCGTCTGCAGCAGGCTAGCATTGGCGGCGGCGTGCGTATTGGTCTTGCCGAAGAGGTCACCACGGCCGCGCTTTCGGCCGCGCTTGGGCGGCTGCATCGCACCTATCCCGACATCAGCCTCGACGCGATGGTCGAGCACAGCGTCGCGCTGGGACGGCTGTGGAGCGAGGATGCGCTGGATGTCATGATTGCCCCGACATCCGTCGTCGCGGCCGATGCCGTGACGACATGGAACGTCGAACTGCAGTGGGTCTGCGCCCAGGACTATGTGCTGGACCATGACCGGCCGCTCGATCTCGCCGCCTTCGGCGCAACCTGCCCTTGGCGCAGGCGGATGATCGAGGCGCTGATTGCCGCCGGTCGGGAGCACCGGATCGTCCTGTCGTGCCAGAGCGTCACCGGCCTTCAGGCCGCGATCGAGAACGGACTGGGCGTTGGACTGCTTCCGCCCGAATCCGTGCGTACCACTTCGATGCGGGTGCTGAAGACGTCAGCCGGCCTGCCCGAGCCGCTCACGGTCCAATACGGCCTTTACGCGCACGACCGCAGGACAGCTGTAATCGATGCCGCGATCGAAATCCTGCTTAAGGATTTGCCGGCGGCGCCACGAGCACGGGCCGCCTGACGGCGGGACGCTCTACCGGCCGTAATAGAGGGTGACGGTGTGCTTGGCCTCGGCGAAGAACAGCCAGCGCTCGACCAGCATGCCGGCGAACTGGACGATTGCCGCAAGCACCGACAGCACCGCTGCGAATGGCCAGGGCAAAGCGAATAAGACAGAAAGCAGCAGCAGGGCAGGCAAGGCGAAAGCCAGCAACTGCGTGATCAGCCGCAGCTTTGCGCCATGCTTGCGCGCGATCCGAAAACCCATTTCCTTGAGCAGGTAGTTCTCCTCGGTGTGCGGCCATTCCAGCGAGCGCACCGTCCCTCCGGCGAGGCCTGTCGCCGTGTTGGCGGTGGTCGCGATCTCCAGCGCGTCATTGTATCGCCACGTCGCCAGCTTCCAGCCCCAGCCGAGCAAGGTCAGCAGCAGGGCGGCTACCGCAACGGCGGTCGCGCTGATGGCGAAAGCCTGCAGCAGCGCGTTCAACAGCACGCTGCCGGTCATCGCCGAAAAGATGAGATAGCCCGGCAGCGTATACGGGCTATGCCACTGCGCGATCGGCTTCAGCGAGGCATAGATCATGCCGGTGGTGCAGACGGTGACGATTGCGCCGATAGTTGCGAGAAACCCGGCGATGGCCATCCAGCCTCCGGTGCGGCCAAAAAACACCCAGCCGATGCCGAACAGCCCGGCGGGAATGAAGGTCGCGACCGAGGCCACGCCTTCGCGCGACAGCCAGGAACTGCGCCATTGCGAGAAGGCGCGCCATGCACGTTCGGGGCGGCCGAGATGGCCGGTCGAGGACAATAGGCCGGCGGCGATCAGGCCGAGCGACAGCCCCATGCCGATAAGGCCGAGCCAGAAATGGGCCGGGATAAAACCCAGTCCGCCAAGCACGCCAAGCAGCGCCAGCAGGCCATAGCCCGCTCCTGTGGCAGTTGTGAAGAAGACGACGGAAAAGGCTGGATGCATTGGTCAGTTCGAAAGCATGCGGTCGATCCAGCCGAGAAAACCGCCTTCGGCCGTGACTGGCTCGAGCCTTGGCGCCGGCACCCATGCGGCGCGCTGGGCGCGCGGCGGCAGATATTTGTTGGTCGGTTTGTAGCCCATCTCCGGCATCAGGTCGACGCCGCCACGCTCCGCCACCAGTTGCGAGACAGCCGACGAGGGATCGCCGAGATCGCCGAAATGCCGGGCGCTGGTCGGGCAGGCGGCAACGCAGGCCGGCACGCGGTCTTCCTCGGCCAGATTGTCATTGTAGATGCGATCGACGCAAAGCGTGCATTTCTTCATCACGCCGACATCGGTGTCGAATTCGCGCGCGCCATAGGGGCACGCCCAGCTGCACAGTTTGCAGCCGATGCATTTGCTTTCGTCGATCAGCACGATGCCGTCCGACGCCCGCTTGTAGGACGCGCCGGTCGGGCAGACAGTGACGCAGGCAGGCGTCTCGCAATGCAGGCAGGAGCGCGGAAAGTTGACCGTGCGCCCGCCCGCCTCGGTCGTGTGCTCGTAGCTGTGCACGCGGTTGAACCAGACGCCGTCGACATGGCCGCCATAGGGGTCGATGTCGGTCAGTGGCGCCATGTGGCCGCCGGTGTTCCACTCCTTGCAGGCGGTGACGCAGGCCTGGCAGCCGACGCAGGTGTCGAGGTCGATGACCAGGCCAAGCTTCTTGTCTGTATGGGCGGGAAGGCAGGTCATTCCACGGCTTCCCTATTGACGCGGAACTCGGCGCCGAAGCGAAGGATGTCGGGCGAAGGCTCGACATTTGGCGGCTGGCTGAAACGCTCGAATTGCGGTTCGGTGAAGCCGGCTTCCTCATCAGAGCATTTGACGATGCGTACCCTGAGGTCGAACCACGCCGCCTGGCCGGTCACCGGATCGGAATTCGAATAGCGTTTGCCTTTCGCGTCAGCCGATGTCTGGTCGCCGATAATGTGGTTGAGCAGGAAGCCGCGATTGCTCTCGGCGGCGTTGTCCTTAAGCCCCCAGCTGCCGCGCCTTTTGCCGATGGCGTTCCATGTCCAGACCGTATCCGCATTGACCCCGTCGACCAGCTTGATCTGCCCCTTCACCCGGCCATTGATGCTTTCGATCCACACCCAGTCGTCGTCGAAAAGGCCGAGGCCCGCCGCGGTCTTGCGGTGCACGAACAGGCGGTTCTGACTGGTGATTTGCCGCAGCCACGCGTTCTGCGAACCCCAGGAATGATACATGTGCATCGGCCGCTGCGTCAGCGCATGCAGCGGATATTTCTGCGGATCGACGGCGGCCTCTTCGAACGGGGTAAACCAGAACGGCAGCGGATCCATATAGGTCTCGATGCGCCGGCGTTCGCTCTCGGGCGGCTGGACGCGACCATGACCGCGCGCGGCGAGGCGAAAGCGCTGCATCGGTTCGCAATAGAGCTGGAACACGATCGGCTCGGCCTTGGGGATGAACCCCATCTGCTCTGCGAAGTCGAGATAGGAGCGGTTGGCCATCTTGTAATAGCGCTGGTCCTCAGCAAAATCCTGGTGCCAGAAGCCGCCATTGCCGATGTAGCGCTGCAACTGGTCGGGATTGACTTCGCCCTTGCCGACGGAAGTGCCGTCCTTGCCGCGCCAGCCGGCCAGCGGGCCGATGCCCGGCGTGCGTTCGTGATTGACGATGTAGTCGGCATAGTCGGCATATCTGGCCGAGCCATCGTCCTCGACGAAGCCGGGCAGGCCAAGCCGAGCGCCAAGTTCGATCAGCACCGATTGGAACGGCCTGACATCTCGGTCCGGTTCGACCACCGGATGGCGGATCGCGTCGCCCGGCCCGTCGGCATGGCTGATCGGCCGGTCGAGCAGACTGATGCAGTCGTGACGTTCGAGATAGGTGGTGTCGGGCAACACCAGGTCGGCGAACGGCACCGTCTCGGAATAATAGGCGTCGGAATAGATGATGAAGGGGATCTTGTAGTTACCCGCTTCGTCATGGTCGGTGAGCATGGCAATGGTCTCGACGGTGTTCATCGAGGAATTCCACGCCATGTTCGACATGTACATCATCAGCGTGTCGATTGGGTACGGGTCACCGGCCCACGCATTGCGGATGACCGTATGCATCAGCCCATGCGCGGCGAGCGGCGCATCCCAGGAATAAGCCTTGTCGATGCGCAAAGGCGTGCCGGCCTCGTCGACCAGGAGATCGTCCGGCCCGCAGACGAAGCCGAGCGGCATGCCGTCGAGCGGCGTCATCGGCCTGACCACCTTGCCGGCCGGCTTCGGTCCCGGGGGCGCCGAGCGCGGGTAGGGGGGCTTGAAACGGAAGCCGCCGGGCACGTCCACCGTGCCGAGCAGCACCTGCAGCAGGTGGATGGCACGGCAGGAGTGAAAGCCGTTGGAGTGGGCCGAGATGCCGCGCATGGCATGCATCGACACCGGCCGTCCCTTGATCGTCTCGTGCCGCCGTCCGGCCCAGTCGGTCCACGCAACCGGCAGTTCGATCGTCTGTTCGAAGGCGACGTGGGCGAGTTCGGCAGCGATCCGGCGGATGGTGTCGGCCGGAATGCCGCATCGTGCCGCGACCGCATCGGGTGCGTAGCTGTCGTCCATGTAGCGGTCGGCGATAAGCCGAAACACCGGCACGCAGCGGCGGCCGGCGAACGTGAAGCTGCCGGTCAACGCCGGCTTCGCATCCGCATCGGCTGCGTTGACGGTTGTCTTCGCCACTCTGTCCCACGCGAGAAGATTGTTGTCGCTGTCGCGCAGGAACAGCCCGTCGTCCGCCGCACCCGGCTCCTGGATGACCAGCACATGGGCGTTGGTGTAGCGGAGCAGATAATCGAGATCGACGCGGCCCGCCTTGAGCAGTTCGTGGATGAGGGCGAAGACGAAGAGGCCGTCGGTGCCGGGCCGGATCCCGATCCAGTCGTCGGCAATCGCGTTGTAGCCCGTGCGGCACGGGTTGATCGACACCACCTTGGCGCCGCGCGCCTTGAGTTTACCCAAGCCGATCTTGATCGGGTTGGAATCATGGTCCTCGGCGACGCCGAACAGCATGAAGTATTTCGTATTGTCCCAGTCCGGCTCGCCGAACTCCCAGAACGAGCCACCGATCGTGTAGAGCCCGCCGGCCGCCATGTTGACCGAGCAGAAGCCGCCATGGGCGGCGAAGTTCGGCGTGCCGAACTGGCTCGCCCACCAGCCGGTCAGCGACTGCGACTGGTCGCGCCCGGTGAAGAAGGCGAGCTTTTTCGGATCGGTTCGGCGGATATTCGATAGCCGCTCGGTCGCAATCGAAAACGCTTCCTCCCACTCGATCTCGCGGAATTCACCCGAGCCCCGCAGGCCGCTGCGCAACAGCGGCTTCTTCAGCCGCGCCGGGCTGTAATGCTGCATGATGCCGGAGCTGCCCTTGCCGCAGATTACGCCGCGGTTGACCGGATGGTCCTTGTTGCCGTTGATGTAGCGCACCTTGCCGTCCTTGATGTGGACGTCGATGCCGCAGCGGCAGGCGCACATATAGCAGGTGGTCTTGGCGATGCTGTCGGAAACGGTTGGCGAGGTGTCGACACCGTCGCCTTCATCAGGCGCGCGTGTATTGGGAAGCGGCCGTTGCGACGGTGCGGAATTGGCCCCGCGCGGCGCAGCTGGATTCATGATGCCGGCGTGCTTTTGCTACCTGCGAATTTGGCCCGCGTCTTCGGTCCGGGGCCACGCATATAGTGTTCTTCAGGATGATATCGATCGCCGGCCAGCCGCCGCCTGAGGCCACGGGTCCAATGCGCAAAAAGGGATCTGAACCGCCCGATCATTTTGTTGGCCGCGATTTGTTGGCGAATTTTTTCTAACTTCGACTGAAAAAGTAGAATAAAGCTATCGATCCGTCTAATCAGTTGTTCTTGTAAATTCGATCGGAATTGGTTCTTAATGCACACATGACGCTGGACCAGTTGCGCATTTTCGTTGCCGTTGCCGAACGCGGCCATATGACCAAGGCGGCGGAGCTTTTGGGCATCTCCCAGTCGGCGGCGTCGGCGGCCATCCGCGCTTTGGAAGAGCAGCATGGCGTTCATCTGTTCAACCGTGTCGGCCGCAACATCGAGCTGGCTCAGACCGGCCACCGTTTCCTGCCCGAGGCCAAGGCGGTGCTGGAACGCGCCGCCGCCGCCCGAAATGTGCTGGAGCATGTCTCGCAGACGGTCGCCGGCAGCCTGTCGATCGCCGCCAGCCTGACCATCGCCAGCTACTGGCTGCCGCGCAGGCTGGCCTCTTTCCATGAAGCCTACCCGGCGGTGCGCTTAAGCGTCAGCATCGGCAACACCAGGCAGGTCGAGGCCAATGTGCTCGACGGCACCGCCGATCTCGGTCTGGTCGAGGGGCGCACCGAGTCAGACATCCTCCGCCGCACCAAGGTCGACGTCGACAGGTTGATGCTGGTCGTCGCCGCCTCGCATCCCGAAATCGCCGAGATCGCGCCGGGCCGCCCGGATATCAGAGGGCTGCGCTGGATCATCCGTGAGGGTGGTTCGGGCACGCGCGAGGTGCTGGAGGACCTGGCCCGCCGCGAGGGTATATCGCTTGGCGACCTGCAGATATTTCTGGTGCTGCCGAGCAACGAGGCGGTTCGCCAGGCGGTCGAGGCCGGCGCCGGTGCCACCATCATCTCGGACCTCGTCGTCGGACGCGCCGTCGCCGAGGGCAGTCTCCGGTCGGTGCCGCTCGAACTGCCGAAGCGTGACTTCGCCATGATCACCCATCGTGACCGCCAGGCAAGCCTGGCCCAGATGGCGCTCAAGGCGCATCTCGGCGCTGAAGCCGTCAGCAATCCGGCGTAAGCGATCAGGCGAACTTCCGCTGCGCATCCAGCGCCAGGCCAAGGCCGACCGAGCCGAACATGTCGCCCTCGATAACGGCGGCTTGCGGCACCAGCGACAGGATTTCACGCCGTGCCAGCGGGATCGCGGTCGAACCGCCGGTGAGGAATACGGCGGTGATCGCAGAGGCCGTTATGCCGGCATCGGCAATCGTCTGCCGCACCGTAGCGGACACCCGCTCGATGTCGGCGGCGATGGTCTCTTCCAGGCCGGTCCGCGAGATCTCGGCGGCGAAATGCGCGCCAGGCAGCGCCACCGTTACATCGGCCGAAGCCTGATCCGTCAGCGCGATCTTGGCTCGTTCGACGAGGCCGGCCAGCGCATGGCCGTAACGGTGCTCGACAATATGGATGAAGCGGTCGACAAGGTCGGCGCGGACGGCCTCGAAGCGGATTTGCCTCAGATGCGTCATCGCCTTGGCAGTATAGACGAGGTTGATGCGCTGCCACGTCGCGAGATCAATGAAATAGCTCGCCGGCAGGTTGCGCTTGCCGTCTTTTGTGGGCGAGAGATAGCCGAGCTTGGGCATGACATGGGCGATGCTGAGCAGCCGGTCGAAATCGGTGCCGCCAATATGAATGCCTCGGTTGGCGAGGATGTCGTCCTTGCGGTCGCGTGAGCGGGCGCGTTGCGGCGAAACGCGCACGATCGAGAAGTCGGACGTGCCGCCGCCCATGTCGACGATCAACGCCAGTTCCTCGCGCTTCACGTCCTGCTCATAGTCGAGTGCTGCCGCAATCGGTTCGAACTGGAAGGCGATGTGCTTGAAGCCTTGCGCGCGCGCCGCTTTTTCAAGCTCGCTTTGCGCCTTGGCATCGGCTTCCACATCGTCGTCGACAAATTGCACCGGCCGGCCGAGCACAACGTTCTCCACCGGAGCGCCGGCATCTTCCTCAAGCCGCTTCTTCAAATGGCCGACGAACATGCCGACAATGTCGATGAAACCGATCTGCCGGGCCTTGATCCGCGTCTTCTCATGCGCCAGCGAACTGCCGAGCACGCTCTTCAGCGACCGCATCAGCCGGCCTTCGATGGCATCGGTGTAGTCGGCAATGGCGCGGCGGCCGAAATAGGTGTGACCGTCCTCGAAGTTGAAGAAAACCGCGCTTGGCAATGTCGGCTGTTCACCTTCCAGCGCCACCAGCCGTGCCTGGCCGTTGCGGATCACGCCCACCGTAGAATTGGACGTGCCGAAATCGATGCCGCCAAATGCCTGGTGCATTGCAGCCTCCTGTCATTGGGTCGTCGCTGTGGCAGGCGTCCGCAAGACGCGCGCCGTCCAGAGGCCTGACCGCTCTGCCGAATGATTGTGCGTGTTACCCGAGGGTTGGGAGGCGGCGGTCTATCGCAAGACTGAGAAAAGGGGAACCCCTTTTCCCCGGAAATGGGTCCTGCGCGTCAATCCCTGCGGAAAATCAGCCTGCCCAGCCAGCCGGTGATCATGGCCAGCGACACGGAGAAGACGCCGTAGAGAAACGAGTAATCATGCGCGACGCGGAAGATCGACTGTTCGAAGCCCGATTTGCGGATTTCGAGCTGGGCCGAGCTTTCCTTGAGGAACAGACCGCTCTTGAACAGGAACGCGCGGGCTTTATGGGTTCCAACCGGGACGTTGGGCGCCAGCCGCACCGTGGCGCGAAACAGGTTCTGCGACAAGAACTGCACGCCGCCGACATTCTCGCTATAGAGGCCGGTCGCCGCCTTGCGCTCGCGCAGCGCCACGGTGAATTCCTCGATCGTCGCCGGACTGTCGGTTACCTCGGCCGGCTGCATGTAAAGGTTGGAGGCGCCGAGCGACAGCTGCTTGTAGCTGTTGGGTTCGGTGATGTCCTGCAGCGGCCGCGTCGTGGCGACGGAGTAGGATACCGGCACGTTCTCGAAGGTCTCGGATTCCAGATTGACCCAGACGCCGAGCACCCGGTCCTTGCGGCGCACCACCACCGGCCGCGGCGGGCCTTCGAGCACGACGATGACGTCGTAGCGCCCCTGTCGCGCGACCAGCGGGTCGGGATTTTCCAGCGAACCGAAAATGGTCAGGTCGGCGCCGGAAAAGCCGGCGGTGATCGACACCGCGTCGGTGGAGAGACCGATCTGGATGCCTTCCGGCAAGGGGTTCGGCGATTGCGCTGCCGCCGGCAGAGCGAGGGCGAAAAGCAAAACGGCGGCCGAAAAAATCCCCCACCGCGGCATCAGTTCAGGCCCGCGGCGGTCAGCGAATAGAGGTTTGGCGGCGTGACGAAGAGATCGATGGCAAGCCGGATGGCAACCGCCAGCACCAGCAGCGCCAGCAGTGCCCTGAGCTGTTCGCCGCGCAGCTTCTGTCCTGCCTTGGCGCCATATTGCGCGCCGGCAACGCCGCCCGCCATCAGCAGGAAGGCAAGCATGACGTCGACCGTCTGGTTGGTGGTGGCGTGGACCAGCGTGGTGTAGGCCGACGTGAAAATGATCTGGAACAGCGAGGTGCCGATGACGACGTTGGTCGGCACTTTCAGGAGGTAGATCAGCGCCGGCACCATGATGAAGCCACCACCGACACCCATGATCGACGACAGGAAGCCGATGCCGGCGCCGAGCCCCAGCACCGGAATGACGCTGACGAACAGCTTCGAGGCCCTGAAGCGCATCTTCAGCGGCAGCCGGTGGATCCAGTTGTGCTGGCCGGATTTCTTCAAGACCGGCGCCGCACCGCTGCGCGTCGCGCGCAGCGCATTGACGCTCTCGACCAGCATCAGCCCGCCGACGGTGCCAAGCAGCACGACGTAAAGCAGTGAGATAAACAAATCGAGCTGGCCGAGCCGACGCAGGAAGGCAAAGACGAAGATACCGCCGGTCGAGCCTACGATGCCGCCGGCCAGCAGCACCCCGCCGAGCTTGAAGTCGAGCGTGCCGCGCTTCATGTGCGACAGCGCGCCGGAGAAGGAGGAGGCGATAACCTGGTTGGCACCGGTAGCAACGGCGATTGCCGGCGGGATGTTGTAGAAGATCAAGAGCGGCGTGATCAGAAAGCCGCCACCGACCCCGAACATGCCCGACAGGAAACCCACCGCCGCGCCCATTGCCAGCAGCACGAAGACGTTGACGGAAATTTCCGCGATCGGGAGATAGATGCCCACCCGTCAGTCTCGATCAGTTTGCCTGTCGGCGATTGCAGCCATTCCAGGGCATTGTCGCACCGAAAAGCCAATTCTTTCTTGCACCGCCGGGGCAGTGGGATCAAACCCCGTCGCCCTACCGAAACAAAAAACATCTCAAGCAGTTAACAGGCAAATGTATGGCAAGGGCGTCGCGTTAGCGACGCATCTGCCGTTATTTGTGCGCCAGCAGCGCCTTCACCAGCTTTTCGTCGATTTCGCCGGTCGCCTGCATCTTGTTGTCGGTCTGGAAAGCCATGATTGCGGTCTTGGTCTTGCCGCCCATCACGCCATCGGCGCCGCCGGCATCGTAGCCGTTCTTGTTGAGGATGAGCTGGATGTTCTTGACCGCCTTCTTCATGTCGACGCTGGCGGTGGTCTGCGGCGTGCCTTCCTGCCAGGATTCAGGAATGTCGGCCGAGTTGGACGCCGGGTCGAGCGGCTTCGGCTTCCACAGTTCCGTGGCGGCGCGCGCCCGCTCCAGCTGTTCGGGGCGCAGCGCAGTGGCGACTTCGTCGCGCTTTGCAGCCGCATCCTTGTCGCCGGTCTTGGCGACGAGCGCGAACCATTTGTAGGATTCCTCCAGGCTCTGCTTCATGCCGACGCCCTTTGCCGCCAGGATGCCGAGATTGAACTGGCTGTCCTTGACGCCGACATCGGCCGCCGCCTGAAACCAGTGCGCGGCCGATTCATTGTCGGTCACGCCGTCGGCGGCCATGGCAAACAGAACGGCCAGATTGTGCATGGCGCTGGCATTACCCTGCGCGGCGGCGAGCTGGTAGAAGGTCTTTGCCTTCTTGACGTCGCGCGTGACGCCGATGCCCTTCTCGTAGAAATTGCCGATGCGGTATTCCGCCGGTGCGAAGCCGAGCTCGGCCGACCTTTCGTACCATTTGGCCGCTGCCGCCATGTCTTCCTTGACGCCGCGCGATTCAGCATAGCGCGAACCGAGCTCGAACAGCGCCTTGGCGTCACCGCCGGCAGCCGCGTCGCGCAAGGCTTGCGGGCCGGCATCGGCCGGAACGTCTATCTTGGCCACGACAGGTGCTACCGCGGCATCAGCCGGCGGAACGGCGCCGGTAGTATCCGAGGCCGTCGTATCCGAGGCCGAGGGCGCCATGACGGCGGCCGCAGGCTGCGCGTCGGCAGCCGCCGGTTCCGCAGTGGCGGTGGTCGGCAGCATTGCATTTGGCGCGGGGGCCGGATCGGCCAAAGCCATCGGCGCTGGCGCGGGCTCCACCGCCGGCACTTCGGGCCCAGCGACCGAGGCCGCATTCATTGGCGCATCGTTGCCAGCTGGCGGTTCCGTGGGCTCCGCCTGCCTGACGATCCGGGCCGGCACGTCCTGAACGGCCACCTGCTGTTCTGCCTTGGGTTGGCTGGCAGCGTTGACCGAGGCAGTCTCGACCGGCTGCGAGGCGACGATCGGCGCTGTATCGTTGCTTGCGACCTCGACCGGGTCGGCGAAGAAGGCCTTGCCCAACTGGAGGCCGGCAAGCGCCAGCATGATCGCGACCGCTCCCATCAGGATCGGCTTGCGCCGCGCCTTGAGCAGGTCGCCGATACGAAGCGCCTTGACCGGGCCCTTCATGGTAGACTGGCGTTTCAACGCGTCGGCCTCGGCGGCCGCGGCCTGCGCCGCGCGCCTGGCCGCGGCAATGAAGTCGGATTTCGACGCATCGCCGGAGTTTTGGCGCACCGGTGGGCCACGTTCGTCGCGCACGCGCTTCATGATGGCGTTGAGGTCGGGCGCGCCGGAGCCCGGCTCCAACGGCCGGTTGGCGAGCTTCGGATCGAGCGGCTCGTCGAGATCGACGCTCGGCAGGTCGACATTGGGCCCCGAGCCGGCAAGCGGCGGCATGTCAGCCGGCTTCTTGCCCCTGAAGGCGCGCGCAAATCCACCGAACAGCGACTTCTTGGCCGTGGCTTCGCCTTTCTCGGCAATCCTGTCGGAACCGAGCGCTGCCTGGGCAGCGGCCGCGGCAGCCTCGGCTGGCGAGCGCCGTACGGGTTCGCTGCCCATGACCGGGTCGCTACGCGTACCCGGGTCGGCGCGCATATCCGGCTCGCTGCGCATGATGGCGGCGGCGCGGCCGTCGAGATCGGCCATGTCTCCGGTCAGCGGCAGCGGCTGGTCGATATCCATCGACGGCGCGTCCTGCACCGAAATCTTGGAGGCGCGTGCAGCGCGGGCCCGCCGCGCCGGCTCGGCCTGGGCATCCAGAAGCTCGCTCACCGCCTCGGCCGGTTCGCTGGTCTCCAGCGAGCCCAGACGATCGACGATCTTGAGCAACGTGTCGTGGATAGCCTCGAATGTCCGTGAATTGCGCTCGTCCGAACGGCGCGTCAGCGCTTCCAGCGTCTTCAGATCCTGAGCAAGGCCGGTAACGGCCGCGGTGTTGGCGTTGGAATCTGCCAGCGAGCGCACGGCGCTCTCGGCTGCTTCGCGTGCCGCGCCCATGATGGATTCGCGGGTTCCGGCCAGCGACTTCTCGATTTCGTTGAGGCGCGGGCTGATGTCCTCGAATTCCGGCAGCGGCGTGCCGGGCTTCGACAGATGCGCCGATAGGCTGGAGACCTGCGCCTCAAGGCTGCGGATCAGTGCCGGATCGATGCCGGCGACCTGCGCGGCCGACGATTCCAGCCGGCTTGAAATGTCTTCGAGCCGGCTTTCCAGGCCGCGGATCGCCGCCTCGTTGGCAGGATCGGGAATGCGCGTCTCCATGCGTTGGGCGAGCGCGGTGAAGCGTGCGTCGATGGCGTCCATGATGCCGGCGCTGTCAGCCTGCGGCTGGCGCTGGTCCAGCCGGTCGGCAACCTCGTCCAGCCGCCGCTCGAGATCGCGAAACAGCATGTTGCCCTGTTCGATGGCATCGCCCTGCCGACGTTCCATCATGCCCGACAGCACGTCGAAGCGCTGTTCCAGACCCTGGAAGATATAGTCGGCGTCGGGCATGGCCGGGGCGCGGTCGATCTTGTCGGCGATCATCGCGATCTGCTTGCCGAGGCGCTCCATCGCCTGTTCCGGCAGATTGGCGCGGCCGGCAAGCTCGTCGACCCTGTTCGACAGCGTGCTGAGACGGTCGAGAACCTCGCCGCTCGGACGAACCTGCACGACTTCCTCGATCTGCTGCGCCAGCGAGGCGATCCGCTTCTCGATGCGTTCAAAAGGTTCGGGGTCGAAGGAATTGGCCTGTGCGGCGACGGTCGAGGCTACGATGGCGCGCGAAATCTCGTCGAGCCGTTCGTCGATCAGGCCAAGCGTGTCGCCGCCGCGGTTGCTCTGCTGGCTGACGAAATGATCGACGGCGCCGGCAAGCGTGCGGACCTTTTCTTCCATCGAGCGCAGCGACAGCGATTCCGGCAGATTGTGGACGGCATTGCTGATCTGTTCGAGCCGGTCGGTCAGGGCCGAAAATCCGGGGCCGTCGGCGCGGTTGCGCTGGTCGGCGTCGACACGGTCCTCGAACGCGCTCCAGCGGCGGTCGAAATCGTCCCAGCGGCGGTCGACCTTCAGCACGCTTTCCTCGCGCGCCAATGTGTCGAGCGCCGTCTTTACCTGCTCGAGCTCGAGCCGCAGCATGTTGACGCTTCGGTCGTCGCTCTTCTCGGCCAGCGTCTGGATGGCGCCGGACAGCCGCTCGAATTCGACGCCGAGTTCGGCGCTGCCCTTGCCGGGCAAGCCGCCTGCCTGACCACCCGATTGGTTGCTCGCCTGGAAGGCCCGTTCGATGTCCTTGCGCAACGCGGCGAATTCGCGCTGCAGGCCGGCCGTCATCTGATGGCGCAGTTCCTCGCGCAGGCCGCGCAATTCGCCGGCGATCTTGCCGACCACGGCGACGCTGTCTTCCTGGCCGCGCACGCGGTCGATGTCGCGCGCGATCGCCTGATAGTTCTGGTCGAAGCCGGCCGGCCCGGCGCCTTTCGGCCGCGGCGTGGGCTGCGGGTCCTCGTACCAGCGCGGCGGGGCGTAGGGCTGGGCGCTTGCGTAGCGCGGCTCTGCCGGCGGACGGCGCGGATCGAAGCGCTCGGCGGCGTCCTCGCGCTTGCGCTCCAGCCGCTGCTCCAGCGTTTCCAGCGAGCGGTTCAATTCATCAAGCGTGGTGTTCGGCCTGCGCGGCCTGCCGGCGTTGAGTGTATCGAGATAGGACCGCTTGCTGTTCATCGATGCGTCCGTTTTCAGAATGGCTGGCTTGCTGCCAGTTTCCCAAGTCCTTGTCGGGAACGAAGGCGGCCGCGCGGCACTGCTGCGGCGGAAGACGAGCTTCCCGGGCCAGGCCCGCTCTCCGAAAAACCGTGAAAAATTCGCTACAGGATAAACACGGGTGACCGACATCCGCACATTTCACCCATCGTGGTAAACAAGGTGTTAACCAAGCTTAAGAAGTTACGGCATTGCTGAAATACAGGCGGTGCCCGTTCGGACCCGGCGCCGGGGGTGCGGCATAAGGTTTCGCAATCCCAGAACGCCCTTGCGTCATGCGACGGCTATCGTTATAGAATTGACGTAAACGTAAGAGGGGCGCCGTTCGTGCCTTTTGCGATGAATTAGTTGAAACCACGACTGGAAGCATGCCCCCGCTTCCACTCAGGCGTTGCAAGGTCCGAGACCGCGATGCCACGACAGGGGAAAGCCAGTGACTATGAAACTTGTTTCGCCCGGCGAAGCCGCGGCCAACACCAACAATATGTCTGCCGAAGCCAGTGAGGAGCTCGTGCGCATCGGCGAGATGGCCAAGAAATACGGCGTGACGCTGCGCACGCTGCGTTTCTATGAAGACAAGGGCCTGCTCAATCCGAAACGCGATGGGGCAACGCGCCTCTACACGCGCCGCGACAAGGCGCGGCTGAAGCTGATCCTCCTCGGCCGCAAGGTCGGGTTCTCGCTGCGCGACGTCAAGCAGATGATGGATCTCTACGATCCCACGGGATCCAACACCAAGCAATTGCGGCTGGCTCTCGACAAGTCGGAGAAGCAGCTAGCCCGCCTGCAGAAGCAGCGCGCGCTGATCGACGACGCCATCAACGAGCTGAGCGGCTCGATGTCGGCCGTGCGCCAGATGCTGTCCGAGCGTTCGGCCCCGGCCAGCGCCGCCAGCTGATTTTGCTCCGCAGCTCCCGGCGAAAGCTTTGAACGGAAGAGCCGCGCGGCCGCCCGCGCGGCTCTTTTTGTTTGACCCCCCTCGCTTTGCGCAAAGCTATGCACCGCGCGTGCCGATAGGCTGGCACAGGTAAATTTTGTCCCGGCGACAAAATTGACGTTTACGCAAACGTCAATTTTTGCTATCTCGCTTTCGACATTGGCCGGCGTGCCGCCCCAACCTCATGTTCGGGGCCCGATCTCGCGGCCAAGACCCGCATGGTGGAGGAACACATGCCGATCTACACGGCGCCGGTCCAGGACACGCTGTTCGTGCTCAACGAGGTGCTGGGTTATCAGCGATATTCCAACCTTCCCGGATTTGCCGACGCGACGCCCGACGTTGTCGAGGCGATCCTCGCCGAAGGCGCCAAGCTCGCCGAAAACGTTATGCATCCTCTGAACCGCGTCGGTGACATGGAAGGCTGCGTGCGCCATGAGGACGGCTCGGTGACGACGCCGAAGGGCTTCAAGGAAGCCTACGACCAGTATCGCGAAGGCGGCTGGATGGGACTGGCGGCGCCCATCGAGTTCGGCGGCCAGGGGCTGCCCTATGCCGTGCACACCGCGGTTGCCGAATACATGGTTTCGGCCAACATGGCGCTGATGATGTATCCCGGCCTGACTCAAGGCGCTATCGCTGCTATCATCACACACGGCACCGACGAGCAGAAGGCGACATGGCTGCCGAAGCTGGTCGAGGGGTCCTGGACCGGTACCATGAACCTGACCGAGCCGCATTGCGGCACCGATCTCGGCCTGCTGCGCACCAAGGCGGTGCCGAACGGCAACGGCACCTACAAGGTATCCGGCCAGAAGATCTTCATCTCGGCCGGCGAGCACGACATGTCGGAAAACATCGTCCATCTCGTGTTGGCCCGCATCGAAGGCGCGCCGGCAGGCGTGAAGGGCATCTCGCTGTTCATCGTGCCAAAGCTGAAGCTCGATGCCTCGGGCAATCCGGGCGAGAAGAACACGCTCTCCTGCGGGTCGATCGAGGAGAAGATGGGCATCCACGGCAATTCGACTTGCGTCATGAATTATGACGAGGCCGAAGGCACGCTGCTCGGCGAGGCCAATGGCGGCCTGAAGGCGATGTTCACGATGATGAACGAAGCCCGGCTCGGCGTCGGCCTGCAGGGCCTGTCGCTGTCCGAGATCGCCTACCAAAACGCGGTCTCCTACGCCAAGGACCGGCTGCAGGGCCGCTCGCTGTCTGGCGCCAAGGCGCCGGACAGACAAGCCGATCCGATCATCGTGCATCCCGACATCCGCCGCTCGCTGATGACCATGAAGGCCTTCAACGAGGCCGGCCGCGCGCTGGCGCTGTGGACGGCGATCAAGTCCGACATCGCCCACCGCTCCGCCGACGACAAGGATCGCCAGGCGGCCGACGACTATACGGGCCTGCTGACGCCGGTGATCAAGGGCGTGCTCACCGACAAGGGCTTCGACCATGCCGTCATGGCGCAGCAGGTGTTCGGCGGCCACGGCTACATCGAAGAACACGGCATGAGCCAGTTCGTGCGCGATGCCCGCATTGCCATGATCTATGAAGGCGCCAACGGCATCCAGGCGCTCGACCTCGTCGGCCGCAAGCTTGGTCTGAATGGCGGCCGCGCCGTGCAGGCCTTCTTCAAGGACGTCGGCGAGTTCTGCGAGGAGAACCGTGCCGACGACAAGCTGGCGCCGTTCACCAAGGCGCTGAAGAAAGGCCTCAACGATCTGCAGGCGGCGACCATGTGGCTGGTGCAGAACGGCATGGCCAAGCCCGACAATGCCGGCGCCGCGTCGACCGATTACATGCATCTCTTTGGCCTTGTGGCGCTGGGCTACATGTGGGCGCAGATGGCCAAGGCCGCGCTCGGCAAGACCGGCGCCAACGGCTCGCAGTCTGTCCACGAAAATGGGGCTTTCTACGACAACAAGGTGGTGACGGCGCGCTTCTTCATGGAGCGGATCATGCCCGAGACGTCGGCACATCTGGCCCGCATTTCCAGTGGTGCGGACACGCTAATGGCGCTGCCTGCGGAAGCGTTCTAGAAATGGCTGGCGTCCCCCTCCCTTGAGGGGAGGGTGGCCCGAAGGGCCGGGAGGGGTCCTGCGTGCAGTGCGCCGGCTGGTTGGCGCTTTGGTAGGAGATGATCGCAATGCCCCAAACCCGCGTCAATTCCGAAGATAAGGTCGAGCACGTCATCGGCGACCCCACCCGACCGCTTCGCGGCCACCCTCCCCTCAAGGGGGAGGGGGACGTTGGCGCGGGAGAAACGGCATGACAAATCCATCAGAAGTGCTCTCTTTGCCGAAGCCAGCCTGGGCGGCGGACGAAGTCGGCATGCTCTACGACATGGCGCATCGCTTCATGTCGGAAGAGATCGCGCCGCGCTACGACGAGTTCGAGAAGAACGAGATGGTCGACCGCGAGAGCTGGCGCAAGGCAGGTTCCGCCGGCCTGCTCTGCGCCTCGATGCCGGAGGAATATGGCGGCTCCGGCGGCACCTTCGCGCATGAGAGCGCCATCATCGAGGCGATCGGCCATGTCGGCGTCGACGGTTTCGGCATCGGCCTGCACAATGCGATCGTTGCCCCTTACATCCTTCATTACGGCTCCGAGGAGCAGAAGAAGAAATGGCTGCCGAAGCTGGCAACCGGCGAACTGATCGGCGCCATCGCCATGACCGAGCCGGGCGCCGGCTCCGACCTACAAGGCGTCAAGACGCGCGCCGAGAAGGACGGCAACCAGTACAAGATCAACGGTTCGAAAACCTTCATCACCAATGGCCAACTGGCCAATTTCATCATCGTCGTCACCAAGACCGATCCGGCCAAAGGCGCCAAGGGCACCTCGCTGATCGTCGTCGAGGCCGACGAGGCCGAAGGCTTCGAACGCGGCCGCAACCTCGACAAGATCGGCCTGAAGGCCAACGACACGTCGGAGCTGTTCTTCAATGATCTGCGCGTGCCGACCTCGAACCTGCTTGGCCACGAAGAGGGACAGGGCTTCATCCAGCTGATGCAGCAATTGCCGCAGGAGCGCCTGCAGATCGGCACCGGCGCGATCGCAATGATCGAGCGCGCGCTTGCTCTGACCATCGACTACGTCAAGGACCGCAAGGCCTTCGGCAAAGCGATCATCGAGTTCCAGAACACCCAGTTCAAGCTCGCCGAACTGAAGACCGAGGCCACCATCGGCCGCGTCTTCTACAATGATTGCGTCACCCGCCACATCAATGGCGGGCTGGATCCGGTGACGGCGTCGATGGCGAAATACTGGCTCTCGGACCTGCAGGGAAAAGTCGTCGACGAATGCCTTCAATTGCATGGCGGCTATGGCTACATGAATGAATATCCGATCGCCCGCATGTTCCGCGACGCCCGCGTCCAGCGCATCTACGGCGGCACCAACGAGATCATGAAATTGCTGATCGGCCGCTCTCTCTGAGAGCGACGTCGGCAAAGCAAGGAGCAAGCAAATGGCTGAAGCTTATGTCTATGACGCCGTGCGCACACCGCGCGGCAAGGGCAAGAAGGATGGCTCGCTGCACGAGGTGCCGGCGGTGCGGCTTGCGGCCAGGACGCTTGAAGCGTTGCGCGACCGCAACGGCCTCGACACTGCAAACGTCGACGACATCATCTTCGGCTGCGTCGATCCGGTCGGCGAAGCCGGCTCCGTCATCCCGCGCGCCGCCGCCTTCGAGGCCGGCTACGACAACAAGGCGCCGGGCATGCAGATATCGCGCTTCTGCGCCTCGGGTCTCGACGCCATCAATTTCGGCGCCGCCAAGATCGCGCAAGGCGCCGACGAGATCGTCATTGCAGGCGGCGTGGAATCGATGTCGCGCGTCGGCATGGGCGCCTCGGGCGGCGCCTGGTTCATGGACCCGTCCGTCGGCCTACCCGGCTGGTTCGTGCCGCAAGGCATATCGGCCGATTTGATCGCCACCAAGTATGGTTTTTCGCGCGACGACGTCGATGCCTATGCGGTCGAGAGCCAGAAGCGTGCGGGCAAGGCCTGGGCCGATGGCCGTTTCAAGAACTCCGTCATACCGATCAAGGACCAGAACGGCCTCACCATCCTCGATCATGACGAGCATATGCGGCCGTCGACCGACATGCAGTCGCTGGCCTCGCTCAACCCGTCCTTCGTCATGCCTGGCGAAATGGGCGGCTTCGACGCGGTCGCCGTGCAGAAGCATCCGGAAGTCGAAGAGGTCAACCACGTCCACCATGCCGGCAACTCGTCCGGCATCGTCGATGGTGCGGCCGCCGTACTGCTCGGCTCGAAGAAGGCCGGCAAGACGATGGGCCTGAAGCCACGCGCCCGCATCCGCGCCTTTGCCAACATCGGCTCCGAGCCGGTGCTGATGCTTACCGGTCCGGTCGACGTCACCGAGAAGCTTCTGAAGCGCGCCAAGATGAAGCTGTCGGATATCGACCTGTTCGAGCTCAACGAGGCCTTCGCCTCAGTGGTGCTGCGCTACATGCAGGCATTCGAAATCCCGCACGACAAGATCAACGTCAATGGCGGCGCCATCGCCATGGGCCATCCGCTCGGCGCCACCGGCGCGATGATCCTGGGCACGGTGCTGGACGAGCTCGAGCGCCGCGATTTGAACACCGCTCTGGTGACGCTCTGCATCGGCGCCGGCATGGGCACCGCAACGATTATCGAACGCGTCTGATTTTCGGCCGGAAGGAGAGAGACATGACTTATACAAACTTCACGGTCGACACCGACGCAGACGGCATCGCGCTGGTCACCTGGAACATGCCGGACCGCTCGATGAACGTCTTCACCGAAGAGGTGATGAACGAGCTCGAGAAGATCATCGACCATGTGGTGGCCGACGCCGCCATCAAGGGCGCGGTGATCACCTCGGGAAAGGACAGCTTCTCCGGCGGCGCCGACCTGACCATGCTGCAGAAGATGCTGGCCGTATTTGCCAAGGAGAAGACCAAGGACCCGGAGAAGGCGGCACAGCTTTTGTTCGACAATGCCGGCCGCATGGGTGGCTTGTGGCGCAAGCTCGAAACGTCGGGCAAGCCTTGGGTCTCGGCGATCAACGGCACCTGCATGGGTGGCGCGTTCGAGCTGTCGCTGGCCTGTCATGGCCGCGTTGCCGCTGACTCCGAAAAGGTCAAGATGGCCTTGCCGGAAGTCAAGGTCGGCATCTTCCCCGGCGCCGGTGGCACCCAACGCGTGCCGCGCCTGACCGACCAGCAGCAGGCGTTGCAGATGCTGACCACCGGCCAGACGCTGTCGCCGCAGAAAGCCAAGGCGATGGGGCTGATCCACGAGATCGCCGAACCCGGCAAGCTGATCGAGACCGCCAAGGCGATGATCAGGAACGGCCTGAAAGCCGTCCAGCCCTGGGACGAGAAGGGCTTCAAGCTGCCTGGCGGCCAAATCTATACGCCGGCCGGCTTCAATCTGTGGCCGCCGGCCATCGCCATCCTGCGCCGCGAGACCTACGGCAATTATCCGGCCGCCGCGGCGATCCTGAAATGCGTCTATGAAGGCCTGCTGGTGCCGTTCGACACCGGTCTGCGGATCGAACAGCGCTATTTCACCGAAATCATGCAGTCGAAGGAAGCAGCAGCGATGATCCGCTCGCTGTTCGTCTCGCTGCAGGAGCTCAACAAGGGCGCCCGCCGCCCGGCCGGCGTGCCGGAGACCAAGTTCAAGAAGATCGGTATTCTCGGCGCCGGCTTCATGGGCGCCGGCATCGCCTTTGTCACCGCCAAGGCTGGCATCCCGGTCGTCCTGCTCGACCGCGACATGGCGTCGGCCGAAAAGGGCAAGACGCATTCCGACAGCCTGATCTCCGATCAGGTCAAGAAGGGCCGCGTCAAGCCCGAGGAGAAGGACAGACTTCTGTCGCTGATCACGCCGTCGGCCGACTATGCCGATCTCGCCGGCTGCGATCTGGTGGTCGAGGCGGTGTTCGAGGATTCGGCCGTCAAGAAGGCTGCCACCGAGCAGGCCGAAGCCGTGCTGAAATCGTCGGCGATCTTCGCCTCCAACACCTCGACCATCCCGATCACCGCACTGGCCAAGAATTCGGCGCGGCCGAAGAATTTCGTCGGCATCCACTTCTTCTCGCCGGTCGACAAGATGATGCTGGTCGAGATCATTTTGGGCAAGAAGACCGGCGACAAGGCGCTGGCCACCGCGATCGATTTCGTGCGCGCCATCAAGAAGACGCCGATCGTCGTCAACGACACGCGCGGCTTCTACGTCAACCGCTGCGTGCTGCGCTACATGTCGGAAGCCTACAAGATGCTGATCGAAGGCGTTCCGGCGCCGATGATCGAGAACGCCGCCAAGGCCGCCGGCATGCCGGTCGGCCCCCTGGCCCTGACCGACGAGACGGCGATCGACCTTGCCCAGAAGATCATGAAGCAGACCATCAGGGACCTCGGCGACAAGGCCGTCGACCCCAGGCAGATGGCGTTGATCAACACGCTGGTCGACACCCATGGCCGCTTCGGCCGCAAAAACGGCAAGGGTTTTTACGACTATCCCGCCAAGCCCGCCAGGAAGAAGCTGTGGCCGGGCCTGAAGGATCTCTATCCGCAGCTGGAGGCCGAGAAGGTCGATTATGAGGAACTGCAGCAGCGCCTGCTGGTCACCATTGCGCTGGAAGCGGCCCGGGTGATGGAGGAAGGCATCGTCACCGATCCGCGCGAGGCCGATCTCGGGTCGATCCTCGCCTTTGGTTTCGCGCCATTCACCGGCGGCGCGCTGTCCTATATTGACGGCATCGGCGCCAGGGAGTTCGTCAGAATAGCCAAAGGCCTGCAGAAGAAATACGGCGCCGAGTTCAAGGCGCCAAAGCTGCTGCTCGACCTGGCCGAGAAGGGCGAGACCTTCTACCAGCGCTTCGATCCCTATGCGAAAGGCGAGGTGAAGAAGGCCGCTTGAGCTAGCGCCCCATGTACGTCTGGGGGCGCCTTGCGCGCATGATGGCCACGGCAAGGCGCCGTGGCCTTATGCGGTCGGTAGCGAAAGCCGACTGGCTTTTCGCTGCCTGCCGACCGAGATCGACTTCAACCTCCATCTCAACAACGCCCGCTACATGATGCTCGCCGACCTCGCGCATGACCCCGAAAATCGGAATCGATTTTCGGGGTCATGCGCCAAATCAAAATGCTACAGCGTCCTTGGCGCGTCCAACAGTACGCTTGCCCGCTCCGTTCAACCGCGACCGCCGACCTAGGCCGAGCGGGGTTTCATGAGCTCCGACCAGGGATTGCGCAGCCTTGCCAAGGCAGTTTGAGGCATCCATGACGACTTCGCCGCACACAGCTTTTTAGGGGATCAGGCCGCGCGCCGGTGGACAATCGGATGACCGCGCGTTAGAAGGAAAAGGTATTTTTTCCTGTTTTGAGGAGAGCGAATTGCTCTCGCATGACCGAGTTTGGGCAGCCATCGACGCTCTCGCTGAGCGCTATTCGTTGTCGGCCTCCGGCCTGGCCCGGCGAGCCGGTCTGGACTCCACCGCTTTCAACAAATCGAAGCGGCTGTCCTCGGATGGACGGCCGCGCTGGCCGTCGACCGAATCGCTGGCGAAGATCATCGAGGCGACCGGCGCCTCGCTCGACGAATTCACCGGGCTGGTCGAAGGCCGTGCCAAGGCCGCTTCGGGCTCGGTAGCCGCGCAGCGTTCGGCGGTGCCGCTGCTCGGCTTTGCCCAGGCCGGCGCCGGCGGCTTCTTCGATGATGCCGGCTATCCCTCAGGCCAGGGCTGGGACCTTGTCGAGCTTCCGGCACGGGCGACCGAAACCTCTTATGCGTTGAAGGTGCAGGGCGATTCCATGCTGCCGCTGTACCGCAATGGCGATGTGCTGATCGTCGAGCCGGGCGCCGCTACCCGCAAGGGCGACCGCGTCGTCGTCAAGACCAATGCCGGCGAAGTCATGGCCAAGGTGCTCGACCGCCAGACGACGAAATCGATCGTGCTGATTTCGCTCAACCCCGACCACCCGGACCGCGACATCGCGATGCGCGATGTCGAATGGGTGGCGCGGATCGTCTGGGCAAGCCAGTAGGTCTCGCGGTGCGTCTGCTTCAAATCCTCATAGCCCTCCTGGCGATCCCGGTGATGGTCGCCATTGTCGTCGCCGGCGGTCGCGCGCTGCATCGCGAAAGCACCGCCATCACCGTCGACCAGATCGACCCGGACACCGAGGCCGTGCCCGAGGAGCCGGCGACGTCGGCGATCCCCGAGGTCCGGCCCGTCAAGCCTCCGATGCACTCGCCTCAGGTGCATTCGAGGGCGATCGATCCCGAGGCCATCGCTCCGCCGCCGCTGCCGGTAGAAGAACTTGAACGGGTTGAGCCACGCGCGCCGCTGAGCGACCTGGCGCTGGCCGGGCCGCCCAAGCCGCGTGGGCGCAGAGCGGTCGACGACTGGGGAGGAACAAAACTGTTCCAGCCGGTCGCGGCCGCCGCCGGCCTGATCGAAGCCAATGGTTATTCCGTGACGGTCTCCGGCATCGACATCGTCAGGCAAGACGAGACCTGCACCGAGGGCGGCAAGTCCTGGGCTTGCGGTATCAGGGCGCGCACCGCGTTCCGGTCTTTCCTGCGCGGCCGGGCCGTTGCCTGCAAGGTGCCGCCGGAGGCCGACCGTGCGCTGATCGCCGCCGAATGCCGCATCGGCAAGCTGGATGTCGGCCAGTGGCTGGTCGAAAACGGCTGGGCGCGCGCCACGGCAGCCGGCCCCTATGTCGAAGCGGGCGACAAGGCGCGCGCCGCCAAGAAGGGCGTCTTCGGCGCCGCGCCCGATCTTGGCGGCCTGCCACCGGCGCCAACGCCTGTTGTGGCACCGACGGCGTCGCAACCGATCCTCGATGCCCCGGCGATAGACACGCCGCCGTCCGGGACGGAAATTACGCCGCCAGCTGACCAGCCAGCGCCCGCTCAATGAGCGCGCGGGTTTCGGCGATGCCGTAGAGGGCTGCGAACGAACCGAAGCGCGGTCCGCGTTCCTGGCCGATCAGCACCTGGTAGATCATCTGGAAGAAAGCGCCCGAGACACCAGGGCCGCCGTCCGGGCTCTTCTTCGAATGGTCCTGATAGCGTTCGATCTTGCGCGCCACGTTGAGCGAAGCGTTCTGGATCGCTTCGCCGTCGGCGCCGGCCGGCAGGCCAGCAAGCGCGTTGCCAAGCGCTTCCAGCGCCACGCGTTCGACATCGTCGGCCGGCCGGAAGGTCTTCGTCGGCTTCACGAAATCGTCGAAGTAGCGGATGGCGAAACCGACCAGCTGGTCGAGTTCGGGATGCGTCGCCGGCGTCACGCCAGATGCATGGCGCGAGATGAAGCCCCACAGCACATCCTTGTTTTGCGCGTTGGAGGCGCTGACCAGGTTGAGCAGCAGCGAGAACGGCACCGGCATGTCGATGGAAGGCGGCTTGCCGTCATGCATGTGCCAGACCGGATTGCCCAGCCGCTCCTTCCAGTCCTGGCGCGGATAGGCGTTGAGGAAGGTGTAGTACTCGTCGACGGCGCGTGGGATGACGTCGAAATAGAGCTTTTTCGCCTGCCTTGGCCGCTGGTACATATAGAGGCCGAGGCTTTCGGTCGGCGCGTAGCGCAGCCATTCGTCGATGGTCAGCCCGTTGCCCTTCGACTTCGAGATCTTCTGGCCGTTCTCGTCGAGGAACAATTCGTAGACGAAATGCTCCGGCGCGCGTCCGCCGAGAATGTTGCAGATGCGGTCGTAGATCACCGCATTGGTCTGGTGGTCCTTGCCGAACATTTCGAAATCGACGCCGAGCGCTGCCCAGCGCATGCCGAAATCCGGCTTCCACTGCAGCTTGACCTTCCCGCCGGTCACCGAAAGCGTGGTCTCGGTGCCCTCATCGTCGAAGGTGATGTTGCCGGCCTTGGCGTCGACATGCTTCATCGGCACGTAGAGCACGCGCCCGCTCTTCGGCGAGATCGGCAGGAACGGGCTGTAGGTTGCCTGCCGCTCCGGCCCCAGCGTCGGCAGCATCACCGCCATGATCTGCTCATAGCGCTCGGCGGCGCGCACCAGCATCGCATCGAAGCGGCCGGCCTTGTAGTACTGCGTGGCGCTGGCGAATTCGTAGTCGAAGCCGAACGTGTCGAGGAAGCGGCACAGCATCGCGTTGTTGTGGTCGCCAAAGCTCGGATAGTCGCCGCCGAACGGATTGGGCACCGCCGACAGGGGCATATGCAGATAGGGCTCGAGCGCTGCGCGATCCGGCACATTGTCGGGGATTTTGCGCATGCCGTCCATATCGTCGGAGAAGCAGAGCAGCTTGGTCTTGACCTTGTTCCCGGTCAGCACGTGAAAGGCATGGCGCACCATCGAGGTGCGCGCGACCTCGCCGAACGTGCCGATATGCGGCAGGCCCGACGGGCCGTAGCCGGTCTCGAACAGGACGATCTCCGGGAAGTCGCCGCCCTTGTAGCGCTCGATGATCTTTTTGGCTTCCTCGAACGGCCAGGCCTTGCTTTCGGCGGCTGCCGCAAGCATTTCGGGGTTGAGATCGGCGATGTTTGATCCCGTCATGTCAAAGTTCCAGTCATGGCCGGCTTTCGCGGCTGGTAAGATTTTTCAACCGGGTCTCTAGGCGCGACAGGGCGGAGCGTCAACGATATCAGGCGTTTTCGTTGCGACGGCGCCGTGGCGTCCCTACCTTCGACCCTCACTATCAAGGAGTTTTGAATGCCGTTGCCGTCCACCCAT
Source organism: Mesorhizobium sp. M0478 (assembly GCF_040321305.1). Taxonomy (NCBI): domain Bacteria; kingdom Pseudomonadati; phylum Pseudomonadota; class Alphaproteobacteria; order Hyphomicrobiales; family Phyllobacteriaceae; genus Mesorhizobium; species Mesorhizobium sp. M0478. The sequence goes on from NZ_JAMYRH010000010.1 coordinate 108,678, forward strand.
GAAGCCCTGATCTACCTGATGGTCATCACCTCGGCTTCCGATCGCGACATGACCGATATCGAACTGGCGCGCATCGGCGACGTCGTCCGCAGCTGGCCGGTGTTCGAGGATTTCAAGCAGGACAGGCTGATCGCCATTGCGCAGGACTGCCAGAAGATGCTGCATGAAAAGGATGGGTTGGAAGGCGTGCTCGAGCGTGTCGCCGAGACTTTGCCCGAACGGCTGCACGACACCGCCTATGCCGCGGCCTTCGAGGTTGCCGCCGTCGATCTAGAAATGCGCATGGAGGAATTGCGGGTGCTGCAGTTGATCCGGCGTGAGCTCGATCTCGACACGCTGACCGCCGCAGCCATCGCGCGCGGGGCGAAGGCCCGCCTGCGCACGCTGACCTGATCCAGCCCCTAAAGGAAGCTGACCGGGACCGGATCAGAAAAAGCTGACCGGGAACCGGATCAGAAGAAACTGACCGGGAAATAGCGCAGGTAGAATTCGGCGAAGGTGCCTTTCACCGATATCTCCTGCAGCGCGTAGTCCATGGCTGCGGCCAGCGCTGGGTCGCTGGCCCGGGTGGCAATGGTCATGCCGGACCCCAGATATTCCGGCGCCAGGTAGGGTCCACCGGCGAAGCGGCAGCAACCGGCGGCGTCCGTGCCGCCCAGCCAGAAGGAAAAGCGCATGCCGTCGCCGAAGGCGGCATCGATCTTGGCGCTCTTCAAGCCGCTGTAGAGGTCTTCCGGCCGTTGAAAGCGGATGATCTGCACGGTGCCGAAATAATCGCGCAGCATCTTTTCATGCGCCGAGCCGGCCAGCACGCCGACCCGCTTCGAGCGCAATTTGTCGAGGATCGGCTCGGCGAAGGCCTTGGTCTTCGGCATGATGAAGCGCGCCGGAAACTGTAGATAGGAGCGCGAAAAGCTGTACTTCGCCCGCGTCTCCGGCGTTGCGGCGATGCCGGCGATGATCGCCTCGCCTTCGCCCTTCTGCAACGCGTCGTCGAGTTCGGCCCAGGGCAGCGCCTGGATCTGGCATTTGTCGGCGATGTCGAGTTCGGCGCAAATCGCCCGCGCCAGGTCGATGTGGAAGCCGGACAGTCGGCCCGTGCCGTCGAGAAAATTGAAGGGCGGGAAATCGGTTGTGGTGAGGAACCTGAGCCTCGGCAGCGCCGCAAGGTCCGGCTTCGGCAGCCGCTCCTTGGCATCCCAATGCACCGGCACCTGCGGTTCCGCTGCCCGCACAGCGCCGGCAAACGGCTGCACTCCGATCAGCATCGACAGCAAGGCGATGGTTATCCAGCGTGATGTCACAAAAAACTCCGCCCGTCTTGGCCGTTGGCTTGTGATACGAAAACGGCGCAGGCACAATTGTTTTTGATTTCAAAGGGCAAATTTCGGGTTATGCTTTGGCGAGGTTGCAAATAGCCGCACAGAGTCGGCCCGGGGTTGGCGGTCGCTGGCGTTAGAAAAGCTAAGGATGTGGCTTTGCAATCCGGGGTTGATGGCTAAGTGCGGGGCAGGCACGTAGCATCGGTCTCAAGAGCGGTAGGCAACATGGGGTAGATGTTGCGATGGGTTATTTTGACCGGACACTTGAATATATTGACCGGGTGCAGCGTGCCGACACGTCGGCTGCGGTGTGCGAGCAGCTACTTAGTGTCACCTCGAATTTCGGATTGACGGCCCTGATAGCCGCAACGGTGCCGCAGCCCGGTACACCAAGCAGCCAGACGAAGGACCATGTGCTGCTCTGCGATTGGCCTAGCGAATGGCTGGAGCGTTACTTATCGCGCAACTACGTCGACCACGATCCGGTGGTCAGCCATTTGAAGCAGTTTCGGGCGCCATTCCAATGGCGCGATGCCGTTCAAAGCATGCCCGCCGACAAGAGCAGCGCCGAGGTAATGCGCGACGCCCGCCAGTTCAAGCTGCGTGACGGCCTCGCCTTCCCGCTGATCACGCTCGAAGGCCAGATCGCGCTGGTCTCGCTGGGCGGTGAGGCGGTCGAACTGTCCGAAGCCGAATTCGCAATGGTCTCGCTGGCCTCCACCTATGCCATCGGCCGCGCCATGCAGCTTCAAACGACGGCCGGCAAATCTATCGATCACATTGAATTGACGCCGCGCGAGCGCGAATGCCTGCAATGGGCGGCGGTCGGAAAATCCGAGTGGGAGATTTCGCAGATCCTCGGCATCTCGGAGCATACCTCTGAGAAACACCTTCTCAACGCCAAGAGCAAACTAGGCGCCGCCAACCGTGTGCAGGCAGTCGCCGAAGCAGTCAGGCACGGCTATATCAGCTAGGCCGGTTCTGGCGGCCCGAAATTTATGGCCGCATTGTCGGCGTCATATCTTCAGAAAAGACCGGCCCCTGTCGTCCTCTTGAGACGGCTAATGCTTTCTTAACGCCAAAAGCAGACTCGGCGTCGCCAACAGGGTGCACGCCATCGCGGAGGCGTTTAGGCGCAGCTATATTAGCCATGTCGGCTGTGGCAGCCTGGAAATCCTTGCCAACACCTTCGCGCAATTTTTTCGGGAAAGCCCGGCCGTATCTTCCTCTTAAGCCCAGGAGACGGCTAATGCTATTTTCCCTTACCACTCAACAACTGATGGAACGTCCCGACCTATGGGAGGCCGTCCATCGCCTGCGTTACAAGGTCTTCGTCGATGAGATGCGGTGGACCGATCTCGATCGCCCGGACGGCCTCGAAATCGATCAATTCGACCATGATGAGGCCGAACACCACCTTGTCATACGCAATGGCGAGCTTGCAGGCTATCATCGGATGCTGCCGACCACACGGCCGCATCTCCTTAGCGATGTGATGCCGGAACTCTGCGAGGGAAAGCGCCCTTCGGGACCGAATGTCTGGGAGCTAACCCGTTACGCGGTGGCGCCAGGCTTTCGCGATGGCAAGCGCGGCGTGTCTACGGTCGGCACCGAACTGATCGCCGGCTTCGTCGAATGGGGCCTTGCTCGCAATGTCGATCAGGTCATTATCGAGGTCGAGCCGGTGTGGGTGCTGCGGACGCTGCAGTTGCACTTCCTGGCGACGCCGCTCGGTTACCAGCGCACCTATGGCAACCAGCAGGTCGTCGCCACACTGCTGACCTTCAACGAGCATACGCTGGATGTCGTGCGTTCGCGCCGCAACCATCACGCCCCGGTGTTGGTCAGGGGCACCCCCCACATGCTCGGCATGCGGCAGGCGTCGTGAGACTGTCTTCACCCGACGCGCTTTAATGCATGTCGCTCAAAGTGGCCCCGGTTTTGAGAGAACGACATGCATGAAACAAAGACCTAAAGCGCGTCGCGTGAATCCGTTCAAATGCGACGCGCTTTAGACAATGGCCACAGAGCCCACCTCCGTGTGGGGGTGGGCTCTGTAATTTCAGCCTCTGCATCGAGGCCAGTCTCTACTTCTCGAGAAACGACGGCCCGTCGCCGACGATCTTCTTATCTTCCTTGCCGATGGCGTCGAGATCGCGCCCATCATAGGGCAGCGACAACAGGATGCGCCGCATGACGGCCAGCCGCGAGCGTCGCTTGTCATTGGCCCGCACGATGATCCAGGGCGCGAACTGTTTGTGCGTGCGCTCGACCATCTGGTCGCGCGCCTTGGTGTAGTCGTCCCATTTGGTAATGCCGGCAATATCGATCGGCGAGAACTTCCAGTTCTTCAGCGGAGACCAGCGGCGGTCGTGAAACCGTTCGAGCTGGGTTTCGCGGCCGATGTTGAGCCAGAATTTGAAGAAATAGATGCCGTCGTTGGAGATCATCCGCTCGAAATGCGGCGTCTCGTCGAGGAATTTTGCATGCTGTTCCGGTGTGCAGAAGCCCATCACCGGCTCGACGCCGCCGCGGTTGTACCAGGACCGGTCGAAGGTGACGAATTCGCCCGATGTCGGGAAATGGGCGACGTAGCGCTGGTAGTACCATTGCCCGACTTCGGTTGGGGTCGGCTTGGTCAGCGCCACATTGCGCGCGGTTCGAGGATTGAGATACTGGCGCAGCACCGAGATGGTGCCGCCCTTGCCGGCGGCATCGCGCCCCTCGAACAGCGACATCACTCTGCTGCCGGTCGCCTGCAGCCAGGCCTGCGCCTTGACCAGTTCGATCTGCAGCCGCTCCAGCGTCTCGTCATACTCCTCGCTCTTCATTTTCTTGTCGTAGGGGTAGTCGCCTGCGGTCAGTTTGTGGTCCTCGATCCAGCTGGGAAGCTCGGGGTTTTCGATGTCGAACTCCCGCTCCTTGCCGCCCACCTTGATCTTCAGCGGCCCCTTTGCCGGCTCTGCGGCGGGACTTTCCTTGGCTTTTTTCATCGAGACGAACCTTTCCAGCTTGCGGACTCATGCTATGGGGGGCCTCAAACCCGGTCCAGCGGAAGTTTCGGCGGGACCGGCGCAGAAGCACGGAAAGCACGAATGGCTGACACCGGCGCAGAGCGGACAACCACGGGGCAGGCCGTCGCCGGACGGCTGTGGAACAGCCGATGGCTGCTTGCCGCCGGTGCGATCGCCATCATGGCCGTTTATGGGTTTGCCGGTATCTCCGCCTATGTCGTCCTGGCTGCGTTGACGGTGCTGCTGGCCGCCGCGCTTCTGCCAACCGGTGGCGCCAGCCGGTCTGCTGAGACCATTACCACGGTCGAGGCGAGCGGGCTGCAGCGGCTTTCCGGCGAATATCTTGCGGCTGCCGTTGCCGATCCGCTGATCATCTTCGACCGCACCGCCACCATCGTCCACGCCAATGCCGCCGCCTATGCCGCCTTTGGCGGCATCGCGCCCGGCCTGTCGCTGTCGCTGAAATTCCGCGCCCCGGAAATGCAGGCATTGCTGGACGGCGTGCTGTCGGGAGCCGTCGCCTCCGATGCCGTCGACTACACCGAGAAGCTGCCGGTGGAACGCGCCTACCGGGTCAGCGCGTCCTCGGTCGGCCACGCCACCGATCTCTATGTGCTGGTATTCAAGGACCAGAGCGAGACGCGCCGCATCGACCGCATGCGCGCTGACTTCATAGCCAATGCCAGCCACGAGTTGCGCACCCCGCTTGCTTCGATCTCGGGCTTCATCGAGACGTTGCGCGGCCCGGCCCGCAACGATCCGGCGGCGCGCGAGCAGTTCCTGCAGATCATGCAGAACCAGACCGGCCGCATGGCGCGCCTCATCGACGATCTCCTGTCGCTGTCGAGGCTTGAAATGAAGCCTTACCTGAGGCCGGGAACCGAGGTCGATCTGCGCCAGACCATCGACAGCGTCATCGATTCACTGGGCCCGCTCGCCAGCGAGAACGGCGTCGTCGTCGAACGCGACTACGCCGAGGGGCCGCTCGACGTGCCCGGAGACCGCGACGAGCTGTTCCAGGTGTTCGAGAATCTCTTGGAAAACGCCTGCAAATACGGCCAGCCTGGCGGACGCGTCACGGTGTCGATCGCGCGGGGCGAGGCCGGCCCGGAACCGGGCATCGATGTCACCATCAGGGACTATGGCCCGGGCATCCCGGAAGAGCACATACCGCGCATTACCGAGCGCTTCTATCGCGTCGACGTGGAGAGCAGCCGCACCCAGAAAGGCACCGGTCTTGGCCTGTCCATCGTCAAGCATATTCTGACGCGCCACAACGCCCGGCTTTCGATCAAGTCGGAAGTTGGCAAGGGAGCGGCGTTCACGGTCCATTTGCCGGCAGGCTGAGGCGGTACTATCTGCTAACTGCCTGTTTCTTCTTTCTGTCATCCGGCTAGCGTATCAGCACAGGGTCGAGGAAAACGACTCAAAAGGCCAAAGATTTAAGGAAGGCATTTCGCCCATGCAGTCCGTACACATTGTCAGCGCCTATGACGAAGAGCTGAAATACCTGGCGAAGCGCATCGCTGCGATGGGCGGCCATGCCGAGCGCATGGTCGAGCAGGCGATCCAGGCGCTGGTCAATGCCGATCCCGGCCTCGCCCAGAAGGTCATTCGTGACGATATCGTGCTTGACGATGGCCAGCGCGAAATCGACGACAAAGCCATCGTCATCATCGCCAAGCGCCAGCCCATGGCGACGGATCTGCGCGAGATCGTCGGCGCCATCCGCATTTCGGCCGACCTCGAACGGGTCGGTGACCTCGCCAAGAACGTCGCCAAGCGTGTGGTCAGCGTCATTGACGGCCGCCAGCCGACCAGCCTGTTTCGCGGCCTCGAGGCGCTGGCCGAACTCGCTTTGACCCAGCTCAAGGAAGTGCTCGACGTCTATGCCTCGCGCTCGGTCGAGAAAATAGGCTTCGTTCGCGACCGCGACGACCAGATCGATGCCATGTACACCTCGCTGTTTCGCGAATTGCTGACCTACATGATGGAAGATCCGCGCAACATCACGCCGTGCACGCATCTGCTGTTTTGCGCCAAGAACATCGAGCGCATCGGCGACCACGCCACCAACATTGCCGAGACGATCTACTACATCGTCACCGGCGAGCAGTTGCCGGCCGAGCGTCCCAAGGGCGACAAGACCGACAAGGTTGCCCTGCCGGCGCTGCCGGTGAAGTGATCGCGCGCCCCTCGAACGCTTAATCATATTGCGCTAAACTGCCCGGATGTTAGCGTCTCGGTTCCTGGCCAAGGCCAGGCGCTCAGGAGGCTGCGATGGAATATGTCCGAGAGTTCAAGCCGGCGCCGGCATCGTCCGGCATCATCGCGTCGAGCGTCTACACCGCCGGCAAGCGCATCGCCGACATACCGATCGAGGAGGCCGGCGAATGGGCCAAGAAGTCGGGCCATGTCGTCTGGATCGGGCTGCTCGAACCCGACCGCGAGCTTCTGCTGCGCGTCAAGGCGCAATTTCATCTGCACGAACTGGCGATCGAAGACGCCGAACATCCGCACCAGCGGCCGAAGATCGAGCAATATGGCGATGCGCTGTTCATCGTTGCCCGCACTGCACAGCTGATCGACGGACGCGTCACCTTCGGCGAGACGCATCTGTTCGTCGGCTCAGGCTATATCGTCAGCGTCAGGCATGGTCCCTCGACCTCATACGCCGCCGTGCGCCAGCACTGGGAAAGCTGTCCGCACTCACTGGCCAAGGGCGAGGATTTCGTCCTCTACGCCATTCTCGACTTCATCGTCGACAACTACATGCCGGTGCTCGAGCAGATCGAGGACGAGGTCGAGGCGATCGAGGACAGGGTGCTGCTGAAGCCGATGACCGGTCCCGACATCGAGCGGCTCTATATGCTGCGCCGCGATCTGTTGCGCCTGCGCAATGCGGCGCTGCCGCTGGTCGAGGTCTGCCGCCGGCTGACCAGCGCCGACCTGCCGCAGATCCATACCGCCATGCATCCGCTGTTTCGCGATGTCACCGATCATATCCGCACCGTGCAGGAAAAGATCGACAGCCTGCGCGAGGTTCTGGCCTTCGCTTTCGAAGCCAGCCTGCTGGTCGGCCAGAGCCAGGAAACCGCGAACACCAAGAAGCTGGCCTCATGGGCCGCGATCCTGGCGGTGCCGACGGCGCTCGCCGGCATTTACGGCATGAATTTCGACGACATGCCGGAGCTGAAGATGCAATACGGCTATCCCGTCGTATTGGTCTCGATCGCGCTGATCTGCTCGTTTTTGTATTGGCGATTTCGGAAGAGTGGGTGGCTGTGATGGTAGGCAGTAGGCAGTAGGCAGTAGGCAGTAGGCAGTAGGCAGTAGGCAGTAGGCAGTAGGCAGAATAAGGTAGCGCCTCACGAGCGCTACCCCATTCCCTACTGCCCAGTCCCCAATCCCTATTCCTAACTACCGGCTTCTGCGCCGCTCTGAAGCCGGCTGGAACGCCACCCTTGCGTGGTACTTGCAGTAAGGTCCGGTTTCGGCCGCCTCGTTGCCGCAGAAGTTGAAGTCTTCCGACAGCGGATCGCCATTCGGCCATTTGCAGGTGCGCTCGGTGAGATCGGTGAGCTGCAGATGCCGCGAGATCGGCACGACGACGTTTTCGACCGGGCGGATGTAGTGGCGCGCCACTGGCTCGGCGTCGAACTGCGCCTGCAGCGCGTTCGCCCCGATCGAAGTCGCGACATGGCGCTGCGTGGTTGCGGCGCGCGGCACCGATTTCTGGATCGAAGATCCCTGCGTTGTCTTCTTCTGACGCGCCGGCGTTGCAGTCGAGCGTCCGCGGCCCGACAGCTTCAGCCGGTGCACCTTGCCGATGACCGCGTTGCGGCTGACCCCGCCGAGTTGGGCGGCGATCTGGCTTGCGCTCAAGCCCTCCGACCACAGTTTCCTGAGAAGTTCGACCCGCTCGTCAGTCCAGTTCATGAGACCGCGCTCCTGCTATGTGTGCGGCAGCCGGAATCCGTTCCCGACCCGGCAATCTTTGCCGGGGCAGACACCACATATATTAGGTGATTAGGTCCGCCGCACGAAATCTAGTTATTTCCCGACTACAATTACCTCATGTGTTGACTCGGTGACAAGAGTCCCAGGTGCAACACGAATCGGTTTTTTAGGTTTTCCCCAACTTGCCCGGTCGCTTATGAGCCGGCGTCTCGTCGGGAGCTGGCCACGCGCCTCTGCACGACGTTTTCGTTGACTTCATGGCCGAAAAACACGATAAGCCGCAAAGGCCGCCGCTTTGGCGGCTTTTTTGATTTTTCCGGTACCGGAGACGCATATAATGAGCGGTTCGGCGCTTTACGAGACCTTTGCCCGCGCCCCTTTGGCCTTCGATCATGGCGAAGGCACCTGGCTGGTTACCGACAAGGGCGAGCGATATCTCGATTTCGCTGGCGGCATCGCGGTCAATTCGCTGGGCCACAGCCATCCGCATCTGGTCTCGGCGCTGACCGAACAGGCGGCCAAGCTCTGGCACGTCTCCAATCTCTACGAGATCCCGGGGCAGGCCCGGCTCGGCGAGCGGCTGGCTGACGCCACCTTCGCCGACAAGGTGTTCTTCACCAATTCCGGCGCCGAGGCGCTCGAATGCGCGATCAAGACGGCGCGGCGCTACCAGTTCGTCAAGGGCCATCCCGAGCGCTTCCGGGTCATTACCTTCGAAGGCGCCTTCCACGGCCGCACGCTGGCGACCATCGCCGCCGGCGGCCAGTACAAATATCTCGAAGGTTTTGGGCCCAAGGTCGAAGGCTTCGACCAGGTCGGCTTCGACGACATCGACGCCGCCGAAAAGGCGATCACACCAGAGACCGCCGCGATCCTGATCGAACCGGTGCAAGGCGAGGGCGGCATCCGCCCGGTGCCGACGCAATCCTTGAAACGGCTGCGGCAGCTCTGCGACCAGCACGGCCTGCTGCTGATCTTCGATGAGGTCCAGTGCGGTATCGGTCGCACCGGAAAGCTGTTCGCGCATGAATGGACCGGCGTGACGCCCGACATCATGGCGATTGCCAAGGGCATTGGCGGCGGCTTTCCGATGGGCGCGTGCCTCGCCACCGACGACGCTGTCGTCGGCATGACGGCAGGCGTGCATGGCACCACTTTCGGCGGCAATCCGCTGGCCATGGCGGTCGGCAACGCTGTGCTCGACGTCGTGCTGGAAGACGGCTTCCTCGAAGACGTCCAGCGCAAGGCATTGCTGATGAAGCAGGGCCTGGCGGCGGTCGCCGACGAATTTCCTGATGTCATCGAAGGCATCAGGGGCAGCGGCCTGATGCTTGGCCTGAAATGCGCCATGCCCAACACCAAGGTCAACATGGCGCTGCGCGACCAGCATCTGCTGGCGGTGCCGGCAGGCGACAACGTCATTCGTCTGCTGCCGCCGCTGACCGTCACCGACGCCGAGATCGGCGAAGCGCTCGATCGCATCCGCGCCGGCGCCAAGGGCCTGACCGACGCCATCGCCGCGGCCGCCGCGAAGTAATCCCGAGAACCATTCCCGATGAGCCTTCGCCATTTCACCGATCTTTCCGCCGTTTCCGAAGGCGATCTGCGCCTGATGCTGGACGATGCGGTGGTGCGCAAGGCGCGCCTCAAGGCCGGCGAACGGACCAAACCGCTCGAAGGCAAGGTGCTGGCCATGATCTTCGACAAGCCGTCGACGCGCACGCGCGTGTCCTTCGACGTCGGCATGCGACAGCTCGGCGGCGAGACCATCATGCTGACCGGGACCGAAATGCAGCTCGGCCGCTCCGAGACCATCGCCGACACCGCCAAGGTGCTGTCGCGCTATGTCGACGCCATCATGATCCGCACCACGTCGCATGAGCGGCTGCTCGAGCTGACCGAGAATGCCACGATTCCGGTCATCAACGGGCTGACCGACGACACTCATCCCTGTCAGCTGATGGCCGACATCATGACCTTCGAAGAGCATCGCGGTGCGGTTGCCGGCAAGACCATCGCCTGGACCGGCGACGGCAACAACGTGCTGCATTCGCTGCTCGAAGCTTCGGCGCGGTTCCGCTTCAACCTCAATGTCGCCGTGCCGGAAGGCAGCGAGCCGGCGCAAAAGCATATCGACTGGTCGAAGAGCAATGGCGGCAAGCTGCACTTCACCCGCTCGCCCGAGGAAGCCGTCGACCAAGCCGACTGCATCGTCACCGACTGCTGGGTGTCGATGGGCCAGGAACACCGCGCCCGCGGCCACAATGTCTTCTCGCCCTATCAGGTCAATGCGGCGCTGATGGCGAGGGCCAAGCCCGACGCCCTGTTCATGCACTGCCTGCCGGCGCATCGCGGCGAGGAAGTCACCGACGAGGTCATCGACGGTCCGCATTCGGTGGTCTTCGACGAAGCCGAGAACCGGCTCCACGCCCAGAAGGCGGTTTTGGCCTGGTGTCTGGGCGCTTGATCTCCAGGCGCTTGCTCTCAAAACGCTTGATCCGGGGCGGCGCGATGCCTATTTGCGCCCCATCACGCAAATCAAGCGCGTTTGGACGCATGCACCCCTCCGGGCCGCATGGCCGCGCCCTGGAGCTTTGTCATGTTGGAAACGCATCAAGTGACTGAACATCACCCCAAACTCGGCGAGTTCGGCTATGCCGGCGACGATCATGTCGTACCCTTCGAGGTCGGCCCGCTCGACGTGCGCGGCCGCACCGTGCAGCTCGGGCCGATGCTCGACGCCATCCTCAACCGTCACGACTATCCCGAGCCGGTCGCCCGCCTGCTCGCGGAAGCCTGTGTGCTGACGGTGCTGCTCGGCACCTCGCTCAAATTCGAAGGCAAGTTCATCCTGCAGACCCGCACCGACGGCCCGGTCGACATGCTGGTCGCGGATTTCTCCACGCCCTCGGCATTGCGCGCCTATGCGCGTTTCGACGCCGACCGGCTGGAGGCCCTGGTGGCCGCAGGCCAGACCTCGCAGCAGACGCTGCTGGGCAGCGGCGTTTTGGCGCTGACCATCGACCAGGGCGCGCACACGCAGCGCTATCAGGGCATCGTCCAGCTCGACGGCGAGACGCTGGAGGACGCCGCGCGCACCTATTTCCGCCAGTCGGAGCAGATCCCGACCGACCTCAGGCTGTCGGTGGCCAAGCTTCTGACGCCAGGTCCCGGCGGCGCTCGTGAGCAGTGGCGCGCCGGCGGCATCCTGGCGCAGTTCCTGCCGCAGTCACCCGAGCGCATGCGCGTGCCCGACATTTCGGGCGGCGACGGCGATCCGCGTGACGTGACGCAGGAGCCGGCCGACAATTCGTGGCGCGAGCTGGTGGCGCTGCTCGGCACCATCGAGCCGACCGAGCTGATCGACCCGACCATCGGCGCCGAGCGGCTGCTCTACAGGCTGTTCCACGAACATGGCGTGCGCGTCTTCGGCGGCGTGCCGGTCGCCGACCAATGTTCCTGCTCAAGGGACAAGATACGCGGCATCCTCGAGGGGTTTTCCGCGCAGGAGATCAAGGACAGCACCGAAGATGGCGGCATCCACGTCGCCTGCGAGTTCTGCTCGAAGCAGTACGACTTCGACCCGGCGGAGTTTGCAGCTCAGTAGCATCTCTTCCTTCTCCCCGTTCACGGGGAGAAGGTGCCCGAAGGGCGGATGAGGGGCAGCGCGAACTTTGGTGAATGCCCGCGCATAGCCTACGTCATGTGCGTGGAAGATAACCTCATGAGTCCGGCGGCGCCCCTCGTTGCACTGCCGGGCATTTCTCCCCGTATAGAGATGGGGAGAAAACCCCTAATTCACCGTCCGCCGCGTCCCCGGCAGATCCAGCGAAAACGCGGGAATAGCGACGTCGAACGTCTCGCCCTTTTTGTTGCGCATGGTGTAGTGGCCGACCATGAAGCCGGAGGGCGTCGAGAGCGGGCAGCCTGACGTGTATTGATAGCTGTCGCCGGGATTGAGCTCAGGCTGGTCGCCGACCACGCCGGCGCCGCGCACTTCCTCGATCCGGCCGCTGCCGTCGGTGATGTGCCAGTAACGCGACATAAGCTGCACGAAATCGTCCGACTGGTTGTCGATCGTCACCTGGTAGCCCCAGACATAGCGGTTCTCCGCCGGGTCCGAGCGGTCCTCCAGGTAGAACGGTCTGACCTGCACTTCGATGTTGCGCGTGACGGCGCGATACATGGGCTGCTCCGGTTGCGCGGCAAGGAACATTTGTCGCGCCATGCGGTTTGATACGCGCAGAGCGGCATGTCCTGCCAGCCTCAAAGCGCAGGTGCCGACAAACAATGTCATTTAAGTGACACATGACAATGTTGGTGTGCGCAAACCTTGCCGGCGACTCAAGGCCCATCTGTCGACTGACAAAGCAGCCGCGAGCGGCCTTTCCGGAGTGACCAGATCTCGATGGAACCAGCTCTCACAGCCGCCTTCGCTTCCTCCGCTTTGCTTCTTTCCAATCTCGCCAGCATCCTGCTTGCTTCGTCGAAACTGCAAGCGCGTCGCCTTATCCCTCCGCCGTCCGGCGAGCAGCCACCGGTCTCGATCGTCGTGCCGTCGCGCGGCGTGGAGCCGTTCACACAAGAGACGCTGCAGCGAGCCTTCTCGCTCGACTGGCCGCGCTACGAACTGATCTTCTGCGTCGCTCACGCCGACGATCCCGTCGTCAAACTGATAAACAGGGCGATCGTCCTGTTTCCCAACGTGCCGGCCCGGCTGCTGATCGGCGACGACCGCGTCAGCAGCAACCCGAAGCTCAACAACTGCGTCAAGGGCTGGGAAGCGGCGCGCTATCATTGGGTTATTCTGGCGGATTCCAACGTGCTGATGCCAAGGGATTACGTCCAGCACCTGATGGCGGCCTGGCGGACCAATACCGGGCTTATCTGCTCGACGCCGATCGGCTCTCGGCCGGATGGCTTTTGGGCCGAGGTCGAATGCGCGTTCCTCAACACGCTGCAGGCGCGCTGGCAATATGCCGGCGAGGCGCTCGGTCTCGGCTTTGCCCAGGGCAAGAGCATGCTGTGGAACAAGCCGATGCTCGATACCAATGGCGGTATCCGCGCGCTGGCCGCCGAGATCGCCGAGGATGCTGCTGCAACCAAGCTGGTCAACGGACTGGGCCTGCACGTCAATCTCGTTGCCTCGCCTTTCGAGCAACCACTGGGGCAGCGCCGACTTGCCGACATCTGGTCGCGCCAGGCGCGCTGGGCGCGGTTGCGCCGCGTCACCTTCCCACTGTTTTTCGCACCCGAGATCCTGACCGGCGTCGCCGTGCCGTTGGCGTTGGCGCTGGTGGCGGCCGCAAGTGCCGGCATCAGCCTGCCGGCCACGGTGATGGCCGTGCTGACGGCGGCCTACATTCCCGAATGCGCGCTGGCCGCGGCCAAGGGCTGGCATCTGTCGCTGCGCATGGTCCCGGCGATGATGGTCCGCGACATGATGCTTCCCGCCATCTGGGCGCGCGGCTGGCTGAGCGGCGCCGTCGACTGGCGCGGCAACACCATGACCATCGGCACCAAGACGGCCGAACTGGAAGAGGTTTCGTCGGGAGCGTGACGCCTCGCGGCCTATCCGGCTGCCTTCAGCGCCTGCGCAACGTCCTCCAGCAGATCGTCCGTATCCTCAAGACCGACCGACAGCCTGAGCGTTCCCGGCCCGATGCCAAGCTCGGCGCGAGCTTCGTCGCTGAGGTTCTTGTGCGTGGTGGTCGCCGGATGGGTGATCAGGCTCTTGGCGTCGCCGAGATTGTTGGAGATCAGCACGATGTCGAGCGCGTTCTGCAAGGCGAAGGCCGCCTGCTTGCCGCCCTTGACGTCGAGGCAGATCAGCGTCGATCCGCCCGTCATCTGCTTCTTGACGATGTCGGCCTGCGGGTGGTCGGCGCGGCCGGGATAGATGACGCGGGCGATTTCCGGCCGTCCTGCCAGGAAATCCGCGATCTTGGCCGCGCTTTCCGTCTGCTGGCGCACCCGAACCGGCAGCGTCTCCAGGCCCTTGAGCAGCGTCCAGGCGTTGAACGGCGACAGGCTCGGGCCGGTGTGGCGGAAATAGTCGTGCAAATTCTCGTCGATCCATTTCTTGTCCGACAGGATGATGCCGCCGAGACAGCGTCCCTGGCCGTCAATGTGCTTGGTCGCGGAGTAGACGACGATATGGGCGCCGAGCTGCAAGGGCTTCTGCTGCAAGGGCGTGGCAAAGACATTGTCGACGATCAGCCTGGCGCCGATCGAGGTGGCGAGCGCCGCCACCGCTGCGATGTCGACCACTTCCAGCGTCGGATTGGTCGGGCTTTCCAGGAAGAACAGTTTCGTGTTCGGCCGCACCGCCTTTTCCCAGTTGGCGATGTCGGTGCCGTCGACCAGCGTTGCCTCGATGCCGTATTTCGGCGCCAGCGTCTCCACCACCCAGCGGCAGGAGCCGAACAGCGCGCGCGCCGCAACGATATGGTCGCCGGCCTTTGCGCTGCACAGGAGCGCTGCCGTCACCGCCGCCATGCCGGACGCCGTGGCGCGCGCATCTTCGGCACCCTCCAGCGCGCACATGCGCTTTTCGAACATGTCGACGGTAGGGTTGGCATAGCGCGAATAGATGAAGCCCGGCTCCTCGCCCTTGAAACGGGCCTCGGCAGCCTGCGCCGTCTCGTAGACATAGCCTTGGGTGAGGTACATCGCTTCGGACGTCTCGCCGAACTGGGAACGCAGCGTTCCCCCGTGCACGAGTGCGGTCTGAGGTTTCCAGTTACGCTTCTTGGTGCTCATCGCTTTTGTTCCAGACACAAAAAAACCGGCCGCGAAAGTCGCAACCGGTCCATATGGCCTTGCGGCCCGACGGTCCTTTAGCGACTTGTTTAACGTGGCTGCAAGCCGACCGGCCAAATCACCACGGGATAACGACCCTTTAGACCTCACCTGCGCTTGCGTCAATTGCCGGCTTCATTAAGAGGTTTGTACCAGGCAGGTTCCGCAATAATATCCAGCGGTTTTGCGGCAAGAACCTGCCACAAAGAGACCGACCTTGGAGCGGAGCCAGCCTTTTGCGGCAGACAGGCATTCTTCCCGATCAGGACATTTCCGCGCTGTTTCAGTCCGGCGCGCTGAAGTCGCCGCGCGCGCTCGATGTCGACCAGGTGCAGCCGGCGAGCCTCGATCTCAGGCTCGGCGACAAGGCTTTTCGCGTGCGCGCCTCCTTCCTGCCGGGTCCCGATCATCTGGTGGCCGACAAGCTTCACCGGCTGAAATTGCACGAATTCAGTCTCGCCGAGGGCGCGGTGCTGGAAACCGGCTGCGTCTACATCGTGCCGCTGCTCGAAAGCCTGGCGCTGCCCGCAAACGTGTCGGCCTCGGCCAACCCGAAAAGCTCGACCGGCCGCCTCGACATCTTCACCCGGGTGATGACCGATCGCGGCCATGAGTTCGACAAGATCGCCCCCGGCTATCACGGGCCGCTTTATCTCGAAGTCAGTCCACGCACCTTCCCGATCGTCGTACGCGCCGGATCGAGGCTGTCGCAGATCCGCTTTCGCACTGGCAACGCGCTGTTGTCGGAGGCAGAACTGAACGAATTGCACCGCGCCGAGATGCTGGTGGCGACCGAGCCGCCCAACATTTCCGGCGGCGGCATTGCGCTGTCGATCGATCTCGACGGCGACCAGAACGGCCTGGTCGGCTATCGCGGCAAGCATCACACCGGCTTGGTCGATGTCGACAAGCGCGCCGCCCAGGATGCCGTCGATTTCTGGGAGCCGCTCTACAAGAGCGGCGCCGGCGAACTGGTGCTCGACCCGGACGAGTTCTACATCCTGGTCAGCCGCGAAGCCGTGCACGTGCCGCCGCTCTACGCCGCCGAGATGACGCCCTTCGATCCGCTGGTTGGCGAATTCCGTGTTCACTATGCCGGCTTCTTCGATCCGGGCTTCGGCCATTCGGCCTCAGGCGGCACCGGCAGCCGGGCGGTGCTCGAAGTGCGCAGCCACGAAGTGCCGTTCATCCTCGACCACGGCCAGATCGTCGGCCGGCTGGTCTACGAACACATGCTGAAGCGGCCGCAGGCGCTTTACGGCACCGATCTCGGCTCGAATTACCAGGCGCAAGGCCTCAAGCTCTCCAAGCATTTCCGCCCCGCCGGCTGAACCTTCGATCACCGTCAGGCAAAATACTTGCCTGCGCTGCCTCACCATGCTTGGCTGCCTTTCGGTGGCCGGCAAGAGAACGGCGCGCAAGGGGAACCAAAATGCAGATTTCAAGATGGATCATATCGGCAGCGAGCGCTGCCATGCTGGTGATATCGGCCGGCTCGCTGGCTGAGGCGCAGGAGAAATTGAAGATCGGCACCGAGGGCGCCTATCCGCCCTTCAACACCATCACCGCGGACGGCAAGATCGAGGGCTTCGACATCGACATTGCCAATGCGCTGTGTGCGCAGATGAAGGTCGAGTGCGAGATCGTCACCCAGGACTGGGACGGCATCATCCCGGCGCTGCAGGCGAAAAAGTTCGACGCCATCATCGCCTCGATGAGCATCACCGAGGAGCGCAAGAAACAGGTCGCCTTCACCAACAAATACTACACGACGCCGCTGGCACTGGTGGCGCCGAAGGACAGCGACCTCACTTCCACCGAACCGGCAGCCCTTGCCGGCAAGACGGTGGGCGCGCAGGCCTCGACCACCCAGGCCGACTATGCGCAGGACGCCTATGGCAAGGCCGGCGCCGAGGCGAAACTCTACCCCACCCAGGAAGAGGCGATCACCGACCTGCAGAACGGCCGTCTCGATGCCGTCATCTCCGACAAGTTCGTGCTGATGGACTGGCTGAAGAAGGCGAGCGAAGGCTGCTGCAAGCTTGTCGGCGACGTCAAGGGCACCGAGACCCAAGCCGGCATCGCTGTCCGCCTGGAAGACACGGCGCTGCGCGACAAGCTGAATGCGGCGATAGACGCCATCGTCGCCGACGGCACTTACAAGAAGATCCAGGCCAAGTATTTCGATTTCGATATTTATTGACTTCCGGCCCGCCGGAGTCAGCCGCGAAAGAGATACTCTTTCGCGGCGCCAAGGCAGGCATGAAAATGGCCGATAAACAGCAGTTCGCGTGCGGCCAAACGTTTCCTGCCCCAAAAGCCTTCGGTCAGTTTGACCTCGTCGAGCGAAGCGTTTGAGCCGCGCTTCAACGGGAACAACTGCTTGTCGAGGCAACCGAGGACATGGGCCTTGGCGGAGTCGATGCCGCAGACCTTGCCATTGTTGTTCAGCCTGTCGGTGCGAAGCGCTGATGTCATGTGATCCGTGTTGCGCATCAGAAAGCTCACCTGGGCTTTCGAATAGCCGGTTGCCAGAAGACGGCTCGTCATCGCCAAACGGGCTTCACGATAGGACTTCGGGCTGCACTGGCCGGCGCTAAAGGCCACCGACGGTTGGGTCAGGAACAGGGCCACGCCCGTGAACACAATGACAAGCCGCATTCCGTTCATTCCGGCTCCCAAATGTGATGCTGCCTCAAAGCGCCTTCACCGCCACCTTCACCGGCTGCTCGATCTCCAGCGGGTTGCGCAGCGGCAGGCCGAAATCCCCGGCCTCGATCTCGAACACGTCGCCGGCCTGAGTCTTGATGCCGTCGGCAAAGGACAGCGTCGCCGTGCCGAACATGTGCACATGCACGTCGCCCGGCTGGCGGAAGGCCGAATATTTGAAGTGATGATGTTCGAGATTGGCGATTGTGTGCGACATGTTCGCTTCGCCCGACAGGAACGGCTTTTCCCACAGCAAATTGCTGTCGCGATAGATTCGCGATGAGCCCCTGACGTCGGCCGGCAGGTCGCCGATCAGGATTTCCGGCCCGAACGAGGCGTTGCGCAGTTTGGAATGTGCCAGGAACAGATAGTTCACCCGCTCGGTAACATGATCGGAAAACTCGTTCGACAGCGTGAAGCCGACGCGGAACGGCGCGCCGTCGTCGCCGATGACATAGATGCCGGCGATTTCCGGCTCCTCGCCGGCGTCCTGCGCAAAGGCCGGCGACATCAGTGCGGCGCCCGGCGCCACCGCCATGGTGCCGTTGCCCTTGTAGAACCATTCCGGCTGCACGCCGGTCTGGCCCTTGGCCGGCTTGCCGCCTTCGAGCCCCATGCGGAACATCTTCATGGAATCGGTAAGCTGCTCCTCGCCGCCATCGCTGAGCTTCTTGTGCATGGAATCGCGCGTCGCCGCCGAGCCGAGATGGGTCAGGCCGGTGCCGGTCAGATGCAGATGCGCAGGATCGGGATGGTTGATCGGCGACACCAGCCGGCCCTTCTTGTAGACGGCGTCGAGGTCTATCGCTTCACCGAACCCCTTGCGCTCGATCAGCGCGGCGAGGCCCGTTCCGGTGCGCGCGGCTTCCATGGCCAGCGAATAGACGCTGCGGGCGCCGTTGATGATCCTGGTCTTGCCGCCGCCATTGCGGGCGACGACGCGGATGGTCTCGGCGTCGTCGAGGATCTGGGAGATTAGCATGATGAAATCCTCTCTCATGTGCCTTGGCCGGGTTGCCCCTTGGCAAACCTTGACCTGCGCGGCTCGGACCTCGCCGCGCCACGGGTTGAACTCTTCGTCCGGATTGCGCTCGCGAGCTCCATCCCTCGGGGGACTTCTTATGCCGACAACTTGCCGGCTGCGCCGCGACCGTATGCCTCCTGCTTGCCTCGCCTGAAGCTTGTCAGGCCTTGTTCTTGTTGTAGACGTCGAAGATCACGGCGCCGAGCAGCACCAGGCCTTTGACCACCTGCTGCCAGTCGACATTGACGCCCATGATCGACATGCCGTTGTTCATCACGCCCATGATGAAGCCGCCGACGACCGCCCCGATAACCTGGCCGACGCCGCCCATCGCCGAGGCGCCGCCGATGAACACTGCGGCGATGACATCGAGCTCCGAGCCGAGACCCGCCGCCGGCACCGCCTGGCCGAGACGAGCCGCGATGATCAGGCCGCCAAGCGCCGACAGCACGCCCATATTGATGAACACCATCAGCGTCAGCCGCTCGGTGTTGATGCCCGACAGCTGCGCCGCCTTGGGATTGCCGCCCATGGCGTAGATGCGCCTCCCGATGGTCATGCGCTTGGTGACGAAGACGAACAGCGTGATCAGCACGCCCATGACCAGCAGCACCACGGGCAGGCCGCGGTAGCTGGCAAACTCATAGACCAGGAACAGCGCCAGCGCGCTGGCGACCAGCGTCTTGACGACGAACAGGGTGAAGGGCTCGGCCTCATAACCATGGCGTTCTCGTTTGCGCCGGGTGCGGACCCCGAAATAGGCATAGGCGAGCACGGCGATCAGCCCCAGCACGACCGTCGTCATGTGCAGGGTCACGCCGCTGCCCATGATGGTCTTGCCGGCTGCGTTCACGACCGGCGGGACGAGCGTCAGTGGGCCGATCACATCCGGGATGAAGCCGGAACTGAGCATCTTGAAGTCGTCGGGAAGCGGACCCACCGACGAGCCGCCGCCAAGCAACGCCTGGCAAATGCCGCGGAAGATCAGCATTCCGGCCAGCGTGACAATGAAGCTCGGTATCCGGTGATAGGCGATCCAATACCCTTGCGCGGCGCCGATCAGGCCACCCGCGACCAGGCAGACGATCGAAACCACCAGGGGATTGCTCAGCGGTCCGAGTTGCCAGATGACCATCATGTTTGCCGCCAGCGCGCCAATGAAACCGGCGACCGATCCGACGCTGAGGTCGATATAGCCCGATACGATCACCAGCAGCATGCCCAGCGCCATCACGATGATGAAGGAGTTCTGCTGCACCAGATTGCTGAGGTTGACCGGCTTGAACAACGTCCCCGACGTGGTGAACTGGAAGAACAGCATGATGACGATCAGGGCTATGATCAGTCCGTATTCGCGTAAATTCGTCGCCAGCGCCGAGACGGCGATGCGCGGGCGCTGTTCGTCGGCGACGTTGCCCTGCGGGGCGGGGGCGCTTTCGGTGCTCATGCTGCTTTTCCTTCTCCCCGGACGATGGCGCGCATTATCTTTTCCTGGCTTGCTTCCGCCGCCGGCATTTCGCCCACCATGCGCCCTTCGTTCATGACGTAGATGCGGTCGGTAATCCCCAGCAATTCCGGCATTTCCGACGAGATGACCACGATCGCCTTACCCTCCGAGGCAAGGCGCGCGATGATCGTGTAGATTTCATACTTGGCGCCGACATCGATGCCGCGTGTCGGCTCGTCGAGGATCAGCACGTCAGGATCGGCAAACAGCCATTTCGACAGCACCACCTTCTGCTGGTTGCCGCCGGAAAGATTGCCGGTCATCTGATAGACGCTTGACGCACGGATATTGGTCTTCTTGCGATAGTCGTTGGCGACCGCAAGTTCGCGCATGTCGTCGATCACGCTGTGGCGCGACACGCCGTCGAGATTGGCCAGCGTAATGTTATGCTTGATATGGTCGATGAGGTTGAGGCCGTAGGTCTTGCGGTCCTCGGTGACATAGGCGATGCCATGTTGGACCGCCTTGCTTACCGAGGAGACATCGACCGGCTTGCCCTTGAGCAGCACTTCGCCGGTGATGCGGCGGCCATAGGAGCGACCGAACAGGCTCATGGCGAATTCGGTGCGGCCGGCGCCCATCAGCCCGGCGATGCCGACCACCTCGCCCTTGCGCACATTGAGGTCGATGCCCTTGATCACCTGCCGCTCGGCATGGAGCGGGTGATAGACCGACCAGTTTTTCACCTCGAACACGACTTCGCCGATCTTGGGCTCGCGCGGCGGATAGCGGTCGTCGAGCGAACGGCCGACCATCGAGGTGATGATGCGGTCTTCGGAGATATCCTTCTTGGCCAGCGTCTCGATGGTGCGCCCGTCACGGATGACGGTTACCTTGTCGGCGACCCGGTTGATCTCGTTGAGCTTGTGCGAGATCAGGATCGAGGTCATGCCTTGTCGCTTGAATTCGAGCAGAAGATCGAGCAGCGCCTGGCTGTCTTTCTCGCTGAGCGACGCGGTCGGCTCATCGAGGATCAAAAGCTTGACGTCCTTGCTCAGCGCCTTGGCGATCTCGACCAACTGCTGCTTGCCGACGCCGATATTGGTGATCAGTGTCTTGGGGTCCTCCTTGAGGCCCACCTTCTTCAACAAGGCAGCGGTGCGCGCCTCGTTGGCATCCCAGTCGATGACGCCATATCGGGCGTTTTCGTTGCCGAGGAAGATATTCTCGGTGATCGACAGCATCGGCACCAGCGCTAGCTCCTGGTGGATGATGACGATGCCCTTGTGTTCGCTGTCATGGATACCTTTGAACTGGCATTCCTGACCCTGAAAAATGATCTGGCCGTCATATGTGCCGGCGGGATAGACGCCCGACAGAACCTTCATCAGCGTCGACTTGCCGGCGCCGTTCTCGCCAACCACGGCGTGGATCTCGCCTTCCTCGACGCTGAGGTTGACGTTCGACAGCGCCTTCACGCCGGGGAACGTCTTGGTGATGTCGCGCATCTCCAAAATCGTCGTCATCAGGGCAAGCTCCTCCTGTTGCATGTCGCTCAAAAGTGCTTGCGGTTTGAGACAACGACATGCACGGAAACAAAGTCCGGTAGAAACAATACCGGGGTCGCTTGTGAACGGAAAGGGGTCCTGCGTCGCGCAGGACCCCTGTCTTTATAAACGGATTACTTCAGTTCGTCGGCCTTGATGTAGCCGGAGTCGACGACCAGTGCCTGGTAGTTCGACTTGTCGACCTCATGCGGCGTCAAAAGGATCGAGGGGACGACCTTGACGTCGTTGTTGTAGGTCTTTTCATCGAGGCCGTCCGGCTTGCCGCCCGAGAGCACCTTGTCGACGAGTTCGACGGTGGCCTTGGCCAGTTCGCGGGTGTCCTTGAACACGGTCGAGTATTGCTCGCCCGTGATGATCAGCTTGACCGAAGCGGTCTCGGCGTCCTGGCCGGTCACGATCGGCCACGGCTGGGCATCGGTACCGTAACCGACGGCGCGCAGCGAAGCGGTGATGCCGCGCGACAGGCCGTCATAGGGCGAAAGAACGCCATCGACGCGGCTGCCGTCCGAGTAGTTGGCCGACAGCAGGTTGTCCATGCGCGCCTGGGCGGTCGCGGCGAGCCAGCGCAGCGTGCCGACCTTGTCCATGCCGGTCTGACCGGACTTGATCTTGATCGAGCCGTCATCGATCAGCGGCTGCAGCACCGAGATTGCGCCGTTGTAGAAGAAGAATGCGTTGTTGTCGTCCGGCGAGCCGCCGAACAGTTCGACGTTCCACGGCTTGGTGTTCGGGAAGCGCTCCTTGAGACCCTTGACCAGCGAGTTCGCCTGGATCACGCCGACGCCGAAATTGTCGAAGGTGGTGTAGTAATCGACATTGGCGGTCTTCTTGATCAGGCGGTCATAGGCGACGACGACGACGCCGGCGTCGGCGGCCTTCTGCAGCGCGTCCGAAAGGGTGGTGCCGTCGATCGAAGCGATGATCAGCGCCTTCGGGCCTTTGGTGATTTCGTTTTCCAGCTGGCTGAGCTGGTTGGGGATGTCGTCCTGCGCGTACTGCAGGTCGACCGTGTAGCCGAGAGCTTCGAGCTGGGACTTGACGGCATCGCCGTCATTGATCCAGCGCTGCGAGGTCTTGGTCGGCATCAGCACGCCGACAAGACCCTTGTCGGCTGCGTGCGCCGAGTAGGTCATGGCAGCGATGCCAAGGGCCGCGACGGCGGCCAGTGTCTTGATGATTTTCACGTAAAACTCTCCCTGGTTGATGGACGCGACACCTCGGGGCTTCGCGGGCCGCGCAGTCGGGCGGATGCGCCAAAGCGCCGCCGCCGTCATAATCGATCTCCGGTATCCTCCCAATCGGCCCTCAGTCTTGATTTAAATCGATACGATTTTGCTCGTCATCGACCGTCAAGTCTTGAGGACGCGCGAAAGTGTGACCCTTTGCCATAACTGTCAAATGCGATCTTCGGTGGTTGCTATACCAAAACCGGTATATGACTAGACCGGGCTGGAACAGTGGCGGAAGCGGGAAAAGGCATGGCGGCTTTACGAGGTCCTCAGGGAATTTCAAGCGGTTACGATGAATTGCCGGGCGATGGCGAGACACTTCTGCGCAGTGGCTTGAGCCTGCGTCACATGCGCATGATCGCAGCGCTGGACGATCACGGTCGGGTGAGCGCGGCCGCCCAGGTGATGAACATCTCGCAGCCGGCGGCCTCGCGCATGATTTCCGAGATGGAAGCGGTGCTTGAGGTCAAGCTGTGCGAAAGGCTGCCGCGCGGCATCACGCTCACCCCTTACGGCAAGGCGCTGGCGCGGCGCGCGCGCTCGATCCTGCTCGAAATGCGCGAGGCCGACCGCGAAATATCGGAGCTCAAGGCCGGCAAGGGCGGCTCGGTGTTCCTTGGCGCGGTGACGGCGCCGGCGATCGAACTGGCGGTCCCGGCGATCCGCGAGATACGCCGCCTTTATCCGCGCATCGAGATTACCATGCAGGTCGAGACGTCGAATGTGCTGGCGCGCGAACTGATCGCCACGCGCCATGATTTCATCATCGCCCGTGTCCCCGAAGACCTCAATCCGCGCCTGTTCGAATCGCGCGTCATCGGCGTCGAGAAGGCCTGCCTGATCGTGCGCCGAGGCCACCCGCTGAGCAACGGCCATCCTCTAAACAATGGGAAGGCGGTGAGGCTGGAGGACACCGCCGCCTTTGACTGGGTGTTCCAGTCGGGCGGGTCGCCGCTGCGCCAGGCGATGGAGAGCAATTTCCTGAACCGCAACATCGCCCTGCCGGACCGCATCCTCAACACCTCGTCGCTGCTGCTCACACTGGTCATGGTGGCGCAGTCCGACGCCATCGCCCCGGTGTCGATCCAGGTGGCAAAATTCATCCAGAACCCCGACGGTCTCGCCGGCGCCATCGATGTCGTCCAGACCGAGTTCGACATCGAGGTCCGCCCCTACAGCCTGATCACGGTGAAGAACCGCGTGCTGTCGCCGGCAGCCAAGATGCTGCACGATTTTATCTTGCGGGAAGTGGGATAGGAACTGGAGCGGGTAGAGGGAATCGAACCCTCGCGTTCAGCTTGGGAAGCTGACAAGCTACCATTACATCATACCCGCGTCGGCCTCTCGATATCATGATGGGCGTGCTTCGGGCAATCGCCCTTGGACAGCTGTTCGGAAACGGCTGTTGGAAACCCGACCGATTGCGCCGTCCGCCCGCCTTGATGCGGGCGCAGCAAGTGCGTATTCGTGGGTTTGTACCCCGAATCCGGGCACACCAATCTGGAGGCAGGCCCCTTGTCCACAGTGACGCGCTTTCTCGGTGACTCGCCCGTCAGGGTGATCGTCAAGCTGCTGGTCGTGTCGTTCCTGGTCGGCCTGGTCATGAATGCGTTCGGCTGGACGCCGATGGACGTCTTCTACCGCATCCAGGGTTTCTTCATCGATCTTTGGAACCTCGGCTTCAACGCGGTCTATCGCTTCTTGGGCTATATCCTGCTCGGCGCCGCGATCGTCGTGCCGGTGTTCATCCTGCTCAGGCTCGCGAACTACCGGAAGTGAAGCGGACCACGATCCCGAAAAGTGGAAACCGGTTTTCGGAAAAGATTGTGCTCAAACCAAAGGCCACTCAGGCAAAGTCCGACGCCACCTCGAACAGGATGGCGTGGCGCGCCGCGAGCGCTGCGACATCGGTCGAATAGCCGCCGCCGATGACACCGCAGACCGGGATGCCCAGCGCGCGGAAATGACCGATCACCATGGCGTCGCGGGCACGCACGCCGTCATCGCTGAGCGATAGCCGGCCGAGCCGGTCCTCGGCATGCACGTCGACACCGGCATTGTAGAAGACGATGTCCCAGTGCGCCTTGGCCGAGAGCTCCGGCAGGAGGACACCCAGCCGTTCGAGATAGGCGCCATCGCCGGTGCCGTCCGGCAGGGCAACGTCGAGATCGGAGGCAATCTTGCGCACCGGATAATTGCGCTCGCCATGCATGGAAAAGGTGAACGCGCGTGGCTCGTCTTTCAGGATGTCCGCGGTGCCGTCGCCCTGATGCACATCGAGATCGACGATCAGGATGTTTTTCACCGCGTCTTCGGCTAGCAGCACCAGCGAAGCGACGGCAACATCGTTGAAGGTGCAGAAGCCCGCGCCTTGCGCGCGCCGCGCATGGTGGCTGCCGCCGGCGCTGTTGCAGGCAATGCCATCGATAAGCGCCAGTCGCGCCGCCAGCACCGTGCCGCCGGCGGCGAGTTGCGCCCTGAGCGAAACGCGCGGTCCCACGGGAAAGCCGATCTCGCGCTCGATCTTTTCAGGCACTGAACACGTGATGACCTGGTCGACATAATCAGCCGCATGGGCGAGCTTCAGCCAGGAGGCCGGCGCCGGCTCGGGCATCGACAGCGCCCCCGCATGGATCAGACCCCTGATATGCAAGGCCTGCATCAGCAGCGGATATTTGCTCATCGGAAAGCGATGATTGACGGCGAAGCCGGCATCGTAGTCGGGATGATGGACGATCTGCAGGGGCATGGCTAAAGCAATTCCAGGAAAAGTGTGCAGCGGTTTTCCCGGGAGAAGCGCGTAGCGCTTCCCCTTGGGAATTGCTTAAAACCAGTACTCGGATCCGGCGGGCTCGCCAGAAGAACATTTCGGTTGGCCGTCACGGCAAGAGTGATTGCGCGGTGGCCGGAAAATGGGGCACATCGGCTGTTCGATCAAGCCGCAATCAGCAAGGCAGCAGTCCCCTGGACACGGGTGCAATCCCAGCCGACGCGAGACCCTTCGCCGTCACCAACCGTTCGGTGCTCGCCATCGCCGTGCCGATGACGCTCGCCTATCTGACGACGCCGCTGCTCGGCATCGTCGACACGGCGGTGGTCGGGCAGTTCGGCGATGCCGCCCTGCTCGGCGGCCTGGCGGCCGGGGCGCTGGTCTTCGACGTGGTCTTCAGCACCTTCAATTTCCTGCGCTCCGGTACCACCGGCCTCGTCGCCCAGGCGTTTGGGCGCGGCGACGAACTGGAGGAGCAGGCGGTGTTCTGGCGCGCCGTGCTGATCGCGGTCGCCGCCGGCATCGTGCTTGTCGTCCTTGCGCCGCTGATTGCCATCGCCGGCCAGAAATTCATCGGCGGCGAAGCGCGCGTCGGCGAGGCGATGGGCGTCTATATCCACATCAGAATGCTCGCCGCCCCCTTCACGCTGATCAACTACGCCATCCTCGGCTATGTCCTTGGACGCGGCGAGGGCGGGCTTGGGCTGATGCTGCAGGCGGTGCTCAACGGCATCAACATCGTGCTTTGCATCCTGCTCGGCCTGAAGCTTGGCTGGGGCGTCGCCGGCGTGGCCTGGGCGACCGTCACCGGCGAATGTCTGGCCATGCTGCTGGGTCTCGCCATCGTTGTCTGGCGCTTCCGGGCCGCACCCCGCCTGCCGCGGCATCGCCTGCTCGACATGCCCGCTTTCCTGCGCATGCTGTCGCTCAACCGCGATATCATGATCCGCTCGTTCTCGCTGCTCGCCGCTTTCGCGCTGTTCACCCGCCAGGGCGCGCAGTTCGGCACGCTGACGCTGGCCGCCAATGCCGTGCTGATGAACTTCTTCCTCGTCGCCGGCTATTTTCTCGACGGTTTCGCCACCGCGGCCGAACAGTTGGCGGGACGCGCGATCGGCGCACGTGCCGAGACGGCGTTCCGCCGGGCGGTACGTCTGACCTTATTCTGGGGGTTCGGCCTCGCCGGAACCGCCACGCTGATCTTCTGGCTCGGCGGCGCCGGCCTGATTTCGTTGATCACCACGTCGCCGGATGTTCGTGCTGTTGCCGACATCTATCTGCCGTGGGCGGCACTGACACCGCTGAGCGGCGTGCTGGCCTTCCAGATGGACGGCGTCTTCATCGGCGCTACCTGGTCGCGCGACATGCGCAACATGATGCTGGTGTCGTTCCTGGCCTTCAGCGCCGCATTGTTCAGCTTGGCGCCGTCTCTCGGCAATCACGGCCTGTGGGCGGCGCTGCACGTTTTCCTGCTGGTGCGCGGCTTCAGCCTGCTGGCGACTTTGCGGGTGAGGGTGCGGGAGGCGTTTTAGCCCTCAGAAACGGCCATTAGCCCAATTTCGCGTCAGCTCGCCTGCTGCCTCGCAAACGTCCATGGCCGTCCCGATGTCGGAAGGCGCAAGCGCCGCGACGACTGCATGGCAGTTTTTGGCGGGCTGCCCAGCAGAAGGCATA
The DNA here is from genome assembly GCF_040321305.1 of Mesorhizobium sp. M0478. Classification (NCBI taxonomy): domain Bacteria; kingdom Pseudomonadati; phylum Pseudomonadota; class Alphaproteobacteria; order Hyphomicrobiales; family Phyllobacteriaceae; genus Mesorhizobium; species Mesorhizobium sp. M0478. The sequence goes on from NZ_JAMYRH010000010.1 coordinate 136,196, forward strand.
TCGGAATAGACAAAGAAGCAAACGGCGGCTGACTGCAATGCGGTGGTCGACGAGACGTTCGCGGGCAAGGCATTCACAGCAGCGGCCTGGCAAAGTTGCCGCACATAGGGCTCCAGTTGACCATCGCCAAAGGGAGCAGCCATGGACGCAAGAATGAAAACCGCAGCCGATGGCATTGCAGCCTCGCTTTTCAATCGAACAAGCTGACAGGTCCTGTGTGCTCTAAATATGGCGTGAGACGGACAGCGGCCACTTTCGCTGCGCATCAACGGCGTAGCTTGGCCGTCAAATCAAAGCGGCTTTGCCGCCCATTCGCTGAGCCGGCTGTCGCGCAGGCCGCGCAAGGACGTCAGCTGTTCCCTGTCGGCGAACTTCGCCATGCCGGCAAGGATGCGGCCGGGCAGCGCCGGTCCGGCATAGACCATGCCGGTATAGAGCTGCACGAGGTCGGCGCCGGCGCGGATTTTCTCCAGCGCGGTCTCGGCGGAATCGACGCCGCCGACGCCGATGACGGCGCGCTCCGGCCCGAGCAGCCGACGCATCTTGGCCAGCACGATGGTCGAACGCTCGAACAGCGGTTTTCCCGAGAGACCGCCGGTCTCGCCGGCGCCGCTTGGGCTACGCAATCCGGATCGCGAGAGCGTCGTGTTGGAGACGATGACGCCGTCGATCTGCTTTTCGGTCACTTCGGCGGCGATGTCTTCAAGCTCGGCCTCGACCAGATCGGGTGCGACCTTGAGAAAGATTGGTGGCTGGGCCGATGCCGAGCCACGGGCCGATATGACGCGAGCCAGAAGTTCGCCGAGCTGTTCGCGCGCCTGCATGTTGCGCAGGCCGGGCGTGTTGGGCGACGAGATGTTGACGGTGAGATAACTGGCGTATTTCGCAAAGCGGGAGACGCCGAGCTCATAGTCATGGACACGATCGGCGCTGTCCTTGTTGGCGCCGATGTTGACGCCGACGATGCCGACGCGTCCCTTGCGCGCGGCAAGGCGCATCTCGGCCGCTTCGTGGCCCTCATTGTTAAAACCCAGCCGGTTGATCACCGCATCATCCTCAGCCAGCCGGAAAATGCGCGGCTTCGGATTGCCGGCCTGCGGCAGCGGCGTCACGGTGCCGACTTCGGCAAAGCCGAAGCCGAGGCCAAGCAGCGCGTCAGGCACCTCGGCATTCTTGTCATAGCCTGCGGCCATGCCGAGCGGATTGGGGAAGGCGATGCCACAGAGGCTGAGCTTCAACCTGTCGTCGCGCACCGTCCGCGCGCCGACCGGCAGACCGCATCGCAGCGCCGCGATCGACATGCCATGCGCCGTTTCCGGATCGAAGGTGAACAGCAGTTTCTGGCCGATGCGATCGAACACGCTCATTCGGCCTCCAGCGCCGGAAACTGGTGTGCGCCATCAGCGCCGAGCGGCAATGGTTTCACCCACAGCACGGCGTTCATGTCGAGCACGCCATAGAGATGCGGAAACAGCGCGCCGCCGCGCGAGACCTCGTATTTCAGCGGGTCACCGAGCAGCGCCCCGTCGATGGCGATCAGCAGCAAATCCGTCTGGCCGGCGAAATGCTTCGCCGCCGTCTCCCTGGCCTGATCAGCAGTGGAGAAATGGATGAAGCCGTCGGCGACGTCGATCGGAGCGCCGGTGAAGCGGCCGTTTTTCTCGGCCTCGCGCCAAAGGGCTTCGGGCGCGATCTTGTAGATGATCTGAGACATTGTTGCGCTATAAAGCAATTCCAGGAAAAGTGTGAAGCGGTTTTCCGCCCGGAATTGCGTTAAAACAAGGAGATAGAGCGGAGCGCCGTGGAACGGCGACCCGCTCTGGTCCGGATGGCTCATGCGGGGAAGGGCAACTCGTCCGCATTTACGGCGCAAAGCTCTGATAGGTTGCGCATACTGGCTCGTGGAGGATGGAACATGCGTCTGCAGCACATACTGATCCCCGCCGCACTGGTCTCGCTGGTTGCGGCATCGGCCTGGTCCGAAGAGACCGACCGCTACCGGCTGGAAAAATCCGCCAACGGTTATGTCCGTATGGACACCCGGACCGGCGCCATGTCGATCTGCGAGGAGCGCTCCGGCCAGCTCATCTGCAAGATGGCCGCCGACGAACGCGCCGCCTTCCAGGAGGAAGTCGACCGTTTGCAGGCCTCGATGAAAGCAATGGACGAACGCGTCGCCAAGCTCGAGAACTCGCTGTCCGCCCGCCTCGAATCGAAGCTGCCGAGCGAGGAGGATTTCGACAAGACGATGAGCTATATGGAGCGCATGCTGCGCGGCTTCATGGGCATCGTCAAGGAGATGGACAAGGATGACGGCGCCAATCTCAATTCGAAAAAGACCTGAACTGCCCGGCGGGGAAATGCCCCGTCCGGCCATTGCCGCTTGAAACAAAGCGCTTCGCCGCATAATCGTCCGGTCCCGTAAAAGCCGATAATCAATAAGGGATTTGGGGAGGAACATTTGCCGTCGGGCTACACCTTCGTCATTGCCGACGACCATCCGCTGTTCCGCGGCGCCTTGAAAGAGGCGCTTGCCGGCGTCGGCGATGTCGCCGCCATTCACGAGGCCGGCGATTTCGAAAGCGCCAAGGCGCTGGTCGTGGCCAATGAGGATGTCGACCTGGTGCTGCTCGATCTGTCGATGCCGGGCGCCAGCGGCCTGTCCGGCTTGATCGCGCTGCGCGGCATCCACCCGGCGGTGCCCCTTGTGGTGGTGTCGGCGCATGACGACCCGGTGACCATCCGGCGTGCGCTCGATCTCGGCGCATCCGGCTTCATCTCCAAATCGGCCAGCATGGAGGAAATCCGCAGCGCTGTGCAATCGGTGCTGGCAGGCGATATCGCCGCGCCCGTCGGCATCGACCTCGGCGTCGAGCGCGACCCCGAAATATCCGACCTGATCAAGCGGCTGCAGGCGCTGACGCCGCAGCAGACGCGTGTCCTCGGCATGCTGGCCGAAGGCCTGCTCAACAAGCAGATCGCCTACGAGCTCAGCGTCTCCGAAGCGACTGTAAAGGCGCATGTCTCGGCCATCCTGCAGAAACTCGGCGTCGACAGCCGCACCCAGGCGGTGATCCAGCTGTCCAAGATCGGCAGCGATCCGTTGCAGCCAGCAGGCTAAAGCTATTCCAGGAAAAGTGCGTAGCGCTTTCCCTTGGGAATTGCGCAAAAACAAAGAGATAGGACTCTACTCGGCCGCCGACGCCAGCGGCCTGACCCTGGCCATCATCGAGCGTAGCACGGCCGGCTTCAGCGGCTTGTTGATCACCGGCACGTCAATGGCGGCGGCAGCGGCACGGACCTCGGTGGAGCGGTCGGCGGTGACCAGCACGGCCGGCAGGTCCGAACCATGGATGTCACGCAGGCGCGCGATGATGTCGAGGCCGCTTCTGCCATCGAGATGATAGTCGGCAAGCACGATGTCGGGACGATCGGCCCTGCCAAAATCCTCCGAACCCGAAAACGTGCCGACGCTGCAGCCCCAGCCTTCGAGCAAAAGCCGCATGCCATCGAGAATGCGAGGGTCGTTGTCGATGCACATGACGCGCAGGCCGGCCAGCGAATTCGCGGTGCGGGCAGGCGCCTTCGGCTCGACCTCGCGCCGCGGCGCCTCAACCGCCGCAACCGGCAGGATAACGGAAAAGCGCGTACCCTTGCCCGGGTTGGAAAAGATCTGGATCTCGAGCCGCAGTACCCGCGCGATGCGGTCGACGATGGACAGGCCAAGGCCGAGACCTTCGGCTTCGCGCACGCCTTCGTCCAGCCGGGTGAACTCGTTGAAGACCGTGTTCAGCTTGTCGCCGGCAATGCCGATGCCAGTGTCGATCACCTGGATTTCGGCGAGTTCGCCGCGCCGTCGCACGCCGACCAGGATGCGGCCATGGGGGGTGTATTTGATGGCGTTGGAGACCAGATTCTGGATCAGCCGGCGCAGTAGGTTGCGGTCCGTCATCACGCTGAGCGACGAGGCTATGATCGTCAGATCGAGTTTCTTTTCGGCGGCGAGCGGCTGAAAATCATTGCCGATCTGGCGCAGCAGCCCGTCCAGGCGGAAGGCGCTGTCGTCCGGTTTCATCGCGCCGGCGTCGAGGCGGGAAATGTCGAGCACGGCGCCCAGGATCGTCTCGACCGATTCCAGCGAGGATTCGATGTTGATAGCGGCCTTGCCGGCCGGGCCCTTGCCGGCCTTTTCGATCAGCGACGAGCAGTAGAGCCGGGCGGCGTTCAGCGGCTGCAGGATGTCGTGGCCGGCGGCGGCGAGGAAGCGCGTCTTGCCCAGATTGGCCTCCTCGGCCAGCATCTGCGCCTGCGCCAGCTCCTCATTGACCCTAGTCAGTTCGATGGTACGCGTCTTGACCCGCTGCTCCAGCGATTCATTGGCCCGCTTCAGCGCCAAATCCTGTTCGACGCGTCCTGATATGTCGGCATAGGTGGCAACGATGCCACCGTCCGGCATCGGGTTGGAACGCAGTTCGAGGATTCGGCCACTGGTCGTCAACTCCATCTGCCATGGGCTGACGAAGCTGGTCAGCCGGTTGAGCATCGCCACGCGCTGGTCGGCCGGGATATCGCCGCGCTCGGCGAGGTGGCGCAGGATGCGGTCGAGCGAGACGCCGACCTGGCCCATCTCGTCGGGCAGGTCGAACAGCGCGCGATATTGTCTGTTCCAGCAGATCAGGCGGAAATCGCGGTCGAAGACGGTAATGCCCTGTTCCATCTGGTCGAGCGCGATCTGCAACAGGTCGCGATTGTGCTGCAGCGCTTCGGTGGCGTCATCGAGCAGGCGGAAGGCGTCCTTGGACTCGCGGTCGTTGCGGCGAAACAGCAGCGACAGGATCAGCCGCGCCGAAGACGAGCCGACAGCGCTCGCCAGCAGCTGCTCGGAAAAGCGGATGACATCCATGCTGGCCTGCTCATTGCCGTGCAGCGAGACGCCAGTGCTCTTTTCGAAGGACTGGAAGGAGCGCTCGGTGCGCTCGACGCCGAGGTAGCGCGAGATGGTGTCTTTCAGCACGTTGACGGTGATGGCGGTGCGGAAGCGGCGCAGGCTGGGCATCGGGCCGGATTCGCGCGGCACGAAGATCGACGCCTGGATACGCTCCAGCGGTACTGACGCGCGCGACAGCGAGCCGAGCACGAAGAACAGCGTGTTGACCGACAGGCTCCAGAGCACGCCGTGGTTCAACGGTTCGGCGACGGTGCCGAACAGAGCCTGCGGCCGCAGCGCCTCGAAACCGAACAACCCCTGCACGACGATGTCCGCGTCGGCTGCCGAGAGCGACGGCAAAAGCAGCGTATAGCCCCAGACGAGGATGCCGGCGACCATGCCAAGGGCCGCGCCGCGGCCATTGGCGCCGCGCCAGATCAGCCCGCCGATCAGCGCCGGCGCGAATTGGGCGATTGCCGCGAACGACATCAGGCCGATCGACGACAGCCGCGCCGAGTTGGTGCTTTCGCGGTAGTAGAGGAAGGCGATGAACAACAGGATGAAGATGGCGCCGCGCCGCACGTTGAGGATGAGCGTCGACCAATCCTCATTCTCAGAGGTCGTGGTCTTGAGCAGGCGGCGCACGAACAGCGGGATGACGAGGTCGTTGGAGATCATGATCGACAGCGCCACGCTTTCGACGATCACCATGGCGGTCGCCGCCGACAGCCCACCGATGAAGGCGGCCATGGCGAGGAAGTCATGGCCGCCGAACAAGGGCAGCGCAAGCACATAGAGGTCACTGGTGGTTTTGGCGCCGACCAGCGCCAGGCCGGCGAAGGCGATCGGCAGCACGAACAGGTTTATCGCCACGAGATAGAGCGGAAACACCCAGGTCGCGGTGCGCAGTTCGGCCTCGCCGCGGTTCTCGACGATGGAGACGTAGAACTGGCGCGGCAGCATGATGATGGCAAAGCCGCTCAGGCAAGTCAGCACCAGCCAGGTGGCGAGCGAGGTGTTGTAGCCCATGGCTTGCCGCACCTGGCTGTTTTCGGCCAGCTTGTCGATCATGTCGCCCGGGCCACCGAAGATCAGGAAGGTGACCATCAGGCCGATCGCCAGGAAGGCGGCGAGCTTGACCACGGTTTCGACCGCCACCGCCAGCACCAGCCCGTCCTGGTGCTCGGTGGCGTCGGCATGGCGGGTGCCGAACAGCACCGCAAACAGCGCCAAGAGCATGGCCACCACCAGCGAGATGTCGCTGACGAAGGGATCGAAGGAGGGCGGCGATCCCGTATAATGCTCGACCATCAGGCCGACCGAACCGGAGATGGCCTTCAATTGCAGTGCGATATAGGGCACCGCGCCGATGGTGGCGATCAGCGTGGCGATCGCCGAGACGGCAAAGCTCTTGCCGTAGCGCGCGCCGAGGAAGTCGGCGATCGAGGTGATCTTCTCGCTCTTGGCCAGCCGCACGATGCGATTGAGCAGCGGAAAGCCGAACACGAACACCAGCACCGGCCCGGTGTAGATGCCCAAAAATTCGAGGCCGCGCTCGGACGACAGGCCGACCGAGCCGAAGAAGGTCCAGGAGGTGCAGTAGATGGCGAGGCTGAGCGCATAGATGAAGGGCCGGGCGCGGCCGGGTCCCAGCGCCGTTGAACGCCGGTCGCCGAGGCTGGCGATGACGAACAGCAGCGTTACATAGGCGACCGCAATGATGACGATGAACCAGCCCTGCACGGCCCGAAAATCCTCCTCGGCCAGCTTTCACCCCGGCCTGCCCAGAGGCAATCACAGCTCTAAGGTCAAGTCCATCGCGGCTTTCCGGCGCATGGCCGCGACGCCGCCCTGTCGAACCGTGACCCAAGGTAAGGAGAAAGCGGTGTTTTCCAGCTTTTGCTTCTGTTGCAACCGCAGGTTCTTGTTATGGTGCGCACGGGCCGACGCCGGAGGGACGGCGGCAGCGCGGTCCGTCATGACAAGGAGGGTCGAATGCTGAAAGAATTCCAGGAATTCATTTCCAAAGGAAATGTGATGGACCTTGCGGTCGGCGTCATCATCGGCGCGGCCTTCAGCAAGATCGTCGATTCTCTTGTCAATGACATCATCATGCCTTTCATCGGCGCACTTGGTGGCGTCGACTTTTCCAACTACTTCATAGGCCTCTCATCAACAGTGCATTCGACCAATCTTGCCGACGCGCGTAAGGAAGGCGCGGTGTTCGCCTACGGCAATTTTATCACCGTGGCGCTGAATTTCGTCATCCTGGCTTTCATCATCTTCCTTATGGTCAAGGCCGTGAACAACATGCGCAAGCGGCTCGAGCGCGAGAAGCCGGCCGCACCTGCGGCTCCGCCGCCGGCTGACGTCGCACTGCTCACCGAAATTCGCGATCTCCTCGCCAGGAAATAGACAAGGCCAGATTTCTGGACCAAAACCCCGGTCGTTCGCGGCCGGGGTTTTCTGTTGCCGCATCTGCTAAGAGCATCCGCCAATGCATGTCGCCCATAAGTGCGCAGCGGTTCTGGATAATGACATGCATCAAAGCAGACATCAAAACGGACCTGTCATGACCCTGATCGATAGCTTGCGCGCCGAAGCGGTGGCCGCCCCCGAAAGCGGCATTGTCGCCGTCGTCAATTACGGCCGTACGCGCGAGGGCATGATCCCGCTCTGGGCCGGTGAAGGCGATTTGCCGACGCCTGCCTTCATTTCGGAAGCCGCCGCCAAGGGGCTCGCCAATGGCGAGACCTTCTATACCTGGCAGAAAGGCATTCCGGAGCTGAGGCAAGCGCTTTCTCGCTACTATGCCAGGCATTTCGGCAAGAGCTTCGCCGAAGAGGAATTCATCGCCACCGGTTCCGGCATGCATGCCATTCAGTTGGCATTAGCAGCGGTCGCCGGCAGCGGCGACGAGGTGGTCTATCTCTCCCCGGCCTGGCCGAATTTCGCCGCCGCCGCCGGTATTTCCGGCGCTACCCCGGTTGCGGTCACGCTCGACCAGTCCGGCAATGGCTGGTCCTGCGATGTCGACAAGATTGCAGCTGCGGTGACGCCGCGCACCAAGGCGCTGTTCGTCAACACGCCATCGAACCCGACCGGCTGGACGGCCGATAAGGAAACACTGCAGGCGATCCTGAATCTCGCCCGCGAAAAGGGCCTGTGGATCATCGCCGACGAGATCTATTCGCTGTTCCACTACGGCCACGGCCGTGCGCCGTCCTTCCTCGACATTTCGACCGCGGAAGACCGCATCCTGTTCGTCAACTCCTTTTCCAAGAACTGGGCGATGACCGGCTGGCGCGTCGGCTGGATCAAGACCCATCCCGAGCTGCAGCAGGTGTTCGAGAACCTGATCCAGTATTCGACCTCAGGCGTCGCCCAGTTCATGCAGCGCGGCGCCGTCGCGGCGCTGGACCACGGTGATGCCTTCATCGTCGAGCAGGTGGAGCGCGCCAGGAAAGCGCGCGACCTGGTCTGCGATATTCTCGGCGCAACCGGCAAAGCGCGCTTCACCGTGCCGCAAGGCGCGTTCTATTTGTTTTTCACGGTCGACGGCATCACCGATCCGCGCCGGGCTGCTTTCGACATCGTCGACAAGGCCAATGTCGGCCTGGCGCCGGGCACCGCCTTCGGCCCTGGCGGAGAGGCGTTTTTGCGCCTGTGCTTCCACCGCCGCCTCGACCAGCTCGAGGAAGCGGCACATCGCTTGGCGGGATGGATGAGGACGGTTTGAGATAAATGGCCGGCGGCTTCAGCCGCCCGACTTCGGCACCAGCAGCGGCACAATCCGGTCGCTCTTGGCGACAGTGGGCCGCCCTGCGGAGCCATAGGGAATGCCCAGCGCATCCCATGTCTCGACCAGCGCGTCCTGCAGTCCCGCAATCAGCGCATCGGTATGGAACGGCGTCGGCGTGATGCGCAGCCGCTCGGTGCCGCGCGGCACGGTCGGATAGTTGATCGGCTGGATGTAGATGCCGTGCACGCCGAGCAGACGGTCGCTGGCCATCTTGCAGAGTTCGGGGTCACCGACCAGCACCGGCACGATATGGGTCGGCGATTCCATCACCGGCAGGCCAGCTGCAGACAGAACCTCCTTGGTCCGCGACGCCTGGCGCTGTTGCGCATCGCGCTCGGCCTGCGAGCGCTTGAGGTGGCGGATGGACGTGGTGGCGGCGGCGGCGATGGCCGGCGGCAGCGCCGTGGTGAAGATGAAGCCCGGCGCATAGGAGCGCACCGCGTCGATGACTGCGCTGTTGCCGGCGATATAGCCGCCCAGCGTGCCGAACGCCTTGGCCAGCGTGCCTTCGATGATGTCGATGCGGTCGGCCAGCCCCTCGCGCTCGGTGATGCCGCCGCCGCGCGGTCCGTACATGCCGACGGCATGGACCTCGTCAATATAGGTCATGGCGTTGTAGCGTTCGGCCAGTTCGACGATCTGCTTGATCGGCGCGATGTCGCCATCCATCGAATAGACGCTCTCGAACACGATCAGCTTGGCGCGTTCGCGGCCCGCCACCTGCAGCAGGCTTTCGAGATGCGCGACGTCGTTGTGGCGGAAAATCTTCTTTTCGGCGCCCGAGCGCCGTACGCCCTCGATCATCGAGGCATGGTTCAACTCGTCTGAAATGATCAGGCAGTTGGGCAAAAGCCGCGCAATGGTCGAAATCGAGGCCTCGTTGGAGACGAAGCCGGAGGTGAAGACGAGCGCGGCTTCCTTGTCGTGCAGGTCGGCCAGTTCCAGCTCGAGCTCGACCAACGGGTTCGAGGTGCCGGAAATGTTGCGGGTGCCGCCGGCACCCGAACCCATCTTGCCGGCCGCGTTCTGGAAAGCGGCGATGACATCGGGGTTCTGGCCCATGCCGAGATAGTCGTTGGAGCACCAGACGGTGATTTCCTCGGCGCGGCCGTTGGAACGCCAGATGGCGCGCGGAAACTTGCCGACAATGCGCTCGAGATCGGCGAAAACCCGGTAGCGCCGCTCGGCGTGGAGCTGGTCGATCGCTTCCTCGAAGAACCGCTGATAGTTCATGTCGCCTTCCCAGTTTTGCGCGGGATCATAATCGTTGGCCCATTCGTCGTCCACCGGGCCATTTTGGTCAAAATGCCACGCCCCACGCCTGTTTCTAACGATCCCATATCGTGGCCTATTCCCTTGATGTGGATCAATTTTGTTTCCGTACGACGCCACAGGCCGGTGAGACTGTTACGAATTTAACATTCAGGCGTTTCTAATGGCCTTGCCGAAGGCTTTCCAGTAAGGCGGTCATTGAGACAGTTTCCGATAAATCATAAGTAAAAGAGGACGCGGATGACGGTTTTGGTAACGGGCGGCGCCGGCTATATCGGCAGCCATATGGTCTGGGAACTGCTGGATGTGGGTGAGAGCGTCGTCGTGCTCGACCGCCTTTCCACCGGCTTCGAGTGGGCGGTGGCGCCGGAGGCCAAGCTGGTCGTCGGCGACGTTGCCGACAAGGAACTGGTCGCCTCAATCATTCGGGACAACAAGGTCGACGCGATCATCCATTTCGCCGGGTCGATCGTGGTGCCGGAATCGGTTGCCGATCCGCTCGCTTATTACGAGAACAACACCTCGAAGACCCGCACGCTGATCGAAACCGCGGTACGAGAGGGTGTCCCCCATTTCATCTTCTCCTCGACCGCTGCCGTCTATGGCGGCGCAGGCCTTGAGCCGGTGCGCGAGGATGCCCGCCTGGCGCCGGAATCGCCCTACGGCCTGTCCAAGCTGATGAGCGAATGGATGCTGCGCGATGCAGCGCTTGCGCATCCCTTGCGCTACACGGCGCTGCGCTACTTCAACGTCGCCGGCGCCGATCCCAGGGGCCGGACGGGGCAGTCGACGCCTGGCGCCACGCATCTGATCAAGGTCGCCTGCGAGACCGCGCTCGGCAAACGCCCCTTCATGCAGGTGTTCGGCACCGATTATCCGACGCCGGACGGCACCTGCATGCGCGATTATATCCATGTCAGCGACCTGGCCGCGGCGCACCGGCTGGCGCTGCAGCGTCTGCGCGCCGGCGGCGGCAGCCTCGTCGCCAATTGCGGCTACAGCCACGGCTATTCGGTGCTCGAGGTCATCGACAGCGTGCGGCGCGCCTTCGGCCGGGATTTCGAGGTCAAGATGGGCGACCGGCGCCCCGGCGACGCCGCCGCCGTGGTTGCCAATTCGGATCTCGCCCGCGCCGAACTCGGCTGGACCCCGCAGCGCGACGATCTCGACCAGATCGTCACTGATGCGCTCGCCTGGGAGCGTATCCTCATCGGCAAGAACTCCGCGCGGGGCTGAGCCCAGAGGCTCCCAATACTTCCCGAGGGCTCGCAAGGCGCGCGGCGAAGCGCTATTGAAGGCATTGGCGATGCGGCGTGGAGGCGCTGCGCCGCGAAGAGCTTTGGGGGTGGAATGAAGATAACGGTGCTTGGAGCCGGTGTTGTCGGTACCGCGGCCGCGTATTATCTGGCCGCCGATGGCCATGAGGTCACCGTCATCGAGCGCCATCCGGCGCCGGCGCGGGGCACCAGCCAGTCCAATGCCGGCCTGGTGTCGCCGGGCGACGCCACCGCCTGGGCCTCGCCGGCAGCGCTGAAGACCTTCCTGCGCGCGCTTTGGAACCATGATCTAGGCATCAAGGTCAGGCTGCGTTTCGATCCCTATTTCCTCGCCTGGAGCCTGCGCTTCCTGCGCCAGTGCACAGTGGCGAGGCTGCGCGCCAACAGCCAGGTCAAACTGCGCCTGGCGCTCTATTCGCGCGACTGCATCAACGCGCTCTCCGATGCCACCGGCATCCACTATGACGAGCGCAAGAAGGGCATTCTCTACTTCTTCCGCTCACAGCACAGCCTCGACACCGGCACCGACAATTACCAGTTTCTGGCAAAGCATGGCCTGCCAATCGAGATCGTCGGCCGCGACCGGCTGGTCGAACTGGAACCAGGGCTCGCTGGGGTGAAGGAGAAGATCGCCGGCGGCGTTTATTCGCCGATCGACCAGACCGGTGATTCCAGGATATTCGTCGACGGGCTCGCCGCCTATGCGGCCGAAAAACTCGGCGTCAGATTCCTGTTCGACACCACGGTCGAGGGGCTCGACATCGAGGGCGATCGGGTGCGCGCGGTCATGACTTCGGCCGGCCCGGTGACGGGCGACGCCGTCGTCATCGCCATGGGTCCGGAGAGCGGCCTGATCGGCCGCCGCTACGGTATCGACCTGCCCGTCTATCCGGTTAAAGGCTATAGCGCGACCATCCCGCTGGAGGACGAGAGCAAGGGACCGACCATGGGCGGCGCCGACGAGGACCGGCTGGTTGGTTACTCCAGGCTCGGAAACCGCCTGCGCATGTCCTCGACAGCCGAGTTCACCGGCTTCGACCGCAGCTTCAAGCCCAGCGACTTCAAGTCTATGCTGAGCACCGGCAAAGACCTTTTCCCTGGCGCTTTCGACGAGAAGAAGGCGCTGTTGTGGGCAGGTCTGCGGCCGATGATGCCCAACTCGGTGCCGGTCATCGGCAAGGCGAAATACAAGAACCTTTACCTCGACACCGGCCACGGCCATGTCGGCTGGACCATGGCCTGCGGCTCGGGCAAGTTCCTGGCCGACCTCGTCGCCGGCCGCAAGCCGGAGATCGACCCGCAAGGGCTGGTCTACGGGAACTGAGGGAGCTCTAGTCGTCGTGTTGGCATCGAGTCCATTCGCCGTGCATCCATTCGGCAAGCCATCCGCGCTCAAGCTGGCCAATCTGTGCCAAGTTTTCCTGCCTGGCGGTCAAATGGCCGAGACCGATAACTTCGAAATCTCCACAGTCCGCGGGATGATCATGTTCGCCGCAGGTCAGTTGCCACTCACCATCGAAATGATGAACGACCAGCGTCACCGGCCTCTCCGATCGAAAGACGTGCCCACATACAATTGCTCTGGTTTCCAACATTGAGGCCGTCACTGCGCAAAGTTTGACAAATATCGTACGACGATCTGGAAGATGCATCTGGCTGACAGATTCTACAAACCCTGAGTGACGAAATGTCGGGACCGCAAGTCGCTATCGACCTTGGCCGCATCGAGCGCAACGCCCGCACCATCGTCGAGCGCTGCGCGCTGTCCGGCATCAAGGTGTTCGGAGTTACGAAGGGCACATGCGGCATGCCGCAAGTGGCGCGGGCCATGCTGCGCGGCGGTGTTGCCGGCATCGCGGAATCGCGCTTCGAAAACATCCGCCGGCTGCGCGACAGCGGCATCAATGCGCCGGTCATGCTGCTGCGCAGCCCGCCCATGGCGCGCGTAGAGGAGGTCGTGCGCACCGTCGACATCAGCCTGCAGTCGGAACTGACCACCATCCGCGAGATATCGCGCATTGCCGAGCGCATGGGCCGCGTCCACGATATCATGCTGATGATCGATCTCGGCGATCTCCGCGAAGGCATCTGGCCAAGCGACCTGATCCCCACCGTCGAGCAGATCCTACAATTCAAGGGCGTGCGCATCGCCGGCATCGGCACCAATCTCGGCTGCTTCGGCGCCATAATGCCGACGCCGGAGAACCTTGGCCAACTCGTCGCCCATGCCTACAAAACCGAGCGCCTGTCCGGCAAAAGCCTCGACTTCATTTCCGGCGGCGCCTCGTCATCGCTGACGCTGCTGCTCGAAGGCAAGCTGCCGCCCGGCATCAACAATCTGCGCGTGGGCGAGGCGATCCTGCAAGGCGGTGTCGAAACCTTTCGCGACGTGCCGTGGCCCGAACTCGAACCCGATGCCTGCCGGCTGACCAGCGACATCATCGAGGTCAAACTCAAGCCTTCGCGGCCGATCGGCACATCCGGCTACGACGCCTTCGGCAACCAGCCGGTCTTCGCCGACGAGGGCGACCGGCTGCGCGCCATCGCCAATATAGGCCGCGAGGACGTGCTGGTCGAAGGGCTGACGCCGATCGCCAAGGGGGTGAGGGTGCTCGGCGCTTCCAGCGACCATCTGCTGCTCGATGTGCAGGATGCCGATCCGCGACCTACCGTCGGCGACCGTGTCGCCTTCCGCATGAATTATGGCGCCATGCTTCTGGCGATGACCTCGGAATATGTCGAGAAGGCGCCGATGCACGACGTCGCGGATTTCTCCGGCCGCAAGATGGTGTCGATCTCGGCCGAACCGGAAGCCGGCGGGATTATCGCCCGCGAGGGAACCGGCGCGCGTCTGGAGGCGATGAATTTCGACGTGGTCGAACTCGCCGACGTCGAGCGGCCGCCCTCGGGCTTGATCCGGCTCGCTGCCGGCGCCGATCGCCGTATCGCCCACAAGGCGCTGACCGCAACGGCGCGCGCGACGCATTCCTTCGGCCTGATCTGGATCGATTCCATCGCCGCCCTGATGCCCGAGGACGAGGAGGCCAAAGACATGCCTGAAGTCTCGGTGCTGGCCCGCGCGCTCGGTCTCGATCACAAGCCCTGCGCACTGCAGCCGCAGCTGTCGCCGGAAAATGTCGTCATCGTCGGCCTGCGCCATGCCGATCCGGCGGAGGCAAGGGTGCTCAAGGATTCGCGTGTCTCGGCCTTCACCATGACCGACATCGACGCCATGGGCATGCGCGACCTCATGCACGAGGCGATCCGCATCGCCACCTCGGGCACGCAAGGCTTCCATCTCAGCTATTCGCCGACGGCGACCGAATTCGCCGGCTGGGCTGCGGGCTCCGGCGGGCTGACGGTGCGCGAGACGCATCAGGCAATGGAGGCGATCTCGCTGTCCGGCGGTCTGCTGTCGATGGATGTTTCCGGACTGACCGCCGGTCTGGAGCCGCGGATCGGCGCCGACGCCGTCAACTTCGTCATGTCGGCCTTTGGGAAGCGGATTTTGTGATCAGCCTTGCGCGTCGACTGCCGCGCGCCACGCGGTGACATAGGCCGCCCAGACCGGGTCGGTCTGCGGCTCAATTCTTTGGCCCTTGCCGTGCGTCACTGGCTGATCGGATGCGAGCAGTGCCGCGCCGATGCTGGTGCCGGTGGCCGCCTCGGAGGCGATGACGATGCGCGCGGTCGCTGCCGCCAGCATGCCGACAAAGAGCCGGTTGCGAGCAAACGGTCCTTCCACGGTGGTCGGGCCGTCGGCGCCGATCAGCTCGAGGCAGGTCGCCGTCATCAGTGCCAGATAGAAGGAAATGGCGGCGAACCGCTCGCCTTTGCTGATGCCGTCGGCATCAAGCCATTCCGCGGCATGGTGCGGGA
This sequence comes from Mesorhizobium sp. M0478, assembly GCF_040321305.1. Lineage (NCBI taxonomy): Bacteria > Pseudomonadati > Pseudomonadota > Alphaproteobacteria > Hyphomicrobiales > Phyllobacteriaceae > Mesorhizobium > Mesorhizobium sp. M0478. The sequence continues at coordinate 151,353 of NZ_JAMYRH010000010.1, forward strand.
ACGGTCCCGACCCCTGCTGCGTAGAAGGTAAAAGCAGCATTTTTCCGGTCAGAACGGCCAGCACCTCGCTGCCGCTGCAGTCCTGCGGCTTGTCCTTGGTCAGCTGGGAAAATTCGCGGCCACCCATGAACCGCGCCGAGGGGACGGGAGCGCCAAGCGCGCTGACATTGACCAGCGTGTCGCGCGCAGCATCGAGCGCAATCTCTCTGCCGCCGACCACCATCGATACCACCCAGGTGCCGGTTGAGACGACCGAGAAGGGCGGCTCGTCGGACAGAAGATGCGGCAATAGGGAGGCGTTGGAATCGTGCAGTCCGCAGAAAACCGGGGTCTGCGGATCGAGCCTGGTGCGCGCGGCAAGCGGAGGCAGGATCGGGCCGAGCTGGTCCCTGGCCGGCCGCACCGGCGCCATCAGCCTGCGCCAATCCAGCCTGTCGACCATCGAGGAAAAGTCCGCCTCCCAAGGGCTCCACAGATCGGTGTGGCAGCCGAGCGAGGTCACCTCGTTGGCGGCAACGCCGGTCAGGCGCAGCGCCCAGTATTGCGGATACATCAGCATCGCGGCGGCCCTGGCGAATTCGGTGGGAAAACGCTTCTCAAGCCAGAAGAATTGCGCACCGAGATTGAGGCCGAGCGGCAGGCGCGGCGTCCCGGTCTCAATGAAGGGCGGACGGATCGCACTATACTCTGTAGCCAGCCTGTCGGGGCCGTCGAACTCATAGTCGAGGACAGGCAGCACCAGTTCGCCCGCGGCGTCGACCAGCACGCCGGTCGCACCATGCGTGGTGATCGAAATCGCGTCGATACGCTGTTCGCGGTCGAGGCTGGCAAGGCTGTTGAGGATAAACGTCCACAGCGCCTCGACATCGTGATGCGGATAGGGCGCTTGTCGCAGCGGCGCGTTCGCCATGCGGCGCAACCCCACCTCGCTCAGCGTGACGAGATCGACCAGCGCCACCTTGGCGTTGGTCTTGCCGATGTCGATGACGGCGATGTGGCGCAGCGCACTCATGCCATATGGAACATTGTTTCCAGGGGGATGGCCATTGGTTGGTTGTCCGGCCTGGTCTCCATGATGTCGGCCATGTGCGCCCACCAGCGCTGCATCACCGGGTGCTTCGGCAGGTCGGCCATGCCATGGTCGTCGCGCCGCCACAGCACGCCGAACAGGATGTTGGTGTCTTCATCGAGATGGATCGAATAATCGGCGACGCCGGCCTCTCTCAGCAGCGCCACCAGCGACGGCCAGATCTCATCGTGGCGCTTTTTGTACTCGGCTTTCATGCCGGGTTTGAGCTGCATCTTGAAGGCGTATTTCTCAGGCATCAGCCGTTACCACGCAGCCGCCGCCAGACGATCGGCAGCGCGATGACGACGATCAAGAGCAGGCCGATGAAGATCGACATGACGATGCCGGGCACGTTGAGCAGGCCGAGGCCGAAGGTCACCAGCCCCATGATGAAGGCGGCGAGCACGACGCCTAAAATGCTGCCGGAGCCGCCCAGAATGCTGACGCCGCCCAGCACCACCATGGTGATGACCTCAAGCTCGTAGCCCTGCGCGATGGACGGTCGCGTCGAGCCGAGCCGCGAGGTGATCAGCACCGAGGCGATGCCGGCCATCAGCCCTGTCAGGCAAAACAGGATGAATTTGATGCGGCCGACACGAACGCCGGAAAACTGTGCCGCGACCGGATTGTTGCCGATGGCAAAGACACGGCGGCCGAAGCTGGTGCGATGCAGCAGGAACCAGTAGGCGACGGCCGCGATGAGGAAGAGCACCAGTTCGAACGACACCACCCACCAGACATAGCCCTGGCCGAAGAAAGCAAAACTCTCGGGATAGCCCTTGTAGGCCTGGTCACCGAGGATGATGAAGGCAATGCCGCGAAACAGGCTCATCGTGCCGATGGTAACGACGATGGACGGCAGGCCGAGCCTCGTCACCAACAGGCCGTTGAAGGCGCCGCAACCGAGCCCGACGACGATGCCGATAGCCACCAGCACCGGCGTGTCGGCGCCGGCCTGTACCGCCATGCCCATCATGGTCGAGGCGAGCGCGATGATGGCGGCGACCGACAGGTCGATCTCGCCCGAAATGATCAGCAGCGCCATGGCGAAGGCGATCAGGCCTTTCTCGGTGAAATTGAAGGTCAGGTCCGACAGCGAATAGGCATCGAGGAAATAGGGCGATGCGAAACTGTTGATGGCGAAGATGGCGACCGCCACGACGACCAGCAGCGCTTCCCAGGAAAAGATCGCTGAAGAGAGCGGCTTGTCGAGCCGGTCTGGAATGTGGCGCGGGGCGGGGGTGTCGGTCATGCCGCCTCCGCCTTCCTCAGAATGATCCGCCCCTGCTGGCGTTCGCCGCGCGCGTTGAGCACGACGGCCAGGATGATGGCGCTGCCTGAAATCGCCATCTGCCAGAATGGCGAGATGTTGATCACCGGCAGTGCGTTGGAGATGATGCCGAGGAACAGCGCCCCTAACACCGCGCCCCCGACCGAGCCGATGCCGCCGGCAATCGAAATGCCGCCGATGACGCAGGCGGCGATGATATTGAGTTCATAGCCATTGGCGACCTCGACCGAGGCGATGACATAACGAGAAATCCAGAGATAACCGGCGAGCCCGCCGATCATGCCGGAAATGCAGAAGACGATGAATTTGGTTCGGCCGACATCGATGCCGGCATAGACCGACGCCGTCGGGTTGACGCCGATGGCATAGATCGAACGGCCAAGCGCGGTTCGCGTCATCACCACGAAGAACAGCGCGATGACCAGTATGGCGATCCAGGACAGAACCGGAATGCCCAGGAAAGCTGCGCGCTGGAAGCCGATGAAGTCCGGGCTCATCTTGTCGGCATTGACCCAGGCGCCGCCGGAGAGGACGAAGGTGGCGCCGCGATAGATGGTGAGCGTGCCCAGCGTCACCACGATCGACGGAATGTTCAGCCGCCACACCAGCAGCCCGTTGATGGCGCCGAGCACCAGTCCGACGGCCAGCGCAATGACGATCAGCAGCGGGATAGGGATCGCCGGATTCGCGGCGTTCAGCATCGCCACCACCATGCCGGTGAAGCACAGGTTGGAGGCCATCGACAGGTCGATCGAGCGGGTCAGGATGACGACCATCTGTCCCAGCGCCAGGATCATCAGGATCGAGGTGTCGTTGAACACCTGGGCGAGATTGCCGGGGTCGGCAAAGGCCGGGAAACGCGTCGAGATCAGAGCAATCAAAACGACGATCGCCGCTGCCAGCCAGATCTCGCGGTATTTAAGGAGAGCCTTCATGCCGCGATCCCCGCTGCCGTCCGGACCAGCGTTTCGGCGTCCAGCCCCTTATTATCGTAGACCGCCGCAACCAGCCCTTCGCGCATGACGACGACGCGGTCGGACATGCCCAGAATCTCCGGCAGTTCCGACGACACCATGATCACCGACAGGCCCTGCGCGACGAGCTCGGCCATGAAGCCGTGCACGGCGGCCTTGGAGCCGATGTCGATGCCCTTGGTCGGCTCATCCAGGATGATCACCTTGGGCGCCGTCGCCAGCCATTTCGCGATGACGATCTTCTGTTGGTTGCCGCCCGACAGCGTGCCGACATCCTGGCTGAGCGAGGAGGCCCTGAGGTCAAGCCGCTCGGTGTAGGAGCGGGCGAGCGCGAATTCTTCCGACAATCGCAGCAGGCCGGATTTGGAGGTGCGCTTCAGCGAAGGCAGCGAGACATTCTGGAAGATCGGCAGGCCGATCACCACGCCCTGCTTGCCGCGCTCTTCCGGCACATAGACGATGCCGGCTTCGATGGAATCCGCCGCCGATTTCGGCGTGATCGTCTTGCCTTCCAGCGTGATCGTTCCACCCGATATGCGGGTGATGCCCGATATCGCCTGCATCACCTCTGACCGCCCGGCGCCGACAAGGCCGTAGAAACCGAGGATCTCGCCCTTGTGCAGTTCGAAGCCGATGTCGTTGAATTCGGTCGGGTGCGAAAGGCCAGCGACCGACAGCACCGGCGCGCCGATCTCGGCGTTGCGTTGCGGAAAGATGTGATCGACCGAGCGGCCGACCATCATGCGCACGATCTGGCTCTGGCCGGTATCCTTGATAAGGCCCTCGCCAACCATCTCGCCGTCGCGGAACACGGTGTAGCGATCGGCGATCCGATAGATCTCGTCGAACTTGTGGCTGATGAACAGGATCGCCTTGCCTTCCTCCTTGAGGAATTCGATCAGCAGGAAAAGCTCCTCGATCTCCTTCATCGAAAGGGCTGCGGTCGGCTCATCCATGATGACGATCTGCGCATCGATCGACATCGCGCGAGCAACCGCTACCAGATGCTTGTTGGCGATGCCGAGGTCTTTCAGCCGCGCATCGGCGTCGATATGGCCGGCATGCATGGTGTCGAGCACTTCGCGCGCGTGTTTTCGCATGGTGCGCCAATCGATGGTGCCTAGCCGCGTGCGCGGCGCATGGCCGAGAAAAATGTTTTCGGCGACGCTCAGATCGTCGAACAGCACGGTTTCCTGATGAATGGCAGTGACGCCGTGGCCGAAGGCGGCATGCGCGCTGGGCAGGGTGACGGCCTGGCCGTCAATGCTGATCGTGCCGGCGTCCGGCTGGTAGATGCCGGTCATGATCTTGACCAGCGTCGACTTGCCGGCGCCGTTTTCACCGATCAGCGCCGTAACCTGGCCGGGGTAAAGCGACAGGCTGACATTGTGCAGCGCGCGCACGCCGGGAAAGCTTTTGGAGACGCCGGACAGCGTCAGGCGCGGGGCAGGACCCGTGGGCTCCTCCTTCGCAATGCCGTGCTGGGCTGTCGTGTCCATATCCGTATCAAGCCCTGAAACAAGGTCCGTTTAAAGTCGCGGCGGGATTTTGGTCCCGCCGCGCTTGGTCCGAGACGTCCGAGATCAATAGATCTTGGAGAACTTTTCGATGTTGGACTTGTCGAACTGGAAGGGCGGAGCCATCGCAGCCGAGTTGCTGTCATCGAGCGTGACCTTGCCGACGCGGCCGATCGACAGCGTTGCGCCCGGCTTTGCCTCTTCCTTCTTCACCGCCAGATCATGAGCGAGGTAGACGGCGGAGTAGCCGAGGTCGATCGGATTCCAGAGGGCAACCGCCTGGCTGGAACCGTTGTCGATGAACTTCTTGAACTCCGACGGCAGCGCGAGACCGGTGACATTGACCTTGCCGATCAGGTTCGCGTCGGTGACGACCTGGGCAGCGGCAACGACGCCGACGGTGGTCGGCGCGATGATCGCCTTGAGGTTCGGATAGGATTTCAGCAGGCCCTTGGCTTCGTCGGTGCTCTTTGCCGAATCGTCATCGCCGTAGACGGTGGCGACGAGTTTGATCTTGGGGAATTTTTCCGGCAGGATTTTCTTGGCCGCGTCGATCCAGGCGTTCTGGTTGGTCGCGGTCGACGAAGCCGACAGAATGGCGACTTCGCCGCCTTCCGGCAGATAGTCGGCGGCAAGCTTGATGATGGTCTCGCCGATCAGGCCGGTGTCGGACGGGTTGAGGTGCAGCTGGCGGCCTTCCTTGGCGACGCCCGAATCCCACGAGATGACGGTGATGCCGCGCTCCATCGCCTTCTTCAGCACCGGCACCAGCGCGTCGGCGTCATTGGCCGAAATCGCAATGGCGTTGACCTTCTGCGCGATCAGCGAATTGACCACTTCGATCTGCGCTTCGGCGGTCGCCTTGGTCGGGCCGGTGTAGATGATGTCGACATCGCCGAGTTCCTTGGCCGCCTCTTCGGCACCCTTGTTGGCGGCGTCGAAGAAGCCGTTGCCGAGCGACTTCACCACCAGCGCGATCTTGACGTTCTCGGCATAGGCGGCATTCACGAACATGGCGGCCGAGAACGCGGCCGTCACCATCAATTTCTTCAGAAAGCTCATCGTATTTCCTCCCTTGAGCGTTGCATTCCATCGTCGCTGCGGTTGGCCTCAGGCCTGCAGCGAGGATTCTTCCTTTGCCGACTTGCGGGCGACGATCAGCGTCACACCCGCGGCCTCCAGCATGTTGGCTTCGCGATCCTCGATGCCGTCATCGGTGATGACGGTGGCGATGCGCTTGAGCCCGCACAGGATCAGGCTCGAGCGCTGGCGGAATTTCGATGAGTCGACCAGCACCACCAGTTCGTCGGCCTGGTCGATCAGTTTCTGCTCCGCCTGGATCAGCAGCGGGTCGCCTTCCATCAGGCCAAGCGGCCCGAGCCCTTGAGCGCCCATGAACATGCGGCGCGCGTAGAAATTACGCGTCACGTCATTGTCGAAGGGCGAGAGGATGATGTTCTGCTCGCGGTAGATGGTGCCGCCCGACAGCATGACGGTGTTCTTCGAATGCTTGAGCAGGTGCTCGGCGATGGGGAACGAATTGGTGAAGATCGGCATGCGGCGTCCGGTCAGGAAATGCACCATCTGGAAGGTGGTGGTGCCGCCATTGATGATGATCGGCTCGCCGTCCTTGCACAACTCCACCGCTTCGCGCGCAATCGCACGCTTCTGCGAAGCGTTAAGCGTTTCGTTGACGGAAAAGGGCCGGCCGGCGAGGCCGATGAACTGCGGTGGCGAGATCGCTTCGGCGCCGCCGCGCACGCGGCGCAGGCGCTTTTGCACATGAAGAGCCGCGATATCGCGCCGGATCGTCGCCTCGGAGGAGTCCGTCAGGTCGACCATCTCCTGCACCGTCACCACAGGCTTTTCCTGGACGGCGGACAGAATGATCCTGTGGCGCTCTTTTTCGTGCATGGTTCCTCCCTGCATGGTCATGAGGCACTAGAAAACCACCAGTGTCAATCATTTCCGCTCATATAATTTCATTGTGCAGTGCAATATGATCGATCTTGATCGTTTATGATTGACAACCGAGATGCTTGCGTAGACATTTCCGGCAAAATGGACCGCGCCTTTTGCGTCCCAGGGAGGATAATCATGCTCGACAAGCGCTCCGGCTCGCGCCTTGCCAACCTTTGGGACGATGCGAAAGCCAAGGGGCTGAGCGAGCCTGAGCTTCTGGTCTATCGCTCCAACACGCTCGGCTCCGACAAGCGTGTCACCAATTATGGCGGCGGCAACACCTCGTCCAAGATCCGGCAGGAGGACCCGCTCTCCGGCGCCGAAGTCGAAGTGCTATGGGTCAAGGGCTCGGGCGGCGACAGCGCCTCGATCAAGCTGGACGGTTTCGCCACGCTTTACATGGACAAACTGCAGGCGCTTAAAGGCCTTTATCGCGGCGTCGCGCATGAGGACGAGATGGTGGGCTATCTTCCCCACTGCACCTTCAACCTTAATCCACGCGCGGCCTCGATCGACACACCGCTGCACGCCTATGTGCCGAAGCCATTTGTCGACCACATGCATCCCGATGCCATTATCGCCATTGCCGCTGCCAAGGATTCCAAGGCGTTGACCAAGGAGATCTTCGGTGACGCCATCGGCTGGCTGCCGTGGAAGCGGCCGGGCTTCGAACTTGGCCTGTGGCTGGAGAAATTCTGCGTCGAACACCCCGAGGCCAAGGGCGTCATCCTCGAAAGCCACGGCCTGTTCACCTGGGGCGACACACCCAAGGAATGCTACGAAACGACCATTTCGGTCATCAACCAGGCGATCGAATGGTTCGAGCGCCGCTCCGAGGGGCTCGCCATATTCGGCGGCGAAGTCGTCAAATCGCTGGACGCGGCTGAGCGCCGCGCCACCGCGGCAAGACTGATGCCGAGAATACGCGGCCTGATTTCGGAGAAGAGCCACAAGCTCGGCCATTTCGACGATTCCGCCGCCGTGCTCGAATTCGTCAACTCCAGGGATTTGCGCCCGCTGGCGGCACTCGGCACTTCATGCCCGGATCATTTCCTGCGCACAAAAATTCGCCCGCTGGTTATCGAGTTCGACCCAGCGAAGCCCGACGTCGAAGCCGTGATTGCGCGCCTCGCCGACGATATTGCTGAGTACCGTGTCGGCTACCAGGCCTATTACGACAGCTGCAAGCATCCGGACTCGCCCCCGATCCGCGACCCCAATGCCGTGGTCTACCTGATGCCCGGCGTCGGCATGTTCACCTTCGCCGGCGACAAGGCCACCGCCCGCATCTCTGGCGAATTCTACGTCAACGCCATCAATGTCATGCGCGGCGCCTCGACCGTTTCGTCCTATGTCGGCCTGCCGGCGCAGGAGGCCTTCGACATCGAATACTGGCTGCTCGAGGATTTGAAGCTGCAGCGCATGCCGAAGCCGAAGTCGCTCGCCGGCCAAATCGCGCTGGTCACCGGCGGCGCCGGCGGCATCGGTCGCGCCACCGCCAGTCGGCTGCTGCGCGAAGGCGCCTGCGTCGTGCTGGCCGATATCGACGAGGCCGCACTTGCCAGCGCCAACGACGAACTGGCGAAAGCCTATGGCAAGGACTTCGTCCGGCCGGTGCTGATCAACGTCACCGCGGAGGAGCAGGTGATTTCCGGCTTCACCCAGACAGCCGTCGAGTTCGGCGGCATTGATATTCTCGTCTCCAACGCAGGCCTCGCCTCCTCGGCGCCGATCGAGGAGACGACGCTGGCGCTGTGGAACAAGAACATGGACATATTGTCAACCGGCTATTTCCTGGTCTCGCGCGAAGCCTTCCGGCTGTTCCGCGCCCAGAAGATCGGCGGCAATGTCGTCTTCGTCGCCTCCAAGAACGGTCTTGCGGCGTCGCCCAACGCCGCCGCCTATTGCACCGCCAAGGCCGCCGAAATCCATCTCGCTCGCTGCCTGGCGCTGGAAGGCGCCGAAGCCCAGATCCGGGTCAATGTCGTCAATCCGGACGCCGTGCTGCGCGGTTCGAAGATCTGGACCGGCGAGTGGAAGGAACAGCGCGCCGCCGCCTACAAGATGTCGACCGACGACCTCGAAGAACACTACCGCTCGCGCTCGATGCTGAAGCGCTCGGTGTTTCCCGAAGACATTGCCGAAGCGATTTATTTCTTCGCCTCCGACATGTCGGCCAAATCCACCGGCAACATCATCAACGTCGACGCCGGCAACGCGCAGAGCTTTACGCGCTGAGTTAAGAGCGGAGCGCTTCTCTTCTCCCCGTCACTATAAGGGGAGAAGGTGGCCCGAAGGGCCGCATGAGGGGCAGCGCTGACTGAACGCATTGGGAGGAATAGCACTTGTCCGAAACCATCGTCGCCGCCGATCTCGTCTCCAGCCACAACGCCCAGCGCAAACCCGACCTCGAGCGCGACTACGCCTCTCTCGGCGAACGCCTCGACCGCCGCGGCATCGCCATCGATGCCATCCGCGACAAGGTCGAGAAATTCGCCGTCGCCATTCCGTCCTGGGGCGTCGGCACAGGCGGCACGCGGTTTGCCCGTTTTCCCGGCGCCGGCGAGCCGCGCGACATTTTCGACAAGATCGAGGACTGCGCCGTCATCAGCCAACTGACGCAGGCGACACCGACCGTCTCGTTGCACATCCCGTGGGACAAGGCCGATCCGAACCGGCTGAAGCAGGCCGCCTCGCGCTTCGGCCTCGGCTTCGACGCCATGAACTCCAACACCTTTTCGGATGCCAAGGATCAGACGCTCTCCTACAAATTCGGCTCGCTTTCGCATGCCGATGCCGGCACGCGCCGCCAGGCCGTCGAGCACAATCTCGAATGCATCGAGATCGGCAAGACGCTGGGGTCCAGGGCGCTGACAGTGTGGATCGGCGACGGCTCGAATTTCCCCGGCCAGGTCAATTTCGCCAAAGCCTTCGAGCGCTATCTCGACGCCATGAAGGAGATCTATGCCGGACTGCCCGCCGACTGGAAACTGTTCACCGAACACAAAATGTACGAGCCGGCTTTCTACTCCACGGTCGTGCAGGACTGGGGCACCAATTACATGATCGCCAAGGAGCTGGGCGACAAGGCCTACTGCCTGGTCGACCTCGGCCACCATGCGCCCAACGTCAACATCGAGATGATCGTGTCGCGGCTGATCCAGTTCAAGAAACTTGGCGGCTTCCACTTCAACGATTCCAAATATGGCGACGACGACCTCGATGCCGGCTCGATCGATCCCTACCGGCTGTTCCTGGTCTTCAACGAACTGGTCGATGCCGAGCTGTCCGGCGCCGAGGGTTTCGATCCCGCCCACATGCTCGACCAGAGCCACAACGTCACCGACCCGATCGAAAGCCTGATGCTGTCGGCAGTCGAGGTGCAGCGCGCCTATGCGCAGGCGCTGCTGGTCGACCGCAAGGCGCTCGAAGGTTTTCAGGACGGCAATGATGCGCTGATGGCGACGCAGACGCTGAAAGCTGCCTACCGCACCGATGTCGAGCCGATCCTGGCCATGGCGCGGCTGAACACAGGCGGCGCCATTGATCCAGTCGCCGCATATCGCGCGGCGGGCTACCGGGCGAAGGTCGCGGCGGAACGGCCGGCGGTTGTGGCCGGTTCAGGCGGGATTGTTTGAGATTGGCTAGTCTCCACCACAGGGGGGAGATCAGCTTGCCTCCGCCAGCAGGCGAACACCAATATATGTTCGCTCATATTGATGATGGACTCGGCCGCTCCATGTAGGTCTTCTAGGCACACTGCACTTGGAGCACCGCCATGCCCTTGACCCGCCGGACGCTGATTGGCGTCACCCTTTCGCTCGCAATTGCGCTCGCGCCATCCGGCGCGCTCCATGCCGCCTCGCCTCAACCGGCGAAGGGCGAGCACGGCATGGTCGTCACCGCCCAGCATCTGGCGTCGGAAGTCGGCGTCGAGGTGCTGAAGAAGGGCGGCAACGCTGTCGATGCGGCGGTCGCGGTCGGTTATGCGCTCGCCGTCGTCTACCCCAATGCCGGCAATATCGGCGGTGGCGGGTTCATGACCATCCGCTTCAAGGACGGCAAATCGACCTTCCTCGATTTCCGCGAGCGCGCGCCGCTGGCGGCAACCAAGACCATGTATCTCGACAAGGACGGCAATCCGGTGAAGGGCGCCAGCCTTGATGGCTACCTTGCGGTCGGCGTACCGGGTTCCGTGGCAGGGTTCGAGATGGCTCGTGAAAAATATGGCACGCTGCCACGCCAGGATTTGATGGCGCCGGCAATTGCCTATGCCAAGGATGGCTTCATCCTCGACCAGGGCGACGCTGCTTCATTCGCAAGCAATGCCGCACGGCTGGCGAAGGACCCTGCCGCCGCCGCCATCTTCCTGAAGCCGGACGGCAAACCCTATGGCGCCGGCGAGCGTCTCCTCCAGCCCGATCTTGCAGCCTCGCTCGCCGCCATCTCCGAAAAAGGCGCCGACGCCTTCTACAAAGGCTCCATCGCCGGCGCCATCGTCAAGGCGAGCGGCGCCAGGGGCGGCATTCTGGCCAAGGCAGACTTCGAGCAATATAAGGTACGCGAGCTGCAACCGGTGAGCTGCACCTATCGCGGTTACGAGATCGTCTCTTCGCCCCCGCCAAGCTCGGGCGGCGTCATCATCTGCGAAATCCTCAACGTGCTGGAGGGCTACCCGCTGTCCTATCTTGGCGCCGGCTCGGCCGAGACGGTGCACGTCATGGTCGAGGCGATGCGCTACGCCTATGTGGACCGCAACTCGGCGCTCGGCGATCCCGATTTCGTCGACAATCCGGTCTCGAAACTGCTCGACAAGGGTTACGCCAAGGAGATCCGCGACAAGATCGACCCGTTCCGCGCCGGCGTCTCGCAGGATTTGATGCCGAAGGGCTTCGGCGAGTCGAAGGAAACGACGCACTATTCGATCATCGACGATGACGGCAATGCGGTCGCGATCACCTATACGCTGAACGGCTCGTTCGGCGCCGGCGTGGTCGCGGACGGCACCGGCATCCTGCTCAACAACGAGATGGATGATTTCACCCAGAAGCCTGGCGTGCCCAACCTCTACGGTCTCGTGCAGGGAGAGGCCAATGCTATCCAGCCGAAGAAGACGCCGCTGTCATCGATGAGCCCGACCATCGTCGCCAAGGACGGCAAGCCGTTCATGGTTATCGGCAGCCCCGGCGGCTCGCGCATCATCACCATCACGCTGGAAGCCATCGTCAACGTCATCGACCACGGCATGAACATCCAGGAGGCGATCGACGCATCGCGCATCCACCATCAATGGCTGCCCGACACGATCTATGTCGAACCCTTCGGCCTGTCGCCCGACACTGAAAAACTGCTGGCCGGCATGGGCTACCACCTCGATCTCGCGGATTCTACCTGGGGTCAGGCGGCCGGCATTCTTGTCGGGGGCAAGAGCCTGGCGGAAATCGAGAAGGGCGGCGGCGCCCGCTACAACGGCGCCATCGACAGCCGCGCCGCATCCGGCGAGGCGATTGGCTACTGATCAAAACAAGAGATTGATCAGAGGACGAGCGTAAGCGTCGACCCGACGAGCATCAGCGCCGCGATCACGACGAACGCCGCGTAGATGCGGGGACGGTCGAGGAGCAGCGCATTGCCCGATATCCAGGCCGCGGTTGCGCCGCCAAGCGCAAACAGGAAGCCGTTCCGGTGACCAAAGGTCATGGAAGCGGCCATCAGCCCGCCAATGATCAGCGCGCCGAAGACGATGATCACGGCAACGGCGTATTTCTCGAAGTCGTTGCCGCCGCCCATGGCCGGGCCGATCGCGTTCAAATTCGTCAGATCGTCCGGATCGAACGGGTTGGTCGATCCATATTCATCTTGACCGACAGGTTCTCGCATCATTCATTCTCCGCTGACGGCAACAAATCATCAACATCTGCCGAGCGCAACCGGATCGCGCCGTGCCGAAGGCCGCCGATGCGGTCTTCAACACTTTCTGATGCCGACTTGCCACGGTTTTTTTGCGCCGGTTCACAAAATCTACCCTGCTTTCGGGTCCACACGCCTGAATTGCCTGGAAAATGAATTACCTGGAAAAATCGCTGCGCACGATGCCGTGCCGCTGCAGCTTGTCGTAGAAGGTCTTGCGCGGAATGCCGAGCGCTTCGATCGTGCGCCGGACATCGCCGTCATTGCGGCCAAGCGCCTCGCGGATGACATTGGCTTCATAGCGTTCCAGCCGTTCCGGCAGTGAGCTGGCGTCATCCGGCTCCGCCGGGGCGGAAGGTGGCGCTTGCGCCGCTTCCTCGAGTCCCAGCACGAAACGCTCGGCGAAATGCGCGAGTTCACGCACATTGCCCGGCCAGTCGTGCTGGCTCAGATGGCGGTGCACTGAGGCAGGCACGGCTGGCATTTGCCGGCGGAAGCGGGCGGCTGCACGCTCTGCGAAGTAGAAGAACAGCAGGGCGACGTCGTCGCGGCGTTCGCGCAGCGGCGGGATCGAGATCGTCACCACATTGAGCCGGTAGTAGAGATCCTCGCGGAAGGCGCCGCGCCGGCTGGCATCGCCGAGATCGACCTTGGCGGCGGCGACGACGCGCAGGTCGACCGGCCGGATTTCATTGGTGCCGAGCGGCGTCACCTCGCGCATTTCCAGCACCCGCAGCATCTGCACCTGGGTCGAGGCCGGCATGCTTTCGATCTCGTCGAGAAACAGCGTGCCGCCGCTCGAATGCTCGATGCGGCCGATGCGCTTCTTCTGTGCGCCGGTGAAGGCGCCGGCCTCATGGCCGAACAGTTCGCTTTCGATCACCGTATCCGGCAGCGTGCCGCAATTCAGCGCCACGAAATTGCCCTTGGCGCGGCGGCTCCAGCGGTGCAGCAGGCTCGCCACCACCTCCTTGCCGGAGCCGGTCTCGCCAGTCACCAGCACGTCGACATCGGTGTCGGCGATTTGCCGCAGCGTGCGGCGCAGCCGCTCCATCGCCGGCGTCTGGCCGATCAGCGGCAGGCCGTCCTGCGCCTGTTCGGCGCTTTCGCGCAGCGCGCGGTTCTCCATCACCAGCCGGCGTTTTTCCGCCGCCCGTGCCACACTTTGCGCCAGCCGGTCGGCGGCGAACGGCTTGGTGATGAAGTCGTAGGCGCCATCCTTGATCGCCTTGACCGCAACCGCGATGTCGCCATGTCCGGTGACCAGGATTACCGGAATGTCGGCATCAAGCTGCAAGACGCGGTCGAAGAGCTGCAGGCCGTCAATGCCGGGCATGCGGATGTCGGACACCACCACGCCGGGAAAATTGGCGTCGAGCCCGGCCAGCGCCTCGGCCGCCACCGCAAAGGCCGAGACGGAAAAACCAGCGAGTTCCAGCGTCTGCCGCGTGGCCCTCAGCAATTCGCTGTCGTCGTCGATCAATACGACCGGTGCGGTGTCCATCATGCTGCCCTGGCGAGGTGAATGGTAAAGCGCGTGCCGTCTCTGCCGCTCGCCACCTCGATGCGTCCGCCATAGTCGGCGACGATGTCCTGCGAGATGACGAGGCCGAGCCCGAGGCCTTTTTCCTTCGAGGTGTTGAACGGCGTGAACAATGACTTGAGGATGGCAGGCGAAATGCCCGGCCCATTGTCGGCGACGGCAAGCGCCACGCCGTCGGCCGTCTCCTGGGCCGAAACCTCCACCCTGGCGCCGTCGCGCCCGTCCAGCGCTTCCAGCGCATTCTGGAACAGGTTGATCAGCACCTGTTCGAGCCGCAGCCGGTTGCCCATCACCTTGAGCGTTACCGGCGGCAGCGTGATATCGAGCGCGTCCAGCCGGCCGGCAAAGCGGCTTCTGAGCAGCACCACGGCGCCCTCGATGACGCCGCGCAGTTCGACCGGTTCGGCTGCCGTGCGCCCCTTGCGGGCAAAGACCTTCAACTCTTCGGTGATGCCACCGATGCGCTCGGTCAGCGCGGCAATCGCGCCAAGGTTCTCCTCGGCCGAGGCGGTCTGCTTGCGCTCCAGGAACACACGCGCATTGTCGGCATAGGCGCGGATGGTCGCCACCGGCTGGTTGATCTCATGCGCGACGCCGGCGGCAACCTGGCCGAGGGTAGCAAGACGGTTGGCCTGCACCAATTCCTGCTGCATGACCTGCAGCTTGGCTTCGGTGCTGCGGTGATCGGTGATCTCGGCCTGCAGCCGGTCGCGAGCCAGGCTGAGGTCATGCGTACGCTCGACGACGCGGCGCTCGAGCTCGATGCGCGCTGCCTGTTCGGCGGCGATGCGCATCTGCGCCGACTGACGGCGCCACAGGAGGTAGCCGGCCAGCGCCAGCAACGGCACCACGACGCCCAGCGCCAGCAGCCGCATCTCACGCACCGCAGCCGCGATCGGCGCTTCGACCGGCACGAGATAATCGAGCCGCCATGGCGTCGATTGGACCAGTGTCGAAAGCCTGAGATATTCGGCATCGCTGCCGCCCGGTGTTATCGCATGCACCATCGACACGTCAGGGCTCAATGCCTCGGGGCGTGTGATCGGCAAGGGGATCAGCGGCGCGTTGCCGAATTGCTGGCTGCTCCGGATGGCGGCAGCCACCGGGCCGGTCAGCGGCGCGGTGGTCATGAAGCGCCAGGACGGCACGCTGGTGATCAGCACGACGCCGTGGTCGTCGCTGACATAGGCCGGCCGGTTGGCCTCATGCCAGTCGGCTTCAAGCTGGTCGAATTCCATCTTGACGACGACGACGCCGAGCGGTGCCGCCGCATTGCCGACGCGACGCGAAATATAGAGGCCCGGGCGCTTGCTGATGTTGCCCAGCGCAAAATATTCGGCCGTTCCCGATTGCATGGCGCCGGAGAAATAGGCGCGGAAACCATAGTCGTTGCCGACGAAGCTGGTTGTTTCGCGCCAGTTGCTGGAGGCGATCGCAAACCCGTCGACGCCGGTGACGTAAAGCACCGAAGCCTTGGTGCCGGAGACCAGCCCTTCGAGCTTGCGGTTGAGCACGTCGATCGTGACAGCGCCCTTGTTCTGCAGGGCGTCATGCACCTGCTGGTCCTCGGACAAGAGCAGCGGCAGCGCCCGCGGGCTTTCCAGCACGGCGCGCAGCAACGCAACCTTCAGATTGGCATCGGTGCGGCCTTGCGCCGCCAGTGCCGCGACCTCGGCGCGGCGCGCGTAGAGGCCGGCGCCGGTGAGCGCCGTGGCAACGATCACCAGCGCGATCGCCGCAAACAGCAGCCAGGCGCGACGCGCGCGTTTGCCGAGTTGCTCGGGCGTCGGCGACAGGACCGCGGCAGGGCGTTGCAGCATTCCCTATTTGTGCATGATTTCGCACAAAGCACAATTCAGTCATGCGGATGTCCGCACTTGCGGTTGCGGCGCACCAGCTCGGTCGACAAAGATCTCCAACAAAATCAATGGATACGGTAATGCCGCTCAGTCTGGCACGGCAGTTGCAGTGACCAGTACAGCAGTCGCGAGGCTGCGGAAACAACTTGCCCCGGGAGGTCGAGCTTTCGATCGGGGCGCCATGGAGGACGTCATGCAGCCAGCATTCGCTGCCGCCGAACCGCGCGGCAAGCTACCCTTTTACCGTCATCTCTACGTGCAGGTCCTGACGGCGATCGCCGCCGGCATCCTGCTCGGTCATTTCTATCCCGAACTCGGTGCTTCGCTGAAGCCGCTCGGCGATGCCTTCATTAAGCTGGTCAAAATGGTGATCGCGCCGGTCATCTTCCTGACGGTGACCACAGGCATTGCCGGCGTCTCCGACCTGAAAAAGGTTGGCCGCGTCGCCGGCAAGGCGATGATCTATTTCCTGGTCTTTTCGACCCTGGCGCTGGTCGTCGGCATGGTCGTCTCCAACGTCGTCCAACCGGGCGCCGGCATGCACATCAATGCGGCGACGCTCGACCCCTCGAAGGTCGCCACCTTCACCGAGAAGGCGCATGACACGACCATCGTCGGCTTCCTGCTCAACATCATCCCCGACACCATCACCGGCGCCTTCGCGCAAGGCGACATCCTGCAGGTGCTGTTCTTCTCGGTGCTGTTCGGCATCTCTCTCGCTCTGGTCGGCGAGCGCGGCCGCCCGGTCGTCGGTTTCCTGCAGGCGCTGACCTCGCCTATCTTCCGCCTGGTCGCCATCCTGATGAAGGCCGCCCCCATCGGCGCCTTCGGCGCCATGGCCTTCACCGTCGGCAAATACGGCATCGGCGCGATTGCCAACCTCGCCTTTCTGATCGGCACCTTCTACCTGACGTCGCTGCTCTTCGTGCTGGTCGTGCTCGGCGCTGTCGCTTGGTACAACGGCTTCTCGATCCTCGCCTTGATCCGCTACATCAAGGAAGAGCTGCTGCTGGTGCTCGGCACCTCGTCCTCGGAAGCCGCTCTTCCCGGCCTGATGGCCAAGATGGAGCGCGCCGGCTGCAACCGCTCGGTGGTCGGCCTGGTCATCCCGACCGGCTATTCCTTCAACCTCGACGGCACCAACATCTACATGACGCTGGCGGCGCTGTTCATCGCCCAGGCGACCGATACGCCGCTCACCTATGGCGACCAGATTCTGCTGCTGCTGGTTGCCATGCTGAGCTCCAAGGGTGCCGCCGGCATCACCGGCGCCGGCTTTATCACGCTGGCCGCCACGCTCTCTGTCGTGCCTACGGTACCCGTTGCCGGCATGGCGCTGATCCTAGGGGTCGACCGCTTCATGTCGGAATGCCGGGCGCTGACCAACTTCGTCGGCAATGCAGTGGCGACGATCGTTGTGGCGCGCTGGGAAGGCGAACTCGACCAGACCAAGTTCGCCGCCGCCATGGCCGGCACATTGTCCGAGGAAGCCGACCTGGCGCTGTCGGGCGATCTGCAGCCCGCCTGATTACTGAACGCAGACGTTCGCCACAAGGCCGCAGCCGGTTCGCCCGTTGCGGCCTTTTGTTTTGGCGCGCATGGCGGCTGGTGTTGGCCAAAGCTTCCCGGCTAGGATGTCGGCGGTTTTCAACCGAAAGGCCGGCGAATGAGCAGTGCATACCCCGAGATCTATCTGGTCCGTCACGGCGAGACGGAGTGGAGCGCTTCGGGAAAACACACCGGCCGCACCGACATACCGTTGACGGCAAAGGGCGAGGCGGCGGCTCGCGGCGTGGCGGACCGGCTCAAGGATCTGTCCTTCCAGGCGGTGTGGTCGAGCCCGTCGCAGCGCGCCTTCAGCACCTGCACGCTTGCCGGCTTCGGCGCTGCTGCCGTCAAGAAGGACGACCTGCAGGAATGGGACTATGGCGCCTATGAGGGCGTTAAGACCAAGGAGATTCTTGTGCAGCGCCCCGGCTGGCAATTGTTCCGTGACGGCTGTCCCGACGGCGAGTCGGTAGCGGATGTCGGCGCCAGGGCCGACAGGATCATCGCCGGGCTGCGGGCAATCGAGGGCAATGTGCTGGTGTTTTCAAGCTCGCATTTCCTGCGCGTGCTGGCCGCGCGCTGGCTCGGTCTGCCACCCGAAGGCGGTGCGCACTTCGTACTTGATACCGCGAGCCTCAGCATCCTCGGCTATGAGCACGATCTGAGCGAGCCGGTGATACGCAGGTGGAACCAGAAGTAGGGTTTCGCGGCAAGCCTGCCTCTTAACGCGCGAGCACCGCCAATTCCTCCGATGTCAGATGCCGCGCCTTGCCCTTGGCGAGTTCGCCGAGCTGCAAACCGCCGATCGCCACCCTGACCAGCCTCAGCACCTCGATGTCGAATGCCCCGAGCAGGCGGCGGATCTGGCGGTTGCGGCCCTCGTCGAGCACGATTTCCAGCCAGGCAGTGCGGCCGCCGCTGCGCAGCAGCTCGATCGAACTTGCGGTCAGCAGTTCGCCGTCGACGATCGCTCCGTCGCGAAAGCGCGCCAGCATCGCTTCGTCGGGCGCGGTGCCGATCTGGACATGATAGGTCTTGGCGACATGCGAGGCCGGATCGAGCAGGCGGTTGGCCCAGCGCGTGTCGTTGGTCATCAGCAACAGGCCTTCGCTGGCCTTGTCGAGGCGGCCGACCGGCGACACGAAAGGCAGCTCGAGCCCGGTGAGGCAGTCATAGACGGTGCCGCGATCCTGTGGGTCGTCGCGGGTGGTGACTAGCCCGCGCGGCTTGTTGATCATCAGGTAGACTTTTGCCTCGCCGACGATCTGCTCGCCGTCGACAGCGATGCGGTCGCGGCCGAGATCGACACGCAGCGACGGATCGCGCACCACCTTGCCGCCAACCCGCACGCGCCCTTCGGCGATCAGCAGCTCGGCCTGCTTGCGCGAACACAGGCCGAGTTTGGAAAGCGCCCGGTTCAGGCTGACGCCTGCGCTCGCGGTCTGGTGTTGGGCGGTGTCTGGTGGCCGTGCCATGTCCTGCTTGCCATCCCAATGATCGGCATCGACAAATGCCACGCCCCGCATTGGCTTCGCAACCTGCCGCGGCATCAACATCACGGGTCGCGGGAGCGGGGCTGTTCTCAAATACGATGTGTCAGGGGGTCGGGCTCAACAGCCCGCCATGGAACGCTGCCCCGCGACGGACGTTGTTGCCGACGAGCGATTTGTCGCGAAAGGCACCGCCATGAAGAAAATCTACCAAAAGCCGACGCTCGTGAAGCGAGGCAGGCTCACCAGCCTGACGGCTCAGATCGTCGCTTCTGGGGTCATTCTGGGGGAATGATCCCCAAGATAACGGAAGGGATAAATCGATGAGCGAGCGCGGCGTTGATTTCCTGCAGGGCTGGATCCACGAGCACCTGCCGGGCGAACTGCCTGCCGACAAGGCAACGGCTCGAACCCTAACCACGCGAGCTGCCCTGGACGCTCGGCATTTAGGCCTTGAGGTCAGCGAGATCGAAGAGGATCTCGGTCCGCTGGAACGGGTGATTTTCGAGGCGCTGGATCAGCCCGATATCTGAGCCCCGACATCTGAGCCCCCGATATGAGCCCATCGCAGGCGAATATCGGCCCATCGCCATCTTGGCGGGGGGCTTTTCCGTGATGGCATCCGTGGGTGCGCAGCCCTAGGCAGCCCGCGCAACTGACGCTCCCCGTGCCGGCGGCAATTCGAACACAGTGGCGCCGTTCTCTCGGCCGCGTTCGACATAACCGATGACACGGAACCATTTGCCGACGTCGGCCCGCTGCAGCCAGCTGCGCGAGTGGATGGGAAGGTTGCCGGCCAGCGCCTGAATGTGGCGGATGTGGCGCCTGCAGAAGCGGACCGTCGCGGCGCTGAAGAAACCCTCCTGCGCGGCAAACAGCGTGTCGGCGGCGTCGCTGTTCTCGTGCCAGGCGACGATCGCCACCGTCTTGTCGCCCTCGACCAGCGCGTGCGCTCGGCCTTCCTTCAAATTCATCATCAGATTGTCGTAGGCGACCTTGCTGTCCTTGCCGGCGGCCACATACTCGTCCGACATCCGCGTGGACAGATCACGGAAGACACTTTCGAGATCGCCGATCGTAGCTGCGCGTGCTCGCATTTCTCCTCCTGCAGCCCCGGCAGGCAGTTTGCCCCAGGGAGAGGGGATCACCAAGCAAAGCGAATCCGCCATTTGGCCGATGGGCGCAAAGTGATTTCATTGGGCGGCAAATGTTGGACTCCGCCATCTCCTATCGCGGCAAGCCTGTCATTCGCGTTGCGCCGGTTTTCGTATTTGCTTGACATTGGGCTGATGGAGGCGCGGGTTGCGCCGGGCGTTTGGCCTTGGGGCATATTTCAATGAAAAAAGTATACGAAAAGCCGGTCCTGCACCGGAAGGGCAAACTTGCGGCGCATGTTGCTTCGCCTACGTCAGGTGGCGGCGGAACCATTGACGTTCCGCCATCCACTGACGAGACTTGATACAGACCTCCACTGAGCGCGAGACTTGCTGATCAACAGAAAGCCCGCTGGCTCAGGCTGGCGGGCTTCTTTCGTTTCTGGAACATTTCAGTGCATGCCGAATTGACTCGCGATCGCGTTCGGGAGGGGAAGCATGCAAGACCAGCATTTCGATGAGCCGGTTCGCGTGGCGCTCGGCAGGTCCGGAAACACCATCTACAAGGTGGAGCGCGTGGCGCAGGCCGCCGATATCCTGATGAACCGCTGGCCCGCGAAGACGGGCCGCTATCACGTCGCCGCCCGCAAGGCCTGCCTCGGCGTTCTCGAAGGCCTGAAAGAGGCGCACTATGCCCGCGCTGCCTTCGTCAATGCGGCGATCGAGGCCGATATCCTCGTTGAACGCGACGCCTAGGCTTGAGCGGCCACCGCTCAAGTCAGTTCAAATCGTGCTGTGGGGCACAGGCCGTGGCTTCCCGGCCTACTCAATGATCGAGAGGCCACGCTGCCTGAAGTGCCGCAACGGTCCCCCCGTAGACATTTAGGTCCATGTCAGGGTCGGTCCCCGGTACTCGGTATGGGCAGGAAGCAGCAGAGCAGTTTATCTCACTGGAGAATTGCCAGAGCGTGTAGCCGTGCCAAGGCCCTTCGGGGAAGTCGGTTACGTGCCGCTTGAAGCGTGCATACCAGAGCGGGACGCCGCCGAACTCGGTCGAGCCGTGCCAGTGGCGGGAGAGCTCTTTGGCGACGGAATGGTTCACATAGAGCAGCGGAAACCGTCCAGTCTCCGACTTCATCCTGCGAAGCGCGCTCTCGATCTGCACGAAAGTGACCTTGAACGTTCCATCCTGGCAGTCTGAGGACGTGGAAAGGCATTCCACATCAACGGCATGGGTCTCTGTCGTATCGTTTCCGACCACCTGGAGGTAGTTGCTGATCTGCCGGTCAACGTCGCTTTTTGTCAGGAGGTGGTATGAGCCCCATTTGAGACCGAGCGCCTTTGCCTCGCCTTTGCGGGTGGCATATGCGGAATCTCTGCCGAGCCCCTGCGTCGCCTTGTGAATAACCGCGGCGACGCGCCGGTCCGTCTTTACTTTGTCCCAGACGATGCCGTTGCCCTTGAACGGATCGAGCACGATTGCGTTCTGCGAATTTTCCCAAGGCGCTGAAAAAGGATCAGAAGTATCGGAAGGCGCCTCTTGCCGTGCAGCCTCCTCGCCATTGCCGGCCACGCAGGTACCCTTGGCGATGGCCCCGTCCGTCACCTCCACGAACTTACCGTCCGCTCCGGCGTAAAAAATTGTGAGGGCCGGCGTCTCGGTGGTGATTTCGCCCCCTTGCATCAAACCTTTCGCATGAACGAGAGCGGCGAGGGCGCCGTCCAGTTCAACGAATGTGGCGTCAGAGGAAGTGCTGCCCTCTGCCTCAAGATCTTCGGGGTTTGATGCGACCATCTGGTAAGAATAGTTCGAATGCTCTGTGTTGATTTCGATAAGCCGGCTGCCATCGACGCCAGCCTGCCCCTCATAGGTACATTCGAGCGATTTCGCGCCACTCGGCGAATTCATGGCGATCGGGAAAAGCACCGATATTCCAAAAATCCACACGCGCACAATGCCTGACATGCCAGTGCCTTCATAAATATCAGAATTTGCCCAGCACAGTGCTACTGCGCCGCACGAAAATAGACAACGATCATTCAAAAGTGAGAAGCCGACAGGAGAAGGTTAATTTGATCTATTGTAAAAATCCAGTGGCTATTTCAGCGTCTTCGAAAATACCTGAATGCCATGGAAGGAATTGAGCGTGTATCGAGACAAAGACTTGAAGTGCGTCGCAGGATCCCGTTTAAATACGACGCGCTTCGGAAGAAGCTGTTCAAAACGGACAAAGCAAGTCAATCGTCTGCTCCACCCGTTCCCGACGGCTGTGCCGCATCGCGCGTTTGGCATGTTCTTGACGGGCCGGCGGATGGATTGAGCGCCATGACATGGTCGATTGACTCTCGCAAACTGAGCGCCTCGCTTGTGGCTGCGTGCCTGGCGGTTGGCTGGAGCGGAGCGGCGCTTGCGCAGGCTCCGCAACCTTGGACGATCCAGGGCAAGCTGACAGGCAAGCCGAAGAATCTCGAGGGATCGGAGAGCAAGAATTCCAAAGATGTGAGCGGCATTGCCTGCGCGACGGAAAGTGGCTTCCCGCGGCTTTGCCTCATTGCCGATGACGAGACGCAAGGGGCACAGATCATCATCCTGCAGGACGGTAAGCTGATCGCCGGGGATTTCGTGCGGCTGATCGACGACAGTTTCGTCGGCAAGCCTCTCGAACTGGACGCCGAGGGCGTGGCCTTCGCCGGCGGAGCCTTCTACGTCATAGGTTCGCATGGCCGGCCGCGCCATGAATCCGGCGTCGACGCCGCCGCCGAGGTCGAGGCGAGGGTCATGGCGAGCAGTGAGATTTTCCGCATTCGCTTTGCGCCCGATTCGATCGATATGACGACCGGCAAGCTCATGGCCGAGCCGGAAAAGAGGCGATCGACGGAACTGCCGGCAATCGTGCGCGCCCAGCCCGAGCTCGCGCCCTTCGCCCAAAGCCCGCTTGAGGAAAACGGCCTCACCATAGAGGGCGTGGCGGTGCGCGACGGCGCCCTTTTGGCGGGGCTGCGCGGGCCGGTTCTGGAGGGCAACCGGGCCGTCATCCTGTCGGTGCCGCTCGGCATGCTGTTCGATCACGGGGCGGGCGGCGCGACCCTGCTGAAGCTGGAACTCGGAGTCGACGGCGAGGGACATGCGCGCGGCGTGCGCGATCTTCTCGCCTATCAGGGAAAGCTGCTCGTGCTCGCCGGTCCCGTCAACGACCCGCCCGAAGGCCAGCCCATCAAGCTCGGCGACTACTCAGTGTTCTCCGATGGCGATCAGGCCGATAAGCTTCTCGATCTCGAAGGCTATGGCGCCGAGATCAAGCCGGAAGCGCTGCTGCCGCTCGGCGAGGCCGATGGCAGGCTGCGCGCGCTTCTGCTGTTCGATGGGCCGGCCGGCGGTCAGCCGACGCCGGTCGAGTTCGGACTGAAATAACCGGCGCTAATCGGCGCGGCGTTTCGGATGGCTGCAGGCGGAGTTCAACTCACTGGCGGCGCTGACACCGCGATGTGCAGCGCGGAGGCATTGCTCAGCTATGTGTCCGGAATGGACCCTAGGGTGATGGTGCCCAGAGGCGGAAAAGGCAGAACGCAGAAAAAACCTAGCAAAATCAATAGCCGGGGCAGCCCCGATTTGCGACCTGTGTAACACCGATGTGGTGTAAAAGTCGAATCGATGTCGTTGACCGCGTGTAGATCATACGCCGAAGGAATATGGTTCTGTCGCGACAAGGGAAATTATGCCTGACCTCTCTGCCGTCACTAAAACCGCGTATTGCGGTTGGGGCTGCCGACAGCCTTTACGCGATCAGGGCCTAGCATCTCCGCCGACTTCAATTTGCCCAAATGGGACTGCCAACCCTTATCGTCACGCTGAGCCCTGTCGAAGCCGAGGATCAGGAGTCGGGGCTTGCTGTCGATGATTGGCGGCGACGAACTTTCCGCGATGCTGTTCACTAGCGGATCAATTTGAACTGCAAAGATACCTCCCGCCACAAGCGCTCGCATCGCGGATATCCTCAGCAGAGCTCGCGCGACATTGAAATATCCTTCGGCCAATGAAGCGGCGTTGCCAGACAAGGCCGTCTCATAATCCGTAATTTGCTCCAGCACAGCCGGTCGTGCGTCGCCGAGCGCTCGCAAATCCCCGTTCGAGAAATGCTTCGCCTCATAGAATGTAATCACGGGGCCTTTCGTCGAGCCACGAACCACCGCGGCATCCAGCCGATCCTGTCGCCTTGCCGCCGGAGGGGCGAGGATTTTCTCTCCTTCCTCTTCGTCTTTCTCGGCTTCTGTCGCTCGAACGAGAGCAATTTCAGCATCAATCACCCTCGGATCGTTGACCAGCATCGGATGCAGTTCGGTCTTCTCCCATCCTGCAAGCTTCTTCGCGGCCTTTATCATCGAGTCGAGTGTTTTGGGTCCCGCATAGTTTCGCCAAAACAGCTTATCCATGGTGATCTCGAACCCAGTGTCGGTCAGAGGGATATAGTTTTGCTCCTGCTTAACGAGATATTTGGCATGTGTGGACAACGACACAGCTCGGCCGTTCCAGCCGACCTTAAAGATCGAAGCACCGTGATTGTAGACATTAATCGAATTGCGGCGAATGGCTATGACGAGGTCAGGTCGCAGCAACACGTCACGCCACCAGTTCCCCGCAGATGACCTAGCCAGATCGTCAAGCGCCATCAAAAATTCTTCGTCGAGATATCGAAGAGCTGCTGCGATTTCAGACATAAGTCACCTCTATTGGGTCCGGAAAGCTTCTCAGATTTCGACCCAGTTCCCGTCGGACGAGAGCTGAACATTATCGAACAACTCGCCGAACTGGCTTGGGAAGAAGGTATGAATCGGAACCAGCCTAATTGGATTCACCGCAGCTGCGTATTGTTGCAACGCATGAATATCTGCGTGGCCGGATGTATGGATCGTCTCTAGTGGAATTTCGAGGCTTCGGCATTTCTCGGTGAAGGCTATGCCCGACTCTGAGGTTAGGTAGCCATCCCACTGGGACCACACAGCTCGAGCGCCTTCAAGAGCCCCGACTTCTTGCAAATCGGTCAGCATCCAAGGGCGGACGAGCATTACAGACCTGCTAGCTTGGCTAGGCAATTTCTCAGGGAAAATTCGCCTTCCCCTATAACCGTCCACCAAGTGAGCGATCGCGTTCTTCACAAGCAAGCGCCGTTGAAACTTTGGTATGTAGACCTTGACGTTATCCCAATCGCCTGACGGTTTTGGAATCGAGGCTGTGTCGGTCGCCTTCAGGATCTCCGCACCATAGGCGTCAACAACGAGTTGGCGTCCTGAGCGCTTGGCCGCTCTGTAGACACTAACGACTCGGTCGATATTTTGCACTGAACAGGCCACAAGAAGCATCCCCTCGGTGGCCGACATCGTCTCAACTAGACGCTGCTCGATAGCGGCCTCAGTGTCAAAGCGCTGCTCTCGCGACAGTCGGCCAAGACTCGACCCCTCCATCAGCAGTACGCCCACCGGGGTGGGGGCGTCAGCCAAAAACTTCCGAAAGAGAGCTGCCTTTCTTCCGTGCGAGCGGATATCGCCTGAATAGAGCAGCGATTTCCCGTCAGCGCGGATCAGCAAACTGTATGCATCGAAGCCGGAATGATCCACAAGATAAGGCGTCACTTCGAATGGCCCTACACTAAAAGGGATACGATCCTGGTAAGTGATCGCCCGTTCGGGGACATACCCGCCGGGAACAAAAGGCCGCGCTGCGGTCATAATCGAGAGGGTCTTGCGACCTAGGTAGACGTCGATCGGCCAAGGTAGCTTGGGTAGCAATCCCCAATGATCGCGGTGTCCATGGCTGAGCAAAACCGCGAGAATATTCGAATTCGGTTCGTCCAGTTCTTGGATTTCTGGCAGCCGAGCCGTGTCAAATTCTTGATCAAGCGGTAGCCCAAGGTCCACGAGAATGCGGTTGCCTTCATGTTCAAGCTCGACACAGCTTCCGCCAATCTGTTTGCTGCCACGATGAATGCAGAACTTCATGGGCGGGTAGCCTACCTCAGCTCAGGGCCTTGCCCACTGCTTTCCAATCAGCCGCGATGGCCGCAAGTCGCTCTGAATAAGTTGCACTTGGCAGTCGGCCGTTGATCCCGAGTTGACCGGGATGAGCGAGTGCAAAGATCGACAAGTGACCGTGCCTAACCGGCTTCCGGGCGTTCATATGCGTTCGCCAATCAGCGGAACTGCCCAGCCAGCCCATCACACCCTCGAAAGCAGGCTTTCCGAGACAAGCTACAACCTTCAGGTTCGGCATATTCTTGGTCACGAACTCAAATACCGAAGCCGACGCCCTGACCCCCTTCGTTGGGGAGACATTCCCTTCCTTGAGGAAGAATGACGCGTTGCCGTAAAGCACTCCACTGTCGAACGATTTTCTGCCTGCGAGGTCAACGTTTCTGCCGAAGCTTCCGAGATGACGGCAAATGTTCTCGTTGGTGATCATTCCAATGCCGTAGCGACCATCGCCGTCATTGTGACGCCAAGCGCCTTTCGAGCCATGCTTTTTGAGAACTGCTCGCACTTCGTCGGCGGGCGCGAAATCCTGCGCCAACAGCAATAGATCACCATCCCAATCTCCGCACAGGGTTTCCGTGCCAAATAAGTTCGGGCCAACTATTCCGATTTGCAGCGGGTTGACGAAATCTAGCGGCGGCTTCAACCGACGAATGCTGTCGGGGATCGAAGGTGTCTTAAACATGAGGCTCACTCCCTTTTGCCCCACGTTTCTTTATCGGCTGTGGGGTACAATTTACTAAGAAAAACTGATCTGTGATGCAAGAAAATCTGCGTGTAAAAACTAGCACATGGGATTAGCGAGTAAATTCAATGAGATGTAGAATTTGGAGGAATCGTCCGAGAACCATTTTTACTGGCAGGTTTTCGGAAAATCTGAAACTGACGTCTTTCGCGAAGGCCGCCAATCCAGATGTTCCTGTACCGGCGCGGCTCGGAATTTGATTGGCTGAAGAGAGTGTAAGCCATCGTTGCTGAACGACGCCGATGTCACCGGGGCCTAGTGGCCCGCTCCAACCTTGATGGCGAAACGGCCGGAGCTAAAGCGCTGATTTTGCTTGGATTATTGACATAGGAATATTTTCCTTGTATACTGGTAACGGCGAGCTGTGTCGGCTGACGCGGTTAGGCCAGATGCTAACAGGAGCTAAAATATGCCTATGACAAAGCGACCCGGCACCTTGTGTCGGCAGCCAGCACAGCACACCAAAGGGGGCCTTTCGGCCCCTTCTTCATTTAAGGAGGTCTTGCAATGAGCGTCGCCTCCGAGACTACCCCCTCGCTGATCGTGTTCGGAAGGGATGAGACCAGCAAGGCTCATGCCTCGGTCTTCCTACTGCCCGATGTCGAGGCCGCGGAAGATGCAGCGAAGCTGATGGGAATGCACTCGCACCGTATTGAGCCGGGAGAAGCCGTCGATATCTCGATGCGACTACCACGCGGCAAGCTGTTCGACAGCGGCAAGGCGTTCGTGCCCTTCGTCAAGGGCGATCTGTATGCTCGCATCGCGGCCCTCGCGGGTGTCGCTGACGAGCCGCGCCGGGCTTCGACCGACACCGATGCCCTCGAAACCGCCGAAAACGCTTCAGCGTGCTCGCCTGAGGCCGTGGCAGGCAATGCCGAGGGCGATGGCGGCGGCGGTCAGGGCGGTTTGGCCGACCCATGGGCCGGTTTGGCGATCGGCAGCATCGTTCTGGCGTCGGAAGGCCCTGACGAGGGGTATTTCGAGGCTCGGATCATGAAGGTCAAAGCAAAAGGGATGTTCACGCTGAAGTTCCGTGACTACCCGGACGCGCCTCAGGTTGATCGTGCCTACTACCAGCTCGGGCTGATCCACCCTCGGCAGCTGGCGAAGAAATAGTAGCGCTTTGCAGCGGGCCGGGCCCACGTCCTGGCCCGCCAAGCGCAACTGAACCAATCTCAAATCAAAAAGGAACTGGCCATGACACGCTCAAAGACGCGCGTCGATCGCACAGATGCGGTCGCAAAACCGACTCGCGTTCAAACCCTCAACGACCAACTGCGGCAGACCGGCGTCGGCGGGCGCGTTGTGCTCACAGCTGGCATCGCCTCACTGCCTGCAAAAGACATTGCCGAAATCCTGCAGGCAATCGCCAAATTCGATGCTTTTGACGGCAGCAATGACCCATGGGGCGATCACGACGCGGCATTGCTCCACGTCGGTGACCGCCAGCTTTTCTGGAAAATCGATACCTACGACCGGGCGATGACAAACTTATCGCCGGACCCGGCTGATCCTGCCGTCACGATCAGAGTCATGACCATTATGCTGCCGGAGGAGTACTGATGTTGACCTCCGCACAGTGCACAGGCGTCCGGTGGCTCGCCCGTCTAACCGACCTTGGGCTTTCTGCCCGACCTCAGAGGGGCAGGTTCCTGCGCGCCAGCAGGCGGCTCGGCCAAGAGAGCCGCGGGGGCAACCTTCAGCGCACCGGCCAAAGCTTCCAGAGTGTCCGTCGTAACGTTTTCAGACCCGCGCTCGACACGGCCGACATACGCGCGATCGATGTCTGCTGCCAACGCCAGTCGCTCTTGCGACAGACCCTGCTCCACGCGGAGCTTGCGAAGGTTCCAACCAATGATCTTGCGCACATTCATCGTGGGCAAGAAAGCAATACAAACGGCTTGACAATCGACGGACTGACAGTCCCCTATTTAGCACGAAGAGCGCGACACGCTCGTTCAAACAGCTGCCTACAGTTTTGGGGGGAATAAAATGAAGGTCGCAATCGGAATTATCGGAATCATGCTTGGCTTGGTCGTGCTTTTGCAGTCTTGCGCGGTCGCGACCGGCGGAAATCTGACGTCGAACCATGACCTTGCCGGGGCTGGGTCAGTCGGCGTGTTTGTCGGCCTGCTCTTCTTCGTCGGCGGGGCTTTCGCGTTCGGCTTGCCGTTGGTTTCGGCGATCGTTTTCGTGCTGGGAAGCCTGCTCGCCTTCCTGGCCGCGAGTTCGTTCGGCGACATGAAGATTTGGGCGTTCGCGGACCTGATTCTAGCGGCCATGGCCTTATTCGCGTGGCGTAGCGCCCGCAAAGGCAAGATCGCTTCCGCGCTAGGACAAAAGCAATGAAGCGGCTGGCAACTCTGGCGCTCGTGCTCACATTACCGCTCTCGCCCGCCGCCGCCCAAACGGCAGGTGATTATCTTTCCAACACCCCTCAGATGACTAAAGGCATGACGTGCTATGTCACCTACAGTCGTTTGATGAGCATTCCTGGACCACAGGAACAGGAGGAGGCTTGGACGTTTGCTGCTGATGACGAGGGGAATTTGTATGTCAATGGCAAGGCGGCAAGGCCAAGCGATGCGGGAAAGGCAACAATTGCAGCCGATGGCACCGGCGTAGACTCGCTGGCGAATGTGCTACTCGCGGGCTTCGTCGGACTGAAAGGGCCGGAGGCCGAGGTACCCTTCAACCTGATGATCTTGCCCGTTTTGCAGCATCGGGCGAAGGAGCGATTTGTGGTCCTGGACTTTCCGTCAAAGATTGCGGCCGCCGACTGGGACAAGGCCAATCAGAGGTTTGTCAACGCGACCGATATTCCCTGCGAACCCATTGAAGGTGAGTAGCCCGATCGCGGGAATCAATGAATTTAGTATTTCTCGCTTTGATGCATCTTGTAATTCACGTTACCGGCCGCCAACGCTCGGTTGTGGGCTACCGAATAGTACAGAGAGGTTTTTGGGAGGTCTTACGCGGTGCAAAATCTGTTGAACAAGTTATTCAAAAGGCCATAGAAGAGGCCATTCAGGGCAACATCGTCTCCCTGAAGAAAGCCGTGGCATTTATCCGAACGAAGCGCCCTGACCTAAAGGAAGAGCTGGACGAATTGGGCGAGGACAATCCTTTGTGTGAAAGGGTGGTCTTAATGGCCTCACAGAGCGGAAGAGCCGTTCTCTTCGACCTGCACGATTAGACAGGGGCGGCGACAGCCCAGCACAAGTCAACGACGCTCTCTCTAGACTCTTTTCCGAGACGGAAGCATTCTCCCTGCGGGAGATGGCTATGGGCAATTCTGTTCAGCCGTGGGTTAGACGGCGAAGGCCTTGGTGGCGTTTGCTTCTGCGCGCTCGCCTCCCTATTTCTCTGGCGCTGCTTGGCATGGCGTCCCTCGCTTATGTCTCGACAGGCACCCGGCACTCACTTTCAAACGTTCATTATCCCGGCACGTCAACCACCTCCGTCGCCATGCGCAGCGTGGGCTGTGACATCAAGGGAAACATCAATGATCGCGGGGAGCGTATCTATCATGTGCCCGGCCAGGAATACTATTCGGCTACACGCATAAACCCGGCGCGTGGGGAACGCTGGTTCTGCTCCCAGTGGGAGGCTTGGTGGGCTGGATGGCGGAAGGCAAAGTTATGAGACGGCCTGACGGCGCGGTTGAAGGCGGCCGAGGAGCACTGCCGCGAAAAATGGGAAAGAACCAAAGCCATGAGAGAAGAAATTACCGCCGAAATGAGCAGCGGGAACGTGTTTGCGGACCTGGGCTTTGACAATCCCGACGAAGAATTGCTCAAGGCCGAGCTGGTCCGCGAAATCCGTGCCACTATTAAACGCCGCCGCCTGACCAAGGCGAAGTCGGCTGAAATGCTCGGTATAAAACAGCCCGACGTCTCCGCCATTGTCACGGGCCGCATGGGGAAGTTCTCTATCGATGACTTTGTCCGCTGTCTTGATCGCCTCACCACAAGGTCGATGCGAAGGACAAATAGACATTAACTCCGACACCGTTCTTAGTTGAACCGCGTCCAGGCCCGGAGCTTCCATGTTATATGCGCGACCGTGACATATCCAATTGTGTTATGCAGACGACGAAGGCAGTCCAAGGCTTTTCGTCCGAGTAGTGTCTTGCTTACCTCAGCGTTTAGCCGCCTCTAAAATCGCCCTCTCTCTTTTCCGCGCCCCTGAGCGTGACTCTGAGCGGGTAGTTGGGAATCCTGCCAACCCATAGGCTTGGAGTATCGAGCCAAAGCGCGACCTGAACACACTAGCCGCAGGAAGGTCCGGGTCGGCATTGATGAGAGAAGAGGTAATATATCCAAATTTTTCGTGTAGCCGTCGGAGTCCATCCAGAAGTTGATCATTCGTTAGTCCCCACTTAAATTTGCAGTGAGGATGTGCCGTCGCCCTTTTCATCCCCGCGCGAACCGACTCAGATACAGTTGAAGGAAAACCTGCCCGCCCATAGGCCCGCATTAACGAACCAAATCGGAACGTGAGCACACGAGCCACTGGAAGGTCTGGGTCTGCATTGATCATTTTAGCTGTGACATATCCGAACTTGGTATGTAGTCTTCGTATCCCCTCGATTAGATAGTCATCGGTATATCTCAGACCTTGCTGCCAAAGGCATTTATATCCAACGAGTTCATAGGATGCTACGAGACTACCAAAGTGGTTAACATACGAACTCGAAGAAGCAGTGTATGAACAGGCATCAATTATTCCCTGAGAGAGCTTTCCCTTCTCCCTGAAAAGCCTCCTCAACCTATCGATCATGTCCGTCTTCGCATAGGCATTGCCGACTTTGCGTCTCATCTCCTGTTGGACCTTCGCGAATTGTTTTGGGTCAACAATCGGATCCATTACCCGCGTTCTGATCCATAGGTCGGCAGGATTTCGTCTGGACGGCCCTTTCAGCCGCCGCGTTCGTACGTTGTAGACGTAGTATCCTATCATCAACTCGCTTGTGAGCAGGGTCCTGACGCGCCTCTGGGTCCAAGGCTGACCGTGTGTTGAAGGGACACGTTCAAGGTTCAGTTTCCAGGCGATGGTTGTCGTTGTTCGATGCTGGCTAACGAACATCCGGAAAATGCGGCGCACGGTTGTGATTTCATCCGGTGGACCGGGCACAAAGACGACGCGATCTGTGCTTAGGCCTTTTTGCTCGCCTAAACCCAGGAGAAATCGATGCTCTCCATCTTCGCTGACCAACAGGCGTCTTACGCCGTAGAGCACCCCACCGCCCTGTCTAAACCCAAGACGCGCTTGCTGTGTTTGCGCCCTTGAGACTCTGGCAGACAGTTCGCGGCTGTACTCACCGGCCATCACCCGCTTCAGGTTTTTAACGATCATCGAGACCATACTGCCGTCGTTCTCGAATGGTTCGCCGCAATACTCGACCGCGACCCCGGCGTCCCGACAGATGAATTCGTAATGCGCAGATTGGTCCGTATCCTGAAAGCGGCCCCATCGGCTGACGTCTAAAACGAGAATGGCAGAATAGGTGTGTTGGCCGGTCACAACGTCAGCCAACAACTGCTTCAGGCCATCTCTTCCCTTCAAGGTTAAGCCACTTTTACCGGCATCGGCGTAGGTATCAACGATCGCGAATCCCCGTTTTTCGGCATACTCCGCGATGGCAGCCATCTGGTTCTCTAAAGAATATCGCTGATGCTCTGTTGACATACGGAGGTACTGCGCAGCCGGAACACGGAGATCGGTTGTAAGCTCAGCCACTATAGTACCTCCGCGTGAGCTGTATTTCATTGCGGCAGGAATGACGCTGATGGCGAAAGCGCATATTACATCTACTATGTGCTGGAGCAAACGTTCCGAGCGGCCACGGGTGTTAATGTTGCGCCCGCTTTGCGGCAAGGACTTATAATCCTGGACTCCCCATCGAAGATTGCGGCAGCATAAGGGAATATCGGTCGCGTGGATAACCTCTGATTCTAACCCCTACAACGGGACTCGCCGATGCCGGATTGATCTGGGTCGACTTCGGCCTTGGACAATGGCTTAGTGGACGGGTCTCTCAGCTGTCCAACCCGTTCAATTCTTCTAGCATGTGTTCGCCGATTTCGATGACAGTAGAGAAATCGCAAAGCATTTGCCCATGAAGCCAGACAGGTCTCGCATTTTCTCCAAATGAATGTGTCACTACAGGTTCAAAACGACCCAAAGCCTTCTGGGCGCAAAAAAGAGCATCATACTCATCAAAGTTCCCGGCTTTCGCGGCACGGACAAGCTCTTCCTCGATCCTTCGCCACTCGTCGCCGTCTTCATTGCTAAGCGTTTTTGGAGGGATGTAGACCGGTATCCGGTGGGCGACCGCATGGCGGTAGTTTGCTAGATATTCGAACCAGTGAGCAGCGCCTTTAAGGTAGTCCTGTAAATTGTTCGAGAGGCTATCCCGAACCGTTGTGTTTTTGGGGCCGAGGCCAATTTGCCCGTCCGCGAGAGGTCTTCCCTTCCCGTCTTTCACTTCGGCTTCCCAACACCAAATTCGAGCGATGTTGTCCAAGCCACCGTAGACGCTCACCAGAAATGAGTGAATAAAGGCAGTAGCATCCATCAGCTGATCGCGGCTTGGAGGCTCCTCCGCTTCCGGCGGTATCGCTTCAAACGCGCGATCGATGCCGTGACGAAGGCTTTGCAATCGCCTCGACAATCCATGCCGCGCGTACTCGGATGCCTTCTCACTTCGATAGGCTTGAACCATATAGGCCGTCATCAATTTTTCTTGGCGGGGGACCCATTGTTCGTAAGCCTCTTCGAATTGTTTGATCGTTTCTCCGGAATACGCCCCCACAATGCCCTCCCCGCAGCTAATTGAAGCCGACGCTCTCCCAATAAAGGCGTCGAAGCTTGGAACAAGGCCTTAGCCGTTCGTGAAAAAGTATCCAAGCAGCTTACCGACGTGCGAGCTCAAAATTTGTCCAGCGTAGTCGGCACAGGCGAACCTAGGATGGCATTGCGCCCCGTGCCAGCCACCTCGATGCAAACGACGAGTACATTACCGACTTGCATTGAAGGCAACAACGTGAGACATATATAAGATCAAGCCAATAGTCATTGTAGCATCCTGCCTAAGGTATGGAGTTGCTGATGTCGGTTGCACCAGATCCCCTTCCTGTGGAAGAATTTATTGCTGAGCTCTCCAGCATTCGCGACGAAGCTCTCGTCGGGCTTAGAGAAGGTAGGTTTGGTCAGCCCGTCTTCTTAGCGAACGAACATGCAACTGAGGCGCACAAGCGCCCGGAAATCATTTTCTTGCTGCAGCTCGGGGTCTATCCGGAGTTTAGAGAAACTCATTTTCTCTCTCGTCAAATCCAGCGATTGGACGACGTTGACTTAGTGTATCGAGTTGGACAGCAAATTTATGATGAAGCTAAGCATACGAAGGTCTTAGTAGATCAACTCCGAAAATGGGGCGCTCCTCCGCTGGTGTTTTGGGATGAGCCCATTTATGAGTGGTCCGCCGCTTTTGATTACATGGATAAACAGACGAATCCAGCAGAATATTTTGTTGGGTCTAATTTTATTGGTGAAGGATTATTTCTAGCTTCGATCATGGCGCCTATGGCGAAGTATGACCCCGAAACCTTTAACGTGTATGTTGAGCAGATAATGCCAGACGAACCGAGACATATTGGCATCGGCAAAGATATTGTATCTAAGTACTGTACGACGTTTGCCCTTCAAAGGCGAGTTAGCCACGTGGCGCGAACGGTAGCTAAGCAATATTGTCTTGGTTTCGCCGCCGCCATGAAATATGCATCGGCAGCGAAAGACGGGCAAAACTTGTCTGAGGTTCGTGACAGCGGTTACAGTTGATTTGGGCTAAACGAGATCTTGTTACTATACTAAGCGGAAGTAGATCCATGAAGCCGCTTCCCCAAGAAAGATTGCAGAGAATCGCGCGAGCACGAAATGTGCACTACGAACCACTGCCCAATGACAATCCGTTGATTGTAGCGACCCGCATGTCAAGAGAATTTCCTCTTGCGAGGGATACGGCTTTTGCACTCTTCGCCGATCCAGCAACCCACGTGCGCCTATTTTCGATCATCAAAGGATCTTCTACAATTCCTAGGGAACCAATAGCAAAAATGGTTCCCATCAATCAATTCTACGCTGTAGAACACGTCGAGGAGCGCGATCCCACTCCAAGATTTATGTTAGTTCGATACACGCTCAGCCCACCAGATGTTATCCTCAAAGAGGGTGTGCCCGATCCGTTTGGAGACCTTGATGGCCTTGGGGATGTTGGGCCTCTTGACAAGAAAAAAGCCAAAGTCATGATTCGCCTCGAAGACGCGGGGGAAAATACGTTCCTCCTAACCACTGAATCAGCTTTTGTGGCCGAGACTGGTGAAATATTTGTACGCGGTCTGATTGACCACGTCTGGCTTAATTTCTACGAAAATCTAATGGTGGAGTTGAAAGAGATTAGACCAGACCAAATCATGACGAGGCCGTGAACCCTAGAGGGCCATTGGGGATTTGTATCGTGGATGCTCAGGAAGTTATTTTAGTAGAGAATAGCTTCAGGAAACTCGGCCTGACAGCAGACTCGGTTGCACAAGAATTCTACGAGAACCTCATTGAGCGGGCGCCAGACGTAATTGGTCTGTTTCATGTCACCAAGCGGGACCAGTTTATGAGACTGACTACCGGTTTGAGTACGTTGGTCCATACTTTGGGCAATCCCGTGGAAATGAGCAGACGCGCGTCCCAGCTTGGATCGCGACATAGGAAATATGGGGTGCGTGATGTCCACTACGATCATGCAAAATTCGCCCTTATGGAGGTCCTGCGTCATCGCCTAGGCAGGCAGTTCAATTCACAGATTGAGGCGGCTTGGTCGAACGCGTGTGATGAGATCTTCTCAGCAATGCGTTCGGCATAACCTCTTGCCATCCAGTAGGCAGTCGTTTGTGGCGCCAAAAAAGTTCGAAGGTGGCGGTTAAGTCTCGCCAATCAGATGGCAAAAAAAGTCGTGAGCAAGCGGACCGCAAAACGCGACTTCGGGCTTAGACTGAAGCTTGCGTTCGTTGAGACAAGCGAGGGCAGGCGCCTCGAACAATTCTATGGCGAATTGTTGCGTCTACCCATTAGAAGGCGGTTCGGGGAAGACTGGATTGAATACGATGGTGGCGCAGCAAACGTAGCTGTCCATCAAGTGGCTGAAGAGCCGTCGAACGAACCGCGTATATACCTGTCCTTCGAAGTGGCAGATATCGATGCCCTCTGGAAACATCTGGCAACCAACGGTGTGAGAGTGTCACCTATCAGATCGAGAACTCGGGGCCGTTTTTTCGTGTGCCAGGATCCGGCGGGCGTACGACTCCACTTCATAACCTTCGAAGAAGGATGGCGAGCGGACACAGATTATTAGTGCGCTCAAAATGGAGGTGTCCGGCCGAGGCGGTCCAAAGTCGGCAGCCGGAATATCCTCATAAACTTCGGCGCCTAGCAGGAGCCGAGATAGGACACGACAAAGGGAAGTCTGCGCGAACAGTTTGCGATAGAAGCGATGTCAAGCTGTCGGAGGTGGTTGTCTCTATAACCGGTTCGAGAATGCGCTCGTTTTAGATAGAGACGCCCGGCGGTTCTTTGAGAATGCGATACACCTGCATCCTCGAGCATCCCATGATCTTAGCTATCTCGGAAGCTCCAATTTTGCTGCTATACAGTTCGAATATGCGTCTGCGGTCAATCCGAGCTTTCCCACCACGATAAACGCCAGCGCCCTTGGCCCTTTCGACGCCTTCACGCTGCCGTTCTTTGATGAATCGACGCTCCATTTGAGCCACCATCCCCAAAACCGTCAGCACGATGTGGCCGATCTCTCCACGGGTCGAGACATGAGGGTCCAGGACTGTGACAAAAGCTCCTCTTTCCTCGCATTCGTGGATCAAGTTCAGGACGTCGCGCGTGTCGCGGCCGAGCCGGTCCAACCGTGTCACGACCAGTTCATCCCCCGGCCGTAAAAAGTCGATGATGGTCGCCAGTTCGGCCCGGCCATCGCGGCTGGCACCAGAGACCTTTTCCGATCGGATGATGTTGCACCCTTCGGCCTTCAGCTTGGCTATTTGGGTGTCGAGGTCCTGATCGATCGTGCTGACGCGAGCGTAGCCTATCCGGCTCATGTAGTGTCACCTCAAGGTTTAGGCCCGAGGCTACCTTGTCACAAATAGTCGCTGTCAACTCCGATGTTACGCATGAAGGCCACGAGCTTGTTACGTCACGCCGGGGTATACCCTGATGTTTATTTGTCGACATGAAGCTTGCCCTTGCCATGCCGCTTCCGGGCGAGAAGGCGGATGCATCACTTTCCAAGGAAGGCAAACGCGGCTGGCAGGCGAAGCAGGAAGGGGCAGAAGCAGAAGCAGAATCGACCACGCGGTTATCGGCAGTCGCGCGACAATACCATGAGGAGGAGGCCCGGTCCTTCACACCATTATCAGGCGGACTGGTTTAAGATGTGGCTAGGCTTAACTCCTTAATGCCCACTCAATTTCGGGCGGTGGGGTTCTGGCGATAATCGCTGAGTATACTTCCTCATTAACACGGTAGGCATTGCGAACTAGGACCTCAAGCTCCTGCTCACGAGACCGGATGATATGCCAAAGGGTGTCAATGGTTGTTTTTGCCTTTGTGTATCCACTACGCAGTAGTTCGTTCCGCGTCGATGAAGCCGGACCATAGATTTTGGAGGCGCGCGCGAGAAATGCTGCCTCTGAAAGTGTCCAGAACTCGCCGAGTTCAGATAAAGTTGCTTCCGGGTGCGCAGCTGACAAATCTACGTTGGCGTCACGCAAGGCGTCACGTAAGCCTTGCCATTTTGCCTGGAGATCGAGCGCTGCGTCGCCCAGCGCTGCCATTGTGGCGGGACTCATTCTGGGTATGGGAACGCTGGCGAGGTCAATCTTGCTAACTTTGGGAAACTTATCGCCAAAGAGACGATTAGCCCTTCTTTCATAGCTTCCAGTGATGAACCTACTATTCAACAACGCCAGAACACATGCCAAAGTTACACCGCGTGCATTGTAGATAGCGAAGAGCGTATTAAGGTACATCTCGGGCTCAGTTGGAGCCTGTAAAACTGCAGACAGGCGTCGCCAAAAGATTTGCTGAACTAAGATTCGTGGCTCTGCATAGTGAGCTAGATCGCGCTTATCCCTCAGCCGATCATTGAAATGGAGCCACTGCGTTGTGGACTCCTTGCTGTAATACCGCTGGACGTCATTTGCATCAATGTATGGATACCAATCAGACCCCTCTCGCATCGCGCTGTGGAACCCGCGTCTTTTGATAAACTCCTTTGGCACCTTCGTGTGGTGATAAACTTGAATCCCAACTGTCACATCTGCAACCGCGTCCAACCGGCGGCATCGAGCAGCAATCTGGTCGAGCTCCAGCGCGGCTTTCTGAGGGTAGATCACCTCAAATCGGTGATTGGTTTGGCCATACTGAAAATCGTGCGTTGTACGGTGCCCGATGGCCCACGTTGCCTCCGCAAGCTGCTTCAGCTTTACGCTCTCGGAGCGGCCCCGTTCAACCGCTTGTACCCGGAACTCTTTAACTCCGTCGGGGCTGCCCGGGGGAACAAGTGCGATGGGCATCGGTCGCTTACGGGCGATCAGGATGCTGGCGTCGTGATTTACGTCGGCGAACACCTTCCAAACATTTGTTACCTCGACGAATTCGAAGGCTTGCAACAACCAATCGCGAAAAGCCGAATAACCGTTAACTGTTAGCCAGGAGTTGGGAATGATGAACGCTAAAACTCCGCCCACCTTGAGCATTTCCCATGCGCGGATAACAAAGATAGCGTAGGAATCAATCTCGGACCCTGAACTTGGGAAACGTTCGACAAGCGAGCCCTCATCCCACCCATCCAGCGTCGCCCCCCAAGGTGGATTCCCGATAACTGCATCGTAAATGTTGTGATCGGTCGAACGCAGTGAATCACCGGTTACGATGGTTTGGTCGAGGGTTTCGAGTTTTTCACCTCGCTTTGCCGTCCTCAGCCATATGCTGAGTCGCGTGATTTCGACCGACTCGGCAAGGATGTCTCTTCCAAGCAGGTTTTCTCTCAAGATAACGCGGTCAAGATCGAGGAGGGATAATTGACCTTTTGCGCCCGTCAGCTCCGACAATGCGCGATTGACCTTATCGTATTCAGACTGCAGCTGATCGAGCGCCTCAACGAGAAATGCGCCGGAACCGCACGCGGGATCCATGACTTTGATCGTACGTAGTTTAGAAGCATAGCTTGTGAAATATGCAGTTTTGGTACGCCGGTCACCGCTTCGTGACGGCGTGGCCATCGCCTTACCGATTTTCACGGGACTGCTCTCGGCTTGCCCAGCAAACTCCTCGAAAATGAGTTCGAATGCGCCCCGGACCATATGGGCCGTGATTTCGCGTGGCGTATAGTAAACGCCACCAGACTCTTGGCTGCTAACGCCCATCTCCCCGACGCCACGAACGAGGGCTTCGCCCTTCTCGATGTCTTTTAGGCTTTGTTCAAAAATGGCGCCCAAGGCCTGAACGTTCAAATCCTCGCCAAAGTCATAGATATCAAACCCAAAAATACCGGTGATCTCGAGACTTTGTCGCCGTCCTTTGCCTGCCCGGAACCGCCTTGTGAAAAGCGTGGTCGGTATCTCGATAGCGTCGAAGTAGGGGTCTTCAGCAAACAGGCCACCGTTGAATGCATTGAGCGCCATCCCACCCAAGCCGCCGCCTGTGTTAAGCGTTCGAAACAATTCCTTGTATTCCCGCCAATAGCTTCCCGATGATGAATTGGCGCGAGCTCGGTTGACGACTTGCCGAAGAGTATCGCGCGGTACCAGCTCAGCGGGATGCTGCTGACAAAACGCTATGAACAAAACGCGGTTGAGGAGTTTGTGGGTCTTCCCGTAGAGATCGGTTCTGGACAACGCGACAGAAGCAGGCTGACCCGAAAGCTCTGCTATCAAAGCCTCCTGCACAGCCTTATACAAACCGTAAAACCCTTCTGTGAGGTCACGACCAGCCAAAATCGATTCTTGAAATGCTCGGCTCGCGATTGGCTCGCGGCCGCGGTTCAATAAGCCTTCCGGCCTTAGTAAGGCATAGAACTCGAAGAGCTTCGACGGCTGGATCAGTTCCTCAAGATTCCAACCGTGATAGTTGCCAGCATAACCGTTCTTGTACAGGCGAACTTCGCGAAAATTAGTGACCAGAATCCACTCGACGCCAGCTCTTCCTTTGGTCGCGTACCTGAAGGCCTGCTCGACCGGTGTTTCCTTGTTTGAGCGTCCCATTTGCGGCTGATCGAGATCAGTTTTAGACCCCTTTATCTCCCCTACGACCGCCCATTCCTCTAGCCCTGCACTAAGGTCAAATCGTCCGAGCACAAAGTCTGGGATGTCGCGCCCAGATGGTCCTGTTCTCTTGGGCATAAGCGAAGCCTCAACTGCCGTGCCAATCTGCTCATAGCCGAGGACGGTCCCAAAAATCTCCTGGTTAAAGGTTTGCTCCGCTGAACTCTCAGTCATTTTGTCGAGAACACCTCGGCGAAGCTGGTCCACCCAATGAGCGATGCGTTCAGTTGCAAGTTGTGGAACGGCAACCCCGCGATCCTCCTCCGCGCGAAGGATTTTCTTCAGAATTCGCTTTTTGAAAAGTGGATCGCGCTTGTGGATCAAAGCCAGACCTCTTTGCCCGGGAACCAAGGCTTGATGGAAATATCCCCGGACATAGGCGCTCGGGTCATTTGGCGGATTTGCTTAGGTAAGGGGCTTGGTTGATGTACATTATCCATCTGGTATCGCAATCGTTTTGACTTTCACAGACGGAAAAAATATTTACGATGCAAACGGGTCCTTTACCGCTATGAGCCTTCGGGTCCAGAAAAGCAAACACACCCAGTAAAATTGTATTTTCCAGATTCGCTACACCGTCTGCGTTCGACGAGTCTTGCTAAGTCCACGATTAGCCCTAGCTCCGCTGAATGCCCGACGACAGGAGCGACATTGACCGATGTCAGTGACCGTTCCGCATTAAGTCTGCTCACCGAATTTCTATGCGGCGTTGAGCAGCCTTGTGCATTCACTAACAACATACTCTGGCACACTTTCGAATTTGTGGGGGTTAAGCTGCATCACATACTCGTTTTCGATATGATAGGACTCATTGATGAATTTTGTTATGATGTCATCCTCATGCTTCCCTCTAATAATGCGAAACAATTGTATCTTTTCGTACCCAACATCAGTTGCAAAGAATTTCTCTTTCATGGCTTTATCATCGCACACTACGTGCAATAAGGAGTCGTAATCGAATTCCGGAATACGTTTTTTGATATCTAACTCTGCTTCAGCTTTTTCAGCCCCAGTCATATTTCGATTTTCCGTCGCAGATTGGACGGTTGGCGTCGCTCGCTTTTTGAACAAACTTGCGAGGAGATTGTACTCCAGACTCATGTTATCTGTTATCTCATAGTAACGTCGCAAGTATATGGCTTTTATCAGCGTATCGCCGTGCACCCCCAATATCTCTGTGCAGATTTTCGCGAACGTATGAATGTCGCTGGACGTAATTTCTACCTCCGTTATCGATCCATTCCTTGACGACAAGAAGGTCGCGGAGGGATG
Source organism: Mesorhizobium sp. M0478 (assembly GCF_040321305.1). Taxonomy (NCBI): domain Bacteria; kingdom Pseudomonadati; phylum Pseudomonadota; class Alphaproteobacteria; order Hyphomicrobiales; family Phyllobacteriaceae; genus Mesorhizobium; species Mesorhizobium sp. M0478. The sequence goes on from NZ_JAMYRH010000010.1 coordinate 193,036, forward strand.
AGACCCTTGAAACACCTTGGCCGTGCTCTTGATCACATCGATTGCTGGCTCTATATCGTGTGTCAGCATAAGTGTCGTGCGATCTCTGAGACTTGCCTTGCCCCGAAAAAGTTCGTGCAGAATTGCGAACTTCTTGTTTTTATCGAAGGACGATATAGGATCATCGAGAATGATGATATCAGGATGTTCGCTGATAACCTGATGCATGAAAAGTACTAACGCAAATGCGTTCTTTTCACCATAGCTGAGGTGTTTGGAGGCTGAATCGATATGGCCAGTTAAATCTTGATGTAATAGCTTCATTTTATAGGAGTCTGGCTCTGGAATAATAACCACAGAATATTTGTAACCTGCGGATTTCAAGAAATGATTGATGCTGTCCTGATTTTCTTCGATGGTTTTCTTAATCTTGGCTTTATGTTTGTTGATGCTACCTTTTAACGCGCCGACTTGCTTTATAAGCTCTTCGAGCTGCGAGTTAATTGGGTCAGTCACTTTGCGAGTTTCATCTGAGTCCAGCTTGTCGATCATGCCAAGGTCGATTTTTAGTAGCTGTATTTTGTCGCCGATCTCACCCACGTCTCGCAGAGAAAAGAATGAGATTGTTCGAAGATCTTCAAGTTTCACAATGAGCGCTTCGATATCCGTCTTGAGACCGCTCAGGAAACTTTTCTCAGGTGCTGTTAATTCGAGCTTCGCTTTGGTAATCTTTTCAAGATTTTCCTGGCATTTGGCGCTGAAATATTTTCCGAGACGTTCAATTACTGCTTTGAGAGTGTTAAGATGACCAATCGCGGTCGCGTCATATTCTTTGGCCACGGCGAGAGGGATGTCCTTTTGCGGCCCCTCGGGCAAGGCTGTTGAGCAGTATGGACACGTATTCCCGAGCTTCAAGAATTCGTTGCCCCTGATCTGCCAGCCAATCCATTTCGATGGGTCCGTGCTTTTGATAAACGATTCAAAGGGCTTAAGGGCTTCCGGAATATTTTCGATTTTGTTGCCCGAGCCATAAGCCTTGAGTAGTTTGCTCGACTTTGGGATGGAGCCGTCCGCATTAGTTTTGCCGAATGCATCACGGAGCTCCTTCAGGTCCTTTGTCGTCTGTTCTATTTCCTCATTGTCCGAAAAAGCCTTCTTGATCCCTGCAAATAGGGCTTCAATCTCAATCATGGTTGTGGAGTACTCTGGTGTTTTTATAAATATATCGAAGCTGTTTTTAACAACTTCGTCCTGCTGAAAAGCAAATTGATTTACGTATTCTTCGTCAAATACCAATGCAGAAGCGATTTCCTCGATGCCACTTACCTTCGGTTGGTTAGAGCCAACCTTGCCCCTGCCTTTGAATGGCGCCAAGTCCTGCAAAGTACCGTCATTGCGAGCCTGACTAACTATGGCTTTGGCGATAGAACTTTTGCCTAAACCATTTGGTCCATATTTTATGTTCAAGCTGCCTTTTTTTAATACAATATTGGCGCAATCGATACTGTTGCAATTTTCGATTTTAATCTCATAATCGGCCATGTTGCCCCCTCCTATTGTGAATCGTCCGGATACGCTCTCTGGTGGTCGTTAGGCAAACGCAATCTTGGACTTTGCCGCTTGGCTTGGGAAGAGCGTTCGGCCGCGATGGCGCCGTTGAGAGTAGGGTATCTAGCGTGCCAATCAGCTGAAGGTGTGCACGTCGGCAGCAGCTCATGTTGGCCTTTCGAGATTCAATGATTTACTTGCCGAGTCCCTCAAGCGTCTCGGCGACGAATGCCCAACCGGCCTGCGTGACTAAGAACTCCCCAGCGCTTTCGTCGACCGTTAGGTAGCCTTTCTTGACGAGCGCTCCTGCGACCCAGACGTCGGGCCTGAAGAAGGTGCCGTGCATTTCGATTCCGCGTAGCGGGATGCGACCTCCCGAGAAGATGAGATAGGCCATGAACAGGGCCCGAGTCCGCGGCGTGTCATTTTTCGAGTCGTTGTTGTCCTGGCCCCAGTTGCCATAATCAGCAAGGTTTTCATAGGGAAACTGGTTGAAGCTCTTCGCAGGCGACGGCTTACCGTCTATGGCGACGGCTATCGCGTCGATGATCCGCGTTGCCGTGTCGCGTTCGATGTCCAGCATTATTCCCACGTGTCAGTGTGACGATGGTTCAGTCCTCGATCTAACATATCCAGCAAGGTCTGCTAAATGCATGAACGTACCAGCTCTGCGCTATTCGTAACTTGGAACGTCGAGCGGAAAAATCCGAGCAGCCGCCAAGCTCTAACGATGGTCGAGCGCATTGCCGCGCTTTCGCCCGATGTCGTTTGCCTAACGGAGGCGTTTGAGGGTTCAACTGCAGAACTCGGAGGGTTCGTAATTTCGGTGAAGGGCGTGTCCTGGTCTAGGGAAGTGGCACTTGAGCGAAAAGTTGTCCTATGGAGCCGCAACCCTTGGACTTACGTCGACCCGTTAGGCAATCAAGAGCTTCAAACCGGTGGTTTCATTGCCGCGACTACCAGAACGCCTCTGGGAGATATCAGGGTACTTGGTGTGTGCATTCCCTATCATCTCGCTTCGCCCATGGGCGTTGTGCCAAGGTGCCCGGCATGGTCGCAGCAAATCTTGTTCTTGGAAGGCTTGAAGCATGTAGTCGCCTCCAAAAGCGCTGAACTCCCGATGGTAGTCCTTGGGGACTATAACCAGTTCGTGCCCCGGATTTGGGGACCGAAAGCGGCCAGCCTCGCTCTTTCTGAAGCGCTCAAAGGCCTGTCAATTTGCACCGGCGGTCAAATCAACGGAGTTGACCGGCCCGCAATCGACCACATTGCTCTAAGCCCCGAGCTTCAGTCTTTATCAGTCTGGGGAATTGATGAGCACGATGGTGACGGTCGGAAAATGAGCGATCATTTCGGGGTGGCTGTCAGGGCGGACTTGGCATTGAGCCCCTTAGACGAAAAATATGACATTTCGGGATCTCTGCTGCCGTGATCTTGAGTGTAAGCTTGCTGAGAGAGTTTCGGCTTCCGCGCAACGAATTTTGACGCGATGCCGCCAGCGGTTGGGCCGCGAAAGTTAGAGTCTGGCAGATAGCCGCGCTCGCACTCGACGAGCCGGTTCTTCAAGCCGCAAAGCTCCCTGACGTCTCCGATGGGCTACACGTAAGAGGGCGCGGTTGTCATTACAGCGATCTCGAAGAAAAGCGGCCATTCGCCAGCTGCCGTATCTTTATTAAGCAATAAAGATACGGCAGTTGGCAGTTGTCGCTGTCGGAAGTTGTTGCTATACGTCTTCAGGTCGCGCGCTGATTTGGCGTATGCAGGGAGGGGTCAATGAAGTTCCAACGTGCTCTCAGCACTGCGTGTGGGGCAATTCTCGCCTGTGCCGTAACCAGCGCGGCTTTCGCAGCTGATTGCGGCAACGTTAGTTCCAGTCCGCGCAAGATCACAACTGGCGTGGTGTTCGCGACGTCCCTCCTGAATGTCGATGCGGATGGAGCTCCCAATTCCTATCGGGTAGACGGCAAAGGTTTATCCTACACCTGCGACGGCGTGACTGCTGTCGGATCCACGCCGAAGAGCGATCCGGATCATTGGCAACAGAAATGCCGGGCGGCTTGGGCAAAGGCTGTAGCTACAAAGGACTATTCAGGGGTACGCATTTTCGGCTTTGCAAAGGACGCTCATGGTGTGCCCGTCGTGCAAACGGACGGCGATGCACTGCCGAAAGATGCTTTTGTCAGCGAGACTCGGGTGCCGGTTCCTGACGGGCCTGTTGGTACGCAGCGGCATTGGGTCGATGCCACCAAGATCCCATATGTCGTGCTTACCAGCAGCTTTGTCGCGAAGTACCACGTCAAACCCGGCGATCTCGCAGCGGTCTATTGGCCGAACAGCCACAAAGTGGCTCTCGCTGTTTACGGGGATGAGGGCGGTCTGGGTGAGGCCTCGGTGCGATTGCATTATGATTTAGGCAACGACCCAATGGTGAAGAGTGGCGGCGTTCAACGCGCGAAAAACGCTATAGGAAGCCGCGTTATTACCGTTGTTTTCCCGGGTTCATCCACCAATCCGACAGTCAACAGCGATAAATGGATTGCGCAGATTCGAAGCGATGGCGGACAAGCTCTAAAGGACTGGGGTGGCGAGGGGTTCTTGAAATCCTGCCATTAGTCTTTTTCAGCGCCGTAGTAGATACGGATGTGGCCTGCCGATGAGATATCAGCAATAGAGCCAACTTCGCCATTCAATTGTGGATTCCGTTGGCCTGCCTTTCAGAAGAGGCGCCTGCGCGCATGGGTGTATATCCTCTTTTTCGTCGTACTGGCTGTAGCCCCTTATTGCCCTCGCAGCTGGATCGTGCAGTGTGCCGCTCAAGATGAGCATCTTGCGTTGGATTCTCCCCGTATTCCTTCCGACAACTCTGAGGCCGATCACCTGATTTCGTCAGGCTAAACACTGGAGGTCCAATGTCTCGATCTTGGTTGATAAGACTCGGCAAGTTTGGTGAGCAAGAGGCAGCAGCTCTCGCCTCAGGAGAGTTGGCCACAGGATGGGCGATTCCGAATTTCCCTGCTCCGCCCACAAAGGAGGGAATCGCTGCAGCCGTTCAAGCTACCTATCCCGAGCAAAAATCCGGAACCTTACAGAACTGGTCCGTTCAACTAAACCAGCTCGCCAATGGTGTTCAAGACGGCGATCTTGCCATAGTGCCGCTTAAAACCACGGGTCAGATCGCGATAGGACAGGTGACGGGCGATTTCTTTTTGAACTCTGAAAATCGCCCGGCGAGACGCGTGAAATGGCTACGCACCGACCTCCCTAGGGACGCCGTGAAGCAGGACCTACTTTACAGCCTAGGAGCATCTCAGACAGTTTGCGAGGTGCAGCGGAACGATGCCGCTACTCGGTTCAAGGTCCTGCTTCAATCCGGCCACGATCCGGGACCCAATGGGAAGTCGTTCAACACGTCCGGCGCGGAGCAGAACACAGCTGACTCGCTGGCTGACGCCCAAGTCGACTTTATTATCCCGGCACAGGATCAAATCGAACGGCATATCTCAGCCAACTTTGTCGGACATGCCTTCACAGAGCTCGTGGCGGCCATCCTTCGCGCCCAAGGTTACCAGACGAGGGTCTCGCCCCCGGGTGCCGACAAAGGTGTAGACATCGTGGCAGGCCAAGGTGCGCTTGGACTCGAGAGCCCGCGGCTTGTGGTCCAGGTCAAATCGGGAGACATCGTTGTTGATCAACCAGCACTCCAAAGTCTGCTCGGGACGATTCAGGACACCCATGCCGAATATGGCCTTCTCGTCAGCTGGTCCGGATTCAAAAGTTCCGTTCGCCAACGCACCAACGATCTGTATTTTCGTGTCAGGTTTTGGGGCCGACAGGAACTGATTGAAGCGCTCTACTCGGTTTATGACCGGCTCCCCGAGGAGATTAGAGCCGACTTGCCGCTCCGCCGCATCTGGGTCCTTGTGCCAGAAGCCTGAAGCAGACCCACTCGTATTTCCCCCATGAGTGTCGGCAACCACCCTACTGCCTGACCCTGCGTTGCGTCCAGAATGCGGGAGGGACCGGCTTCCATGCCAGTTGTTTTGAAGCGGTGGCCAACCGTGGTTGGGGCGGCATTTAGATCTGACACCAAGGCGCCCCCGAACTCGGCGAGCCCGTTGTTAACGCCGCGCAAGGCTTCCACAACTTTTCCGGCGGATCGGCATTCAAGTGGGGGCGGTCTGCGTAGACGACAGTTCATGATAAGCCTACATCTGCTAGGAAGGATCCTTTGGGGGGTAAGATGGTCGATTTCGTTGCCGTCAAAGCAAAGGGAACTATTCGGTCCGCAATCACGGCGTGGCGAAACGCATTTAGAACGCTCGGAACGACGGACCACGGCTTCTCAGATCATCTGGTTTGGGTAGAAGCATCGGGGATTTGGTTGAATGTGCGCGGATGGGATCGAGATGAAGGCTTTAGATACTGGAATGGGCTTGGGGACCGACTAGGAGGCAAAAAGGACAGGAACCTTATTGTAGAGGTCAACCCACCTGACGGAGAATATCCTGGTCGTTTTCAAGGCTTGGTCGCTCGTGACAACGATAGGCGGCTTTGGCTCTTGCATGCTGGTGAAATGAATATGGGCACGAAACGTATTCATCTCAGCAATAATGATAGAGCGCACGGACTTACTCCAGCTATAGTGGCGTTTTCAAACGGTACGAAGAAACCCTATTATCGCGTCGCACAACTGGGTGACTCCCAGCAGGCAATAGTGGATCAGACAAAAACGTTCGTAGACGCATGTCGATTGGTCCGCATCAATTCAGCAACCGAATCAGAAATGGCATTGGGCGTGGCACAGCAGGCCCGGATCTTTGAGGAAGCGCTTGGTCGCTATCTGGTTGGCCCGCAGGAAGCGAAATGGAAGGACCGCACCCACGCCAAAATTTGGCATGCGTTGAAATCGACCCTCGAAGCCAAGGGTGTACGAGTAGCGAATGAACGGGTGAGTTCACTTGGGCCGGACTTGTTCACCTACGAGGAAGCCGTACCGCGCCTTTTCGAAATCAAGACAGCCGCTGGCTCTTCTGACTACCTTAAGGCAATCGGTCAACTGATCGTCTACGAGAAGCTCCTAAAGCGGGGCTTCAGCAAAATGATTGTAGTCCCGAAGGAGCTTCCTGCAGCAATGAAGGAAATCTTAGAAAGCCTCGGTATCGGGGTGGTCACCTACCAGATCAAGAAGGGGGTTCCGGCATTTACGGGGCTTTGACCGAACGATTCCAGAGGAAGAGACGTTGGGTGTGGCGGCATACCCCCGGGAAAGCAACTTAGGGCGATGAGCATGAAACGCGAACTCATGGTGCTGGTTGCCGTCTTCTGCTCTCAAACCGCATTTGCGGAGGACAGTTTGTGTCTGTCGAAATACAAGGTACTCAGCGATCAGTTTTACGCTTATAACGAGAAATCAGCAGTCTCTAACGCGATCATGGATCGCATTGCAGCATACACGGATGGAGTTGACCTTGAAGGTATTCACCCATCGGATGCAAAGGCTTGGCGGGCAGCTATTGAGGAGTTTGTTGCTATAGGGCAGCCCATGTTGCAAAACCTTCTCGAGTATAGGGCCATGGGATGCAGCCCGGACCAACTAATGCAGATGAACCATCAAATTAGCAAAAACACCGAAGATCTTAAACTCGCGCGGGCGCGCCTCAACGCTCTTATAAATGGCTTACCGGCGTCTACCTTTCAGTGATCGTGCCCCGAGAGGATAGTGTGGAGCAGCAAAGTCTCATTTCAGGTCAGGGACCCGGCGGCTGAACGTTGAAGCACTTCCTTGCGTCGGAGAGCAGGATGCCAAAAAAGGCTTTTTTCGTGGTTCTTGGCTGTTTGGTTGCTGGATGCGGAAAATCCGACGACCGTATGAGTGCCGCATGCGTGAAGATTTTGGAGGCGCCGTACCGTAGTGATGGTTTTTCCCGAGGTAAAACAACTGAATCTCATCGAGAGGTTACGGTTGAGGATTATCGCGCCTTTTTCGACCAGCTTTCCAAAGGTAGCAATGTCGATTTCGACGATGCAAACATGATGGACAAGACGATGAACGAGAACATTGTGGTCATGCAGCGCGAAAATCGTAAGCCCATAGAGTTCAAGAAGAGAATTGAATATGATGTGTTCGTTGGCAAGCAGGACTATCCTGAAGTGGGCGAATGCGTTTTTATGGATGGTAGCAGCGATCCTTCGCCCGACAACGCTACAGCGGTCCTGATTCAAGCGGCAGCTGGCCCTCGATACGACTAATCGAAACCAGAATATCACATAGCAAGAAGATACAGCCGGGGTATGCGCTACCGTTACGGTCACGCAACAACGTTGACTAGGGCGCAGAGCCACGATCTACGAAGATCGGGATGCCCGACGAGGTCGCATTCAAGGTCGTGGTGAGGAAGCGGCGAGAGATCAAGCGGAAGGCAGGCTGATGCTTTCTGCCGCAGCTCCCGCAACTCGTGTTTACGCAGACTGCTTGAGGTGCGCCCACAGTTCAGTCCGCCTACTTGGCTAACCACTCTGCGTAGGCACGAACATCGATCATGGGTACGGTGGCGCTCGCTTGCAACTTCGCAGTCAGTTCCAGGAGGAAGGCCGTCGCCGCTTTGCCTCCCCGTGGAACGTGGTAGGCTCCTTGAGCGTCCTTCCAGAAGGCCCCGTGCGCAGCGCAGCATCCGATATCGATACGCCCACCGGGATCGCTGTTTTCGAGGGCGGCATAGAACGGCTTACCAAAAGCGGGCGTCCATTCACTGTCGAATGACAGAATGCCACCCCAAATATGTTGAGGGGACTTTGGTGGCATTTCCCCACCGATAGTTGGGACTGGCAAACTGGTGCGCTTCAGCGCGCGCACGGTCGCAATCTTCTCATGAGCGTAGGCCATCATCGCACCATTGATGATTTGTCGCTTTCGGCCGGGATGATGACCTGACCCTCATAGTGAAACACAAAGGGAGAATATTGCCGATCAAACACCACGACATCAATTTGGTCGCTGAATGCACCAGTGCTGTCCACTACATGCGCGGTCGCAACCTGATACCGCTTCGGGAGGTATGACTCCAAGAGATCGCGCCACACCCTTTCGCTGGCATCACCCTTGACCGTTGGGTGATTGAAAACCCTTCTCGCCCTCTCCAGACGCCGCTCGATATCGTCTGCAATGCGGAAAGGAGAACTTGTAGCGACCAATCGCTCATCGCACGATTTCCTCCCACGTCCTCGCCGCCAAAGTATTTTCAGCGGCTCGCCTGATAGCCATCTTCTCACTGGCGGTGAGGTCGTCAGAGATGATGTTATTGGTGTTTGCAGGATCGATCACCCTCGCGGCCAAGAAACTGTCTCGCAAATATTCGAACACGCGCCACACCCTAGTAGACAACGTGCCGCCACACCCGCGAAGAGCTTCGATCACCGTTAGCTCGAGATAGAATGAGGGAAAGTCCACGCCTTTCTGATTACGCCATAGCTTCACAATCCGGGTTTCCATCTCACGCCCGGCACCAGTCACGACCGCGATATGGCGCTCCACATTTGTCTTCGTCCACGTGTCCGCCTTGCGGCGATATAGACTGTGATCAGAGCTATTATTGTCGTGCCGTTTTGCCGGAACAAGATCGACGTCATATCCACCGACTCTGATATTGATCGAAACGTTCTGTCGCCTTGGCTTGTAACCAGCCTTGGTCAAGGCATTGAAGAGCGTGTTATGAATCTCCGCCAACGAGAATGGCGTATTCGAAGCAAGGGAAAGGAATAGGTCGATATCGGTGCCACTCTTGTTCGCCGTCCCCTTGGCAAATGAGCCGCTTGCGCCGACGCTGCTCAGATGTCCTGCACTCCAAGTTTGAATGAGCGGAGCGAGTGTCAGCGCAACGGCTCGCACGGGAGAGTTGATGCTGCGATCCACAGCTTCGCGCATCAAAATGCCACCTAAGTAGTAATCGGCAGTCATCAATATCCCTACAGAAGCCGAGACGTCGAATCGGCATATGAAGATGATACTAGCGCAAGCACCTTAATAGCGCCTACGACCATACGAGGAGTGCCGCTCGCAATAGACCTACTAGCTGCCTGAACGGTCAGACTTGCGGTCTAGATACTTGTCGAGTTCTCTGTCTTCATGATGCCCCTCCATGGCATCCATGATGGATAGTACGACCGCAGCTGTCGTTATCACATCGAAAGTCATCCGAAAGGTAACAGCTTCATTTGGGTCGCTATCTGGCGAGATGCCGGGATACGTCGCGCCGATTTCAGGAGCATCGTCGGCGAACTTGAGGGCCTCAATGCAACATTTCCGTGTTTTCCAGCTTTCTTGGGTTTTTGTGCCATAGTCTCTCCGATGCTTGCAAAGCCACTGGCTAAGGGCGGTGAAGAGCTGAGTTGGAAAGTCGGTCAAAGGTGGCTGGGGCTTCCTGAAAGCAAAACAGACTGGTTCTGTTCGCGAAGGGTAGACGCAGGCCTGTGCGAAACCCCCGCTGTAATTGGCAACCACATCCGTTGCTCACGGCTGACACGCCGCCAAACTGCCCGATGCCCCTCAAACAACCTGTTGTGTCAACTCGTGCACGGCTGGTGCGATGTCCGGAAGCGGGCGCTAGGGCTGCTGATCATTCGGGCTTGCAGAACGAGCAACGCTTCGTCAACGAGCCGCCGCCGTCGCCTCTCGTGCGAAGTGCTGCGCTTAGATCAGCTACTCTGTTGCCGCACAGCTTCCGGTAGCCTCGTTCCGTGAAAGCGCCGTACGGCGACTTCGACCCGGAAATGAGAGCGCAAGACGCGCGATGCAGCACCGCATACCCGCTTGACGGCCCACGTCGAAGATTGACGACGAAACCATCTGGGTGAGCAACAAGCCAAGCGTGGTATCCAGCTTCATCCAACCAGAATTCCAAACAGTTGCTCATGGCGACGCCTGCTGATCAATCAGCTGTGCGAGCGTCGCCAGAAAAGCAGGATCATGTTTCTCCGTGACGTGGCGCTGGTTCCATAGCCCTGATCCAACAACGAGCGGACGGTTCGATGCAGAGCCAAGCCAACTCGGTGTAGCCGGATCAAGTGCCGGTCGCTCAAAGTTGGTCAGAAGTGCTATAGATTGCCGCTCTATGGTCCCGCGGAGGCTGACAGGTCCCGGTTCATCGTCTACCGACAGGCGGGCAAACGACAGCTTCAATAGGTAGCACGACACCGCTTCCTCAACCGGTAGTTCAGACGCCGTCAGCTCGTCACGCGCAATCCCCACGGCAAGGCCAGCCTTGGCTGGATCGCCCTTCACTCCCCACGAAAGGCTTTCAGGTACTGCACCACTTGAGAGCAAGGCCTGCCCGACCAACAACCTAAAAATCGACCCTCGATGGTTTCCACCACCACCATGCTTTCCGCGATGCTGTGCCAACCGCTGGCGCAATGATGATGCTGAGCCTGCAGTAAGGGCGTGGGTGCCAACCCTAACAACGCGCGGCCCTGAACCACTGTCGCTACGCGGTTCGCGGTCATCGAAAAAGAAGTAAACGCCACGCCTTGGGATGGAGGAGCCAAGTTCGGCCAAGCGGCTCACCCCGCCTTGAATGTGGATGAGCCGGTCCATCAGTCCATAAAACTGCTGTAGGTCATTCAGCCGCATTTTGGTCACGCGCGAGCCAAGCCAGCTGTTCGCCCTGCCGGAGGTTTGCCATCGGCACGTTGACCGCTACACCACGCCTCAACAACGCCGGTTCTAAAAACTCACGATAGCGCTTGCCTGCGAGGATGGTGACCCGTTTTAGGTTAGGTTCTGCCTTAATGAGTTGGTCGAAGGTTTTCGTTGCCCATGCGCGCCGCTCAGCCACCGCCAGAGAGTTCAGGGTGTAGTCGTATGGCGCTATGACAGCATCCGGTTCAACCAACCCATAGAGTGCCGAGAGCACGTACCACGAGCCGCCCGCTGCCTCTGCAAAGCGGCGTGAACCTCGGAACTGGGCAGAAATGTACAAGTCCTGAGCTTTCGCCTTGTTTGGCAGCTTCGACTTCACGCATGAGACAAGTACGACGGTATCGCGAGCCACGAGTGACTGGGGCACTGGTGTGCCGCTGGCTTCCTTCGGGAGAAGAGGTGGCGGAAGTGGCGACGGCTCCATAAACGCAGGTTGATCCAGGACCTGAAAGCGAAATCGCGCATTTGATCCGTTTGACGGTCCAGTTCGCTCAATCGTCCTGACACCCGCAAATTCTTCAAACTTGTTGCTGCCGAGAGCACTGCAGACAGCTGGCATTGCATTTGCAAGGGACATTTCCCGATGTACGTCGCCAGCTCTAACCTCGACCTCGCTGAACCTTCGGGCGCGAGCAGGACCGATGTACGCGCTCACCACAAAATCTCGAATGCGATCAGCTTGGTTCATTGTTTTTCCTCCCCGCACGAGCCAGTCTCATTGAGCTTCAATGAATAGCAAGGCAATTTCGCAATCTCCGTCGCCATGGTCTTCAACGTGACTTCGCCATATGTGTCGGCCACCGTCCGTGCTGCTTGTCCCTGAATCGCATCCAGAATGCGGGGAGGGATACCGGCCTCCATTCCAATCGTTTTGAAGCGGTGACGCCAGCCGTGGTTGGGAGCCACATTTGGATCTGGCACGAAGGTCCGACCGAACTCAGCAAGCCGGTTTTTCAAGCCCCGCAGAGCCCCTCGGACGTTTGCACGCGGATCAACATTCAGGAAGAGGTGGCCGCTTGGAGCACCTTGAACAAACGCAGGGAATCCGAGGTTAATTACCTGCCGGTGGAGGGGCACCTCGCGAGCTTCATCGGTCTTAACTGTCCCGGCATCAGGTGTAATGCGAATGACCCACATTTCGCCGCGCAATGATACATCCTGCTTTCGCAACTGCGCCAGTTCGCCTACCCGAGCTCCTGTGAACGCACACAGCCACGGGATCCAACGCTTCGCCGCAAATGTCTTCGGATTTTCCTGCCCTCTCTCATGAGACAGCGCGCCAGCAAGGATCTCTCGGGCCTCATCGTCAGAAAAGCCCTTCGATCTATGGCGGGTAGGTTTTCCGACCTTTAGGGTAACACCGACGGCCGGGTTATGATCGACTTTTCCGTTGGCAACCCCCCAGCCGAAGACGACTTTCAGAGCTGAGAGATTGCTGTCCTTAAAGGTCTTCGCTGAAATCACCCTGCCGGTCTTTGGCGAAGGTGTGCTCAGTCGGTGGTCTTTGAATGCAATGACATTCTTGGCCGTGACCTTTGATGCATCGTTGTGTTTCAGAAACCGAGCAAGATAGGCGAAGGCGTCTCTGTAGCTCTCATAGGTGCTCGGTTTTCTGCCTGCTGCTTTGCTCTCCTTCCACCAACCGTCCACGAGTCCAGTCAAAGTCGCTGCGTCAGAGCTCTGCTTTGCAGCCGTCTTCGGCAACCGGCTGTCAGCTGGCTGGGCATTTGCCGAACGATGAATCCGCCCGGGCTCCTCTGCTGGTTCAAACTCCCCGCGTTCAAGCCTTTGTAGTGTCAAGCTAGCTCGCTGCAACGCGGCTCCTACTGCACGTGCAGTCTTGTGGACGCTCCATGGATCGTCACTGTAGTCATTGTCGGCAAGGATGGTCTCAGCCCTGCTGATGCATCCGGCTCTCATCGATTTCCAAAAGATATTCTCGATTGGCATTGTCCCCGGGATGGGATCAGCGACGCCTTCCACTCCAGCAACAGGATCGGTTGAAGGCAACGGGTACCTTTTCCACATGCCCTCGTACAGTTCGGTGTGCCAGTGCAGCTGTTCGCTGGGAACTTCCCGGAATTTTGCGATCCATTCGTCGTGCACCGCCGTGGCAAAGAGGTGCGCCTCCCGGTCCGTGATAAGACGCGGTGTGAGCGCATCTACGCCAGCTGCGGCAGGACGACCCAAGCCGCTTCCGTTGACCGAATGATTTCCGAGCCGAAGCTGCGCCCATTCGTGTTCAAACTCCGCAAGGACCTCCGCGTACTTTCGCTTTGCCTCTTCGGGGTCTTTCGTTCCGAGGGTCTTGTTGACTTCTTTGCGGCCGGTCAACACGGCAATGTCGGCGGGTACCCGCTTACGGAACCAGTACACGCCGGTCTTTCGATGTTTTGTTGGACGGCTCATAGCAAGGACCATGTGTAACACCTGTGTGTAGCACTCGGGTAGCCCTAAGCATTTAATTTTGCTGGTTTTTCAACTGCATCAACACGTTAGGAAGTTGATGGTGCCCAGAGGCGGAATTCAAGTGAAGAAAATCCCGTTTTGCTTTCAGATACTTAGGGGAATGTTAGCCGCATCTGCTACCAACATAAATACCAACAAAATATTCCTGTGGATTGGTTCGGTTCCTGCTATTTCTCTCAATGCCTTGCACCTGCACCTTGTCTCTTCCGGTTTAGTCTACATCCTTCTTGGTCATACCTCATCATGCGGGGTCGAGTGAAGACCACGGCTGGCCAAGACGACTTAATCAGAACGGATGGCCATTGCGCTCAATATCGGGATCGCTTTAGGCGGTTTCTGAAAGCCGACATCGTGCGAAGAACAGGTGGCTATTTACGGGTCCTGAGACCTTGGCCCATACACCGCTTTGTAGGGTGGACGCGGCGCAACGAAAAGCGCGGCCAGCCGTTCCTCATGTTGCTTGACCAGTGAGGCAGCAATAACAGGTAACTCTGCGGCGGACCGGTGTAGTCGTCGAGGTCGATCGGATTAGACTTCATAGCTGCTCCGTCGACGCGTAGTAGACGGTCTCGTCATACCAGCAGCCCAGCTTTGCCCAGTGCATTCTGGCTTTGCAGGCGCATGGCGGCAGAAATGATCTCGCGCCAGTGCCTGATACCGCCCTTGGCGATTTGGTCCTTGGTGAAGGCGAACTCCAATTCAACGCAGCCGAGAGACAGGATGTCGATTTGATGTCGGTCAATTGCGTAGCAGGCCATGGCATCGACCAACGCTGTCATATAACTGGCATAGTAGGATCGGCGCCTCGGAGGTGCCGGGCCACATCCCACCCGCTTGGGCCGTCCCCAAGTCTGATATCTGTCAGGAGAGCCACAACTCGCTCCGGCTCACGATCGAAAGTCGCAATCGCTTGAAGGCCCTTTCAAGCCGGCGACCACCTCGAACCCGGCCTCCCGGAGAGAGTTCTCGACGTCTCCACGATCAGCACGGAACCCGATGACATTGAAAGCCTGCTTCGTGCGCCCCAACAGTTGAACGGCTGCGAACTCTTAAGGTTCCTGGCGCGCAATAGCACTCGTTAATCCGGTGGAAAGCAGGTTGTGATCCAGCCGTTTCGAACAGGTTGCGGCAGGCGAAAAGGATTGAGGACAGCTGAACTTTGCGCGCATCATCGACGCACTGACCATTGGCCTTCGTCTCCTCTAGGCAGCGGGAACATTAGCGCCAACTAAAAGTTGGGAGCAAACACGAACAGGTTCTTGATGGCACATGATCATTCTTTCAAAATGTTGATCCGCAAGCTCCAAGCCATCTCGGAACTCGCAGAATCAGACATTGCGACCTTGGGGAACATCTCGATTCAGGAGAAGAGATATCAGGCCAACGAAGACATTCTGCGCGAGGGCGATAAGCCGAGCCTTTCGTTCGTCGTTCTTGAAGGCTTAATAGGGTCGATCAAACTAACCGGGGAGGGGAAGCGTCAAATCTCCTCCTTTTTTGTTCCGGGCGACATTCCCGACCTGCATGGTTTGCATTTGTCGGTCATGGATTGCACTTTCACCCCTCTCATGCCCGCTAGGGTGGGCTTCATGCGGCACGACGAACTTCGCGCCGTTTGCGACCAGCACTCTTCGATAACGAGAGTGTTTTGGCGCTCGACGGTGATCGATGCGGCGATCTATCGAGAGTGGGTCACCAACGTCGGTAGGCGCGACGCCTACTCGCGTATGGCTCACATTCTTTGCGAACTCATTGTTCGCCTTCGCTCGGTAGGCCGCATTGAAGATCATGTGGCCTATCTCCCCATAACGCAGGCTGCACTTGGCGACGCACTTGGCCTCTCTACCGTGCACGTGAACCGAGTGCTTCAGGACCTTAGACGCGACGCTCTGATATCCACCGTTGGCTCGCGTTTTCATGCGACCGACTGGGCAGGGCTCGTTCGCGCCGCAGATTTTGACTCTACCTATCTTCATCAAAGGGCTGCGCAGACGGGTGCCGGTTTCTGATCCTGCTGGGTCGCTCATGATCCGTTGAGCCCTCGCGATCCTCAAAACCGAATCTCCTGTAGAACCCGCACTCCAACAGGAATGTCGATCACCGCTTGAGAACTGGACCGCAGACTTACCTAGCGACGGCATGGCTTCTCAAAGATTCGACCTCAGGAGGGACTCGACGAAACCTGAGCGGTGTTTGACGCGTTCACTGGCCAACCAGCCGAGGCGTGGGGCGCTCCGGCTAAATATCTGGACGGGGAATATTCCCGCGATTTTGTAAGCCTTCTGACCGTGTCGACCTCAAGCGAAGTTTCGCCGGGGGGTAATCTCTAAAGTGCGACTGCCATGGAACACGTGCCGAGCGCCGGAGAGTGTCCAATTCCCCGGTCTGTGCATCCCGGGCACAAGCTCAGCCATAGTGGAGACGCGGCTTTGGCAACGTTCCTATAAATTGAACCCCAATTCGGTCGTTCCTGCGCCACCGCCGGACTGCCTGGTAGGCAACGCCGTCGGTCGGCACGTAAACCACGAACCGCTCAGGGACACGCGATTCCACCGGGACTTTGAGCTCAGCTCTGCCACTGTTTTGGTTCCGAATGGTGCAACTGATCTCGGAGTTTGTGATTCCGCTGATGATTGAGGCGCCTTTCAGCACCCGCTGCCTCCGTTCGCGGCGATGCTCTTCATCAACCATGTGACCTCCATCGGTCACCCGCGGCCCTATATGGTACGCGCACCGGCGAATAACTGTCCATCTAGGTCGTCGCTCGTTAGTGTCTCACTTTAAAGTTTGACGACGGAGACGGACAGCATAAATGCCCGTTGCGCCGGTGAATTCGCAACGCGAACAGACCCGAATGGGCTCGTCGTATAGCGTTGTTAATCCGGCAGCAGCATCTCCTCTTCATCGGCCGCGGCTTCGAACAGCAGCCGGAAGTCACTACCCGGCATTTTGCCATCCATCGCAGATAGGCAAGCCTCGGCCGCCAGCCGCCACTTGGGGCCACGATTGGACCACTTTAGGAGCTCCTCGGCGGCGGCATCAACCCGGTTGACACCAAGGCGAAGCCCCGGGCGCTCAGTCTTCACATAAACCGGAGGGTTGAACCAACGGTGGGGCATCACGCCTCTCGAACGTCAAAGGCGATGAACAGTCCCCAAACGGAGGCTGATTTGACGATCATTTCGACTAACTGGCAGTCAGTTTCGAGAAGATCGCCGCCGCGCTCACGGACCGCTACAATGGTCGCTTTGACGGAAATAATGTCGCCGGGTTGAGAGCCCAACAGGACCTCGCGGACCAGCTCCTTGGCCGTTTGCTGCGTAGGCCGAACAGGTGCTTGAATGTCCATCCCATCCTCCCAGAGAGATAGAACCTCAATCAGCTATTCTGTGGGTCACTTTCCGAAAAAGGCAAGAGTCGGAAACGTACAAAGTAGGTTCCCGCAAACACCGCCCTACGATGGCTAAATCCCGCGACAGGCGCTGATTTGCACCTCACCGTGTCAGCTGCCGACGCGACCATAAGGAGCGAGGGCCCGCCTCTCTCCCAAGTTCTCACGGACGAACGCGGACAACGGTCTTGCCCGCGCGTCGGTCCGTTGAGTTGAAGGTGCCGATGGCATCATCCAAGCTCGAAACCTTGCCGATGTTCGTCCGCAGTCGTCCATCGCGGATCCGCTGCACTATCTCAGAAAGCTGGGCTCGATCAGCCTCGACGACGAAGTCAACCGCCAGGCCGTCTGCAGGTCGAATATCCGTTGGTCCGACGACTGTGACAAGGATACCTCCGGCCCGGACGAGCGTTGCGGATCGCTTCTGGACATCGCCGCCGATGACATCGAACACCAGATCGACGCCGCCGACATCTTCAAGGGTGTCTTTTGCGAGGTCGAGGAATTCATTTGCACCGAAGTCGAGCGCTTTCTGGCGGTCGGCGGCCCGCCCGGTGCCGATCACATAGGCTCCGGCCTCCCTGGCAAGCTGCGCCACCATAGAACCGACGGCACCGGCAGCGCCATGCGCGAGAACGCTCTGCCCGGCCTTGATGCGGCCATGCTGGAACAGCCCCTGCCATGCGGTTAGGCCGGAGATCGGCAGGCTAGCGCCCACCGTAAAGTCGACATCGCCGGGCAGCGGCGCGAGGTTACGGGCCTCCATGGCAACATACTCGGCGAGGGTGCCGTCGCGATGCCAGTCCGCGAGGCCGAACACCCGCTGACCTATAGAAAGCCCCGTAGTGCCGTAGCCGAGCGCAGTGACCACACCAGCCAGTTCGTGGCCGAGGATCGAAGAGGTCCGGTCACGGAAGGCTCGGTCGGCCCACGTCGAGGGCCACTCCAGTTCGGTGTTGACGAATCCTGCCGCATGAACCTGTACGACCACGTCGTTAATTGCCGCCCGAGGCTCGGGCAACTCTACCAACTTCATCCCGGCCGTTCCTGCAGTCAGGTCCGTCGCTACGATTGCTTTCATGGGGCGTCTCCTCACCGTTGGGGTAAATTGCGGGCGCGGAGGGTCTTCGATGTCTCGCGCAGAGTTGGCGTTGAGTTCATCGTTGGCGACCGCGAGCGGAAGCTAAGCAATCTCGTCGGATTCTTCCAGCACGGGTAAACTTGCGTTCGTGAACACCCCTGCCATCGCAATCTCAGACACTTCAGGCATGTGGAACAAAAGCAGATCAAATACGTTGTGCCGTTCCCAACATGGAGAGCGTCATGCAAACTACACCCCGAGCCAAAGGCGAAGCTATCAGCAAGGATCCTGACGAATGGACGACGGGAGACGAGCCAATGACTCCGTCGCAAGCTTCCTACTTGAAAACATTATGTGAGCAGGCGGGCGACGACAGAAGCTACGCCGAAGATCTAAGCAAAGCCGAGGCCTCGAAGCGAATCGACGCGCTAAGGACTGAGCTCAAGCTCTAAAGGCGCTGGGAGACCTACGACAGGTTGGTCAGTTTTGCGGTATTTGGCCTCTGATCTGGACGGTCGTATTAGTGAAGGTGGTAGAGTTTGCTAAGGATCTTCAATTCTCCTGCGATCTTGAGCAGAGAAAGATAGTCGGTGAACCTTGTGGTTCCAAATTCGTCCTCGACCTTCGCAGTGGCTGCATCGCCCGCAATGTCGAGCGATGCGACTGCCCTGTTGGGGCTGGTGTTCGGCGGCAAGGCCGCACTCATCACCTCGCCGACATAGGCATCGACACTCAGCCATGGAGCTCGAAGAGATCGCGGCCATCTACCCGCTCTATCAGCAAACCGGGTATGGGCGGAAAGTGGGCGTAGGCCGACCATGTGGTTGTCGACGCCGAGATGCGCAGTGCTGGTATCGGCGCCAAACTGATGGGGCGGATCGAGAAGGAAGCAGCGCGTTTCGGCTGCGACATCACCCGCATCTCAATACGAGCGCACACACAAATTCTACAGCCTAAACGGTTAGGCCGATGATGCGCTCGTTCTGGTCAGCCACTGAGTGCGTGGGCCGAGGCAGAGTTCCCACAATGCACAAAGTAGCGACAGAGCGGGCCTAGAAGCGACATAGCGCCGGGTGTGAACGCGAACGCAGCCGGCGCCCGAATGCGTTCAGCGAGCGCCGTCGCGTTGACCTGGGACCCTTGTTCCCTCCAGTTCAATGGAGAGTCCGGAGTTTCATTTCTGGCCTCATGCGGCCTGTTTTTCCAGAGCCATTTTGATGGCGAATTCGATGGGCGTGATGTTGCCCAGGGCTGAGTGTGGTCTGTTCTGGTTGTAGTCCTCCTTCCATAGATCGATTGCTGCCCGTGCTTGCGTGAGAGTGGAGAACAACGTTTCGTTCAAGCATTCGTCGCGAAATCGGCCGTTGAAACTCTCCACGAATCCGTTTTGCATCGGCTTGCCGGGCGCGATGTAGTGCCATTCGACGCCGCCTTCCTGGGACCATTTGAGGATCGCCATCGACGTTAGCTCGGTGCCATTGTCCGAGACGATCGTGCGAGGCCTGCCGCGGCGGGCGAGGATGGCATCCAGCTCCCGAGCGACGCGGGCGCCCGACAGCGATGTATCCGCGACCAGCGCCAGGCACTCGCGCGTGAAGTCGTCGACGACGGCCAGAACCCGGAACCGGCGTCCGTCCGTGAAGGCATCGCTTACGAAGTCCAGGCTCCAGCGCTCATTCGTCCGACCCGGCGCGATCATCGGCCGTCTTGTTCCCAAGGCCCGTTTGCGGCCGCCACGTTTGCGGACCTGGAGCTTCTCCTCCCGGTAAAGCCGCCGCAGTTTCTTCTGGTTCATCACGATCCCTTGCCGTTCAAGCATGATGTGGATGCGCCGATAGCCAAAGCGGCGGCGCTCGGCAGCCACCGTCTTCATCGCGGCTCGAACGGCGGCATCGTCCGACCGGATGCTTGTGTAGCGAACGCTTGAGCGGTCGACGAAAAGAGCCTTGCACGCCCGACGCTGGCTCACCCCATGCCGATCGCAGGCGTGGGCCACAGCGCATCGCTTGGCATCGGGCGTCACCATTTTTTTGCGGCGACATCCTTCAGGATGGCATTGTCCAGCATCTGCTCGGCCAGCAGCTTCTTCAGCTTGGCGTTCTCCTCTTCCAAAGCCTTCAGCTTGCGCGCATCGGAAACGTCCATGCCACCGAACTTGGCCTTGTATTTGTAGAAGGTCGCTTCCGAGATCCCATGCTTGCGGCAGACATCGGCGGTCTTCATGCCCGCCTCCTGCTCCTTCAAAAGCGCGATGACTTGTTCTTCCGTGAACCGTGAACGCTTCATTCGTCCGTCTCCTTGAGTGGGACAGACTCTACCAAAAACTGGAGGAGCTTCAGGGTCTCAGGTCAGCGTCCACCTTGCCTTTCTTTGACGGCCCTGTGTTCAGCTTCCCACGGCAACGCGTGGAAGTCGGGCTGGTGCCCCGCTTCACGGTAGCCAGCCTGAGTGAGTAACTTGCTTTGTCCCGCTCCACAACGCAAACAAACGGCGGATTCCCCAAGCACCTATAAACGCCTACAGCTTTTTCCATGCGACAGGTGTGCTGCGGGTGCTCGAAGATGTCGTCCTTCTTTGCGATGACAGAACAGGGAGCGAGGACAACTCTTTTTTTGATTGCAGAGAGAGTCTGAGCGGGCTTACTAGTGAGGGGTTTGCCATCGCTTTGAGGGAGGCTGCGATGGTTGCAACGCCCATAGATATCGCTCAAGCGGCCACTACGGCCACCTTGCTGATGTGCCTTCGTCAACGTCATCGCGATGACGTGGCGCGAGGCTGGGAAGATGCCGACCCTTCTACTGTTGCCGTCTCCCGTACGCCTGAGTGTCAATGGCGCGATTTAGCCAAGGCCCTGGTGCACGATTGGTTCGAGCTGATCGAAACTGGCTTGGTGGATTGGATCGTCAGCAAGTAGCCGCTGCCCGCCAGCGACCCAGCAGCCTTCTGCGGGACTTTGCAGCGGGCGCGCTGGGCCTGACCGGTGGGGCGGTGTGGTATCCGCCGGCTGGCGAACATATGCGCCTCCTCCCAACGCCAGCGAAACATCCAAACGAACGAGGCGATCTAACAGCGATCTCACCGTCCAGCCAACACATAGGCCTACAGCAAAGGCTTATAATCGCTGAGAGAACGAAAATGGCCGACGCCATGGTTGGGGAACCCGGGTGGGTAGGCGCCGGCCACAAGCGGAACAGGCCCGCCGCGCCACACACATGGCTGATTTGTCATCACGTGGTTATGGTGTGATCGCGTAGGGCTAGACCAGCGGAACCTAGTAAACGCCGCTTATTAAGCGATCCTCGACGCGATCGTTCATCGCCACGACGATCTGGGGAACTTGACGGTTGCAGCCCTCTGCCATGTCGAGCTCAAGTCATGAACATCGGCCCTCCGATCATGAGCAGGCATGCGCCCATCCTACCATATCGCGCTGCCGGTATCGCAAGGCGCCGGCAGCAAGGGGGAGGCGACCAGAGCCGATGTGAAGGGACTAGGCAGCTAATATTCGCTTGCGCTAATTTAAATGTGCCGTAACGTCAGGCTTAGCCTTTTTGGGGAGGCACAACGTGGGGAGTATGATGAGAGTAGCTGTGTTTTGCGCGGCGATCGTGATCGCTGTGACTGGTGTCGCTGTTGCCAAGGAGAAGAAGGTGGTGGTGAGTGACGCCACGGACCTTTGCTCTACGAAGCACTCGGCCAAGAAGCAGGTGCTCGAGCTGGACTGCAGGCCGACCGGAACCGCCAAATTGCCGGCCGGTGGAACGCCGGAAAAGCCGCGCCTCGGATACGACACCGATCCCTGGCTGGTTAAAGGCCTTTAGACACTAGGCGACGGCAACACAGCGCGGCTAAGGGGACTGTGCGCTGGCGGTGAAGCCTTCTTTGTTTCTCGGTGGAACATTGTCGCCTGGAAACGCTTCGGACGGTGCACTGCCCCATCAGTGCAACGTTCCCTTCCTTGTTTGCACTGGCCGGCTGCCGAAAGGTGGCCGGCTTTTTTTTGTATACAAGCGCAACCTGATGTTTGGAGCTTGTTGATTGGACAGCAGCGAGTGGCCGCTGCTGGCTTAGCGTCCAGGATTAGAATCTGTAAAGGCGAGATCACCAAGGCAGGGATGACCAGACTAAATAACGGTTTCGTCTGTTAGCCGCCACGCCGACGATAATTGAATTCAGAAGGGAGTCGGCCCGGCTGCCCAACATCAGGGTGCAAAAGACAGCCGGGCCAAGGCTGGAAAGAGTTCCGCTCCAGCCCAGCCGTGCCCGGCACGATACGCATCGCACCTGGGCGCAAGCGGTACCAATGGCTCGCCTATTCCGCCGCGCCTTTTCGGCAGGAAACCCTCGGCCTCATCACAATGGAGGGCGAAATTCGCACCGCCCTATGGAACCATCCAGAGTGACATAGGCTGTTTCATGGAACTTGCTGATGACATCAGGAGGCCCTGTTAAGCATGCCAGTTGTTCGCGCTCGAAGCTCAGATGCAGGTTGGAGCTCTGCCTACTGCACCAGTATGGCAAGCGAGAACTAGGAACCGGGAGTGCTACGAATAGATTGCCGCAGTCGAGCTTTTATCAGAGCATGGCAAGGGCTGCCTTTCTCTCCACGTTGGCAGTCGTCCTGCTGCTCGCGCTATTGCCAGACCACTTGCTGCACGCCCTCGGATTGGCCTTTACGTCTCATCACGACAAGCTCAACCACGCCGCCGCGTTCGCCACCTTGTCGGCTTTGGGTAGCCTCGGCTGGCCCCAACAGGTGGTCCGGCTGGCGGTTCTACTTGCTTTAACGGGCGCAGCGATCGAAATCCTTCAATGCGTCACAGGGCGTGACATGAGTGTCTTCGACTGGTTTGCCGACTGCGCCGGAATGGCATACGGGCTGAGAACTATGAGCTGGGTGAACGAGATTCTAGGCGAACCGGTTATTTGATCGCCACAGGCTCCGCTTTACCGCCGCCGTCTTGGCCCCACTTGCCAGCTTCACGCCCGGGGCCGCCTTCGATCACCCTCGTTATTGCCGTTCAATTTCCGACGCAAAGGCCGATAGCAAGGGAAATAGGTTTCTGGGCCGCTCACCATTTAGACTTAGGTCCGATTCTCTCGCGCAAATGGCCGAAGCCGGAAACATTTCTCCTTCTACTTTGTTGCAGTGGCCGTGCCGCTGAGGAGAACATGCACAGTGCCTCTATCAAATGAACTGCGCGACGTACCGATAGAATTCCAATGCCCCTCCTGTTCGTGCCCAATGGTGAGAAGGGGATCCTGGCTGAAAACGATTGCCGGTTTCAGCTGCGATAGCTGCAGGTCCAGAGTGCGGATCGGCTACGAAGCGAAGCTGGCCATATTCGACCGGCACCTTAAGCGACGCGCGCCGGATCTGGGCCGACGACCAATGGAGTGCGATCCCGGCAACGGTTCCTGAGAGTGT
The DNA here is from genome assembly GCF_040321305.1 of Mesorhizobium sp. M0478. NCBI lineage: Bacteria > Pseudomonadati > Pseudomonadota > Alphaproteobacteria > Hyphomicrobiales > Phyllobacteriaceae > Mesorhizobium > Mesorhizobium sp. M0478. The sequence continues at coordinate 216,626 of NZ_JAMYRH010000010.1, forward strand.
GTCGGCAATTCAAGCTCCAACTGCTTGCGGTCTGCCGCAAGTCCAAGCTTTCATCTGGTCGCAGGGTCAGGCGGCTCTTTCGTCCGTACGGAACCGATGATGGCGAGAGGTTTCGATGCGCTCGGAGCACCGAGCAGGTCGACACGTTTTTCGTAGCGACCACCAATCTCTAGCTGGCCGCTCCGATGCTCTGACGAGGTGCGAGCAACTTGATCTTCAATAGTCTTTTTCGAGCCAGCATGCGCGCCGCCTTCGCGATGCGGTCTCCGTAAGCATCGGCGACGAATGATAGCGTCGACAGGTCGATAATGAGGTCGTCGATCGCGCCCGCCAAGACACTGGACCCGCGCCCAAATTGATGCACAGCGCCAGCACTTCCTTAAGTGCCGTCGAGGCTTCACCCGCATCCAGCAGCGCCTCGATGTCATCGAAAACCTGCATCCCGACCCTCCCGCTTTAAAACGGTGGCAATTTCGCGCGAAAAGAAAGCGCCTGCCAAAGTGCTCGCGCACGAAGGCGGCTATTCAAACAACAAGATGGTGGCCCAACGATAAAGGGCGTCCATGGAGGGCGTTCAGCGAGACGCAACTGAGATTCGGCGCGACATTAAAGGACGGCGATGCTTCAGCCGCGCTCTCTTACGAGCAATCCGAGCAGCGCCCAGCCGCCAGCCAATCGAAGATGTACGCCAAGACCGAAAAGCTGGCGGAGCGTTTTGCCGAGACTGAAGACGCGGTGAATCGCTCAGCGAAGACATGACCGAGGTGGAGGCGGTCTCTGCCGAGGTGACCCGGTGGAAGTTGATGGGCCTCGGCGCATTGGGCGTCACTGGCATGGCAGCGGCGGCGCTCGCCTCGCTTAGTTACGCCCTGTTGGTCTATCTGGCGCGTGCTGCGCGGCGGATGACGAGCAGGCGGCATAGTCGACAGGCTCTCAAGATGGCTGGTGATGTGTGATGATCGCGTCGACGGGAACAGCTTTGCGATTACGCACGAGTTCTTGTCAGTTATGCTCGGTGTCAGGCGGCCCGGCGTCACCATAGCGCTGCAAACCTTGGAGGGCCAAGGTCTGATACGCTCAACGCGAGGAGAGGTAGTCATTCTTGATCGCGCGCGACTAATTGCGCTGGCTGATGGGTCATATGGCAGGGCTGAAGCCGAATACGCTCGGCTAGTCGGCAAACTGCATTGACGGCAGACGCCGCGCCCGTGCACACTGCCCCTGAAACAGAGCCCGCCGGCTGAGCCACGGGTGTTTTTGCGTAAGGCGGGAACATTCCCGCTCTGAGGCTGTTTGGCTACAACCGGCTCGTTCTTCAGCGGTCCGTGCCGGTGACCAAGATGCGTCCCTCACTCGTCATGGTCGGCCCGCGCAGCCTCGGAAGCAGGCGCGGGCCATCCCATCAAGCCCTAGCCCCACGGCAGGGGCTTTTTGCTGTTCGGATCTGATGCGGTCCTGGCGGGAGTAAACACTGTCACTCCGTACCGAGGTGAGTTCCTCCCGGAAATGATGCATGAGCGCTCGCTCTTCCGCCAGACATGATCGGAGCGAACGTGCCATTTCGATACAAACGGATGATTGTATTGCGTAATCTTTGCTCATCGTCGCATTCAAACTCGCGCTGAGTCTGATTGTTCCATGAGCAAGAGCGCCCGGCTATTGAAAGCCGAGCGACTTCTTTCGTTTGCCGACTTAGCTATTGCGCAAGAGCAACACTCAAACGTGAGGTATAGCTCCCTCAGCGCCTCTGGTTGACAATCGTTTCGGCCTGAGATTCCGACGACCTCGGTGCGCCGCTTGATCTCGCCGTTGAGACGTTCGATCGGATTCGTCGAGTGGAGCTTGGCGCGATCTTCCTTGGGGAAGGTCATGTAGGCCAGCACGTCGGGCTCGGCGTCGTCCATGATTGTCGCCAGCTTGGGCACCTTCGGCCGGATCTGGTCGGCGACGGCGCGCCATTGCCTACTTGCGGCCCCGGGCGTTTCCTGGGCGAAGGCGGTGGCGATGAAAGCGGCGACGACGCGGCGCCCGCTCTTGCCGGCATGGGCCAGCACGTTCCTCATGAAGTGGACGCGGCACCTCTGCCATATCGCGCACAGCACCTTGGTGGCGGCCGCCTTGATGCCTTCATGGGCATCGGAGACGACGAGCTTGACGCCGCGCAGGCCACGGCGGGTCAGCTTGCGCAGGAACTCCGTCCAGATCGGCTCGGCCTCAGACGTGCCGACCTCCATGCCCAGCACCTCGCGTCGGCCGTCCGCATTGACGCCGACAGCGATGATAACGGCGACCGAGACGATCGCCCACCGCGGCGCACCTTCAGGTAGGTGGCGTCGATCCACAGATATGGCCAGTCGCCCTCGATGGGTCTTTCAAGGAACGCTTTGACCTTGCCGTCGATCTCTTCGCACAGCCGGCTGACCTGGCTCTTGGATATGCCGCTCATACCCATGGCCTTGACCAGGTCGTCAACCGACCGGGTCGAGATGCCTTGCACATAAGCTTCCTGGATGACGGCGGTTAGCGCCTTCTCGGCCATGCGGCGCGGTTGGAGGAAACCTGGGAAGTAGCTTCCCTTCCTGAGCTTCGGGATGCGCAGCTCGACCGTGCCGGCCCGCGTCTCCCAATCCCGGTCGCGCTAGCCATTGCGCTGGGCGAGCCTCAGCGGGTTCTTCTCGCCATAGCTGGCGCCGGTGGCCGCGCCCACCTCCATTTCCATCAGTCGCTCGGCGGCAAAGCCGATCATCTCCCGCAGCAGATCGGCATCCGGGGTCTTCTCCACGAGCGTGCGCAGGTTTATCATGTCGTCGGTCATCAGTGGTCCTTCCGAAATGGGTTGGGGTCAACAACCAAACCCTACCGGAAAGCGCCGATGACCACCCACACGCCGCTCGCTCGCTACAGAGCTACTAACGGCGCGCTCGTGAGCGGCTTCGCTACCGCCGAGCTACACCACCTGATGGGACATGACCTTTCATTTGCTTTAGGAACAACGCGTAAATGGAAAAGTTGGTCCACCGCAGCGCTCGTGAGGATGCCTTACCGCTGCCGGCCGGCGGCAAAGGGTCCGGCCCGCGCTTTCATTCCTAGTGTGACGTGGCCCTGAAGGCTGCCAAGTTGTTCCTGCCTCACTGATCCAGTTCAATTGGATCGTGATCTGGTTGCTCGTGCCACATCACCTGGCGGAAATCGCGTTTGTCGACCTGCTGACCGCAGATCGGGCATGCGTGAAATCGATCGTCACAGTCCTGCGGTTGGTGTGGCTTGCCGGGGATAGGCGGTCCAAGGTCGGCTATTCTAGCCATGCGCGACCGAACAAGATGCTGCGGCAAAGTTCCGTCAGTTTGGTTTTCTCAGTTGGTGAAAGACATCGCACCAAAAGCGGTAGTCATCTGGTCGACCGTCGAAATGCGCCTCCAAAGCGCAGTGCGCCACGGCGGTCGGTGCTTCCATCCCATAAAGTTCGATCGCAGATTGAGCGGCCTGATCTCTGTCGACGAGATCGGCAATCTTCAAAGCGGCGAAATCAGCGCTCCGGATCGCGAGCCTCCGTGGACCAAATATTCCCAACACCTAAGGGTGACTATATGATCCCCTCATGGCAACTCTGCGGTACGACGAAAGGCAGGAACCGGATGGGACGTGGACGGTATTCGACGTGTTCACCGGGCTCCCGGCTATTGTAGCGGGCCACCCATCTGTCGACCTTCCCGACATGGAGTATGCCGAAGAGCTGGCCGCCATCCTGAATGCCAACGACCTGAAGCAGAGGTTATCTCACGGTAGGTTCCCCGGAGGGTTCGCCTGACCGAAGTGGCATTAGCCCCCGGTCGTATTGCCCATCCAGGTTGGTTCGTCCGATCCGAACAAGCAATTGTTATTGATCTACCGGCTACGACGGTTTTAAGTCGACTCGCCATTGCTTTTCGTAGGGAGGACGTGATGGGCAACGTGGTGCCAATCTGCAAGGCCGCGCCTTGCGTGGAAGTGGTCGGAGCCAGTGGCGAATGGGTCGTCCGCATCATTGAAACTGACCAGGAAATTACACGCTCATTCGCCCTGGAATCGTTCGCACTGGCCTTCGCAGAAGGCCAGCGGATACGCCTGCATCTCGACAAGGTTGTGCGGCTTTAGGACCCTCCTGCGGCTGGGTACCCTCAGGGCCGCGACGGTGATGGCCGATTGTTCCATTGCTGGTGAGGCTTGCGGTGTGACGTCTCTGTCGTCCGCCCGCGCGGCCGGAAGGGCGGCAGGCTTTTTATTGGTTGAGATCGAGCGGCTCGTGATCGGGCTGCTCGTGCCACATCACCTGCCGGAAGTCGTGTCGGTCTACCTGCTGGCCGCAGATGGGGCACGCATGGAAATGCTCCGGCCAGTCAGCGTCATGTGGCTTGCCGGGCTTAGGCGGTCCAAGGTCAACAATTTTCGTCATCACCAACGAACACGGCGACCCGGCAAAAGTTCCGGGGGGTGTGTGTGCATGCGTTCGACGGGCTGACAACAAGACCCCCACGCCGGAAGGTGAATGATGATCGCGACGCTAGCCTAGCCATTCCCCAACGGCTCGGACAAATCCGGTTCCCGGCGGCGTTCCCGTCGTTCTTCAAGGAACAGCTTGGTGTGCTCGTCCCACTCAAGGGGCGTTGTCCCGCGCTCTTGACGAAACTTTCCAAACTCCTTGCGCAGGTCGGCAAGGTCCAATGCCCAAAGATGCTCACTGCTTCCGGGGTTCGACAAAGCGCTCATCAGTTCCGTCCGCTCTCTCGGAATTAAGTTGGCTTCGCGGTTGAGCCTTCAAGGTGGCATTGCGAGATAATTTGCTCGCTTGATAATATGCCTATATCTTAAACAGAGGAGTGGGGGTCCCTATATCTTCCCGCAGTGGCCGGTGCGGTTAAGCCCCACAAGCACCCCCAACTGCACCGGCCATGTCCCACGGCTGGGTATGGTCTTTGCGCTAGGCATATCTTTTCAAGAGCTTCCGTGAAGCCTGACGCAAATTTGTTGCTGCTGCGAGCCGCACCCCCCGTTTGGCGGAGCTTCGTATATCTCTCGCTTTACCACGATCTTATCCGAAGTGATTAGGCGAGCTAGGCGCTTCAGCGAGCTGCCACTACCTCGTAGGCGTCCAAAGCTTCTTGGTGTGCCGATGCCGAAAAGCAACCCAGCGGCCGGTCCATAAACGGCCAGCAAGTCGAAGTCCTGGCCTCCATTCGTAGGATGGGTCGACGAGCGGGTCGAACAGTGGCGCGCGCGCCCCCGAGAGGAAGAGGGAATGTCTTATAACGGAGCGTCCGCAAGTGTCGGACGCTGACCGGGCTGCCCAGCGCAACCCTGCTGAACCCGACGCTTTGGTGTCACTTCCAAGTATACCCTGATGTGCAACAACAACATATGCGCAAATCGAAAGCCGTCCGGCTTACCGGTCAAGAACGGGAGCGCCGCTAAGACGAAAAAGCATCTCGCTGTAGGGTAGCCGAGCAAGGATCTTGCCGTGGTTGGCAATTGCCGCAGCTGTCATTCCTCTACATAGGAGACTGACGCCCCCTTAGGTTCGTTGGCAGATGGCATCCGGACTGTCAACGAGATGCAGATCCGGAACCCCATGTACTATGGCAGTTACACCCTCAGGAATGGCTCCGATCGGTTGAACTACCAATATGCGCACACCGAGCAGCCACCCTATCATAATGGCGGCTACGCAACCAGTGCAGCCAAAGACGCCGAACTTCTTCATCGCATCGCACCTATTCCCCGCATCCCATCATCGTACCTGATGGCGTGATGGTGCATTCGTTGCCTTCAGTGTCCACGGAATGAGTTCCGGTGCTGTCTGTCAGGAGCGAATGGAGTAGGAGTTTCCTTCGCTATCGCTACTGGTGACCTCTTGGCCTCCGTTCGGAAAGCGAAGAGTTTCGGTGTCAATCGAATAGTTATTCCTTCGGTATCGTACGATCTCACATGTTGATCCCCATTTTTGCCGGAATAGGAATCTGTGCAGACCCTGTAGTCGCTTTCACCCAAGCAATCAGCGTATGCGGAAGCGGTGCAGCCGAGTAGAAATGCTGCCGTCAATCCGATGACGTTTACTTTCATTGAATTTCCTCGATAAAAACACTAAAGCCCCGCCAACAGTCATAACGGCTCTGGGCGCGAGGAACCGCAGCGGCTAGGTATCCTTGAAGTTAAACCGCCTATCAAGCCAATCTGCGCCTCTGAAATACACCGCACTCGAGTGCCACGAGTTGTTCAAGGTAAGCGTCCAGGCCCAAAGGATTATGGATACAAATGCACCAATCCACCCGTACAGCAGAGCTGCCGCAAAAAGCGATGGGGTCGACATAACGAGTATCCACCACTCCCAAATGAAGCGCAAGGTAATACCGACGCAAAAATAAATAGAGATGAAGAGTATAATCCCGACAACGACCCCTGCAAATTCCATTATCCTGCCAGTAGTTTTCTTTTTTGCTGTTCGAATTCTTGATCTGTGATGATTCCGGTCGCCTTCAAAGCGCCGAGACGCTCAAGCATTGACACCACGTCGGTACCCTGCGGTTGATTGTAGACTGGAGCTGGCTGCCTTCTCTGCTCCAGTGCATCCCTAACCTTATTGACGAATTTGACAACAGTCTTCTTCCAAACGTTGCTGATGTGCCGCTGCGAAGCTCCGTCTTCGATGGTGATCGAACCAAAGATGAGCCCCGTTTTGCCGCTAACAGCATTTACCTTGTCAAGGCCTATGCTGGCCTGCTTCAGGCCGTAGATCATTCCTTTGTCGAGAAAGATGATACGTCGGTCTGTCAGGGTGATGAGCCACGTGTCGCCGTCCATGAGCCCAGAAGTGAATGCCAATACCTGCTCACCGTCTGAAAGAATCTCCGGAAGGTGATTTAGCTCTTTCTTTGTAAAAAATTGATCGTCGCCGATTTCATCGGCGATACGTTTATACTCAATTCGAAGCTCCGCCTTGGACGCATTTTTAAAATCGAAGGTCATATTCTCTCCAATCGCTATCCGAGTCAGCAGCGCACAGATTGTATTTCTAAGATTTAGGCTAGGTTATCCCACCGGGCGAACGGCTTTCGTAATTTTCAACCAATCTGATGTTCTATTTTGTTTGAAACGCCGAGATATGGGAGCTTCGTGCAAGGTGGCTAGATGAAAAGAAGCCACCACATTCGGCGCGCTTGGAGCAGCTTGTGCACTCGTTCAAGTACGCATTTTTCCAGTCACTAATCGACCGCTTTGCATACTTGTGGATAGAGCCATCAAGAAGACAGAGCTGGTGATTGTAGACTGAAACATTGATCCTAGCCGCAGCCAGATATTGCACAGCCGCCCGCAACTCACTTCGATAGTCGTACGGGTCCATCCAGAGCTTATCCATATTTGCCCTTGTGAAGCCAGTGATCTCCAGTCCCATAAACGTCACGTGGTCTACGAAGGTGAGGTTTCTAAAAATGAAATCTGACAGGTCGACGAGACCTTCATAGGTCTGCTTGTGAACGACAACTCGTATCTCAACCTCAGCCCCGACGGCCTTCAGGTTCATGATCCCGCGGATGGTCTCATCGAAGGCGCCTTTGGACTGAACCACGTAGTCGTGAACTTCCGGGTCGGCGGAATAGATCGGTATGCCGACCGAAAGACGAGGATGTCCAATCCCTTGATAGCGCTCTGCGAATTGCCGATCCTTGAACGTCCGGCCATTGGAAAGAATATGAACCGGCGTAGACGGAAGGTGGTCACGAGCTGATGACAAAATGTCAAAAAAGTCCTCACCCACCAGCGTTGGCTCACCGCCAGTGATCCCGAGAAACGGGGTCGTTACGGGCAGCAGGGGCAGCACATCCAAAATCTCCCTCGCCAACCAGCGATCATCAACGTCTTTGGGTGGCTGGGAGCACATCAAACACAGGTGGTTGCACCGCTCCGTTACGAGGAAATAGTTCGCGTTGGCATCCTTTCTGAACAGGACACGCACTGCCTTTCGATCCGGCACAAAGCGGATGACGTCTCCTTCGCTAAGGTAGTCGAACTCGTGGGGCAGAACGACTAGTCGTCGGTCTGAAAACAGTCGCTCAGCTTCCGGCCGATGCTCCTCAAAGGTGACAACCCACTGGCATTCAGGATGAAACGTCTGCCCCTTGAAAAGATACGCATCATGTTCTCGGTTAGGCGCTTGGTCAGCTTGGCCCGTCACGAGCCTAAGTGCCACTCGCTGTGAGAAATCACCGACGCTTGCTGACACAGCGAAGCCACTCAGTCGCAACATCCTAATTCGCCCAACTTAGAAAGAGTTCTCGGGCGGTAACGTCCCTCTCCATAAGGTCGATCAGCCTCTTGAAGATCGACATATTGCGATTGCAGAATCCCGACCGCGTTTTGAGGCCAACAAAGTCGCCCTGCGTTGCGGTATGGAATACTGGATCGGAGCCACAGAACGGCTCGTAAGCGCAGTCGGCGCACATCGGTACGGAGCCTGCAAAAGATTGCTCGATAGGATCGAGGAGAGCGTCGGACCCGAAAATCTCGCCATAGGTGTTTTCGTGGACATTCCCGAGCAGAAATGTCTTGTCGCCCATTTCGGCCAACATTCGTGCTTCGTCGGACGCGTAGACGCTGGCGTCATAGTTATAGACAACGGCGGAGATACCGATGCCTGCCGGGCTCATAAGATCCACATATCCTGGCTCGAAAGGCGTGAGCATCTTTGTAAGGATGGTGGCCGCGTAAAACTCCTTGAAAGGAATGCCGTTACGGTTCAGTTCCAGGATGTAATTCAGCCCGTCGAAGTAGAAATCGAGCCAGCGGTCCACGTCATAGGCTGCGTACGATTTCGTCTTGACCGCGAAGCCGTAAGGGGAAAGCGGCCGAAGGAATATTCCGGGGAAATCTAGCCGCACGTATTCGTCAATGATCTCGCGCGCCAGTGGAAGACTGGCTTTGGTCGTTGTCATAAGTGCGCTGACGCGTTCATGGCCGAGAGCCAGTCTGGCCTTGTGGATACCTGCCACAGCCAATTCGTAGCTGTTCTTTCCCGGGCGCGGTCGATTGGCATTGTGAAGAGTGGCCGCTCCGTCGAGCGACGTTGAAATTAGAATCCTGTGCACGCGACAGAATTCCAAGATTTCGTCGGTGATGACGGCGAGATTCGTCGTGATGACGAATTGCAGCGACCGCCCGGCGACCTTGTTGATCGCTTCAGCCCGATGCACGACGTGTTGGATCAACAGGAAATTCAGGAGCGGCTCGCCGCCTTGGAACTCGATCTTGATAGCCGGACTTGGAGACTGGAAAATGAGCGCCAACGCCTTCTCGGCAGTCTCCTCTGACATATCGAAGGCTGAACGATCTTCGCTTTGGCGAGATACCTGACAGTAGGGGCAGGAGTGCTCGCACCGCAAAGACACGACCATGATGTGAAGCGAGGTGAAGTTCTCAAGCCTTCTTGCCTTGGTCCGAACCTTCAGCGCCAGCAGCTCCTTGCCGATATTGGAGGATGCATCAAAGAGGAACTGCCTGCTGCGCAGGCGGGAGTAGGCGGGGTGTGTGCTGGGAAGCTCGTGCCTGATAAACGAAGCCAGCACGGCGCGCGGCAATACCAGATATTCGCCCGCTTGGTTGGTCAGCACATACCGCTCGTCGTCCAACTGGGAAAAACGAAAGTACGCGAGCTGATAAGTGTCGTCCAACGGTCGTTGGAACTCAGTTGCCGGAGCAAACTTAGTCATCGGACTGCAGGCCCGATCTGGAAAACGCAAGCGCCAGTATCGCGTTTCTAACAGTGGCGGTTTCGGCGGCGATGCTGCTACGCAGGTCCTGATCCAAGACCTCTAGCCGCAGTCTTTCTACCGCTGCGTCGGCCGAAGTTCGCGCGGCCGCCTTGCTGAAGTTGATCGTGCATACTGCGAAGCCGCCCTCGATCGTGATCTCAACCGCAGCGTTGCCGGTTACCCGATACGCTGCGCGCTTTACACAGTCGAGGCTGAAGACTGACAGATCAAACTTGACTTGGGCAGTCTGGACGAGCTCGCTCTCGCGAGGGGTGTCCGCCATCAACAATAGCTGTAGCCAGAGCAGTGGGACCCGTGACTAGCATGGCTCGAATGGCTGGTGTGGTACGCCATGATAACGTCCGTACCATTTGAGCGGTCTAGCACCTCACCGTAGCCGAGGTCCGCCGGGACAGTGCCAGCTTCAGCGAGCTTGGTCGAAGGCTGATTTGCCGATTCGACAAGGACTGCAGCCTGAACTTGGCCGCCGAGAATCATCGTGGCCGACAAGGCCATTGGTGACAGGAAATTGCGTTTCGACATTATCCAAACCCCCGTTTGTACGGACTCATTAGCAAAACGCGCCAAGCCGGACAAGTACCGATTGTGGAGAAGTGCTTGAGGGACCACTAATGTTCCGGGTCAAATACTTGTATTGTGGAGTTGACGGGTTCCGTCTTCTGAGCGCAATCGATCGCAGAAGCGGCCCGACGATGCTCTTTTGCAGCCGCTTCGGCTGCCGCCAGAAAGCGCTCGGATTTCAGCCCGAGACAGCTGTTCGGAAGGTTTGGTTCTGGGCCATTGGCGATCTCCGCTTGATGGGGTTCGCCGCAACGCGGACCATAGTCCTACATGCCACGCTGCCTGACCTCCTGGCCTACTCTCACGGGAGCGATAGGGCCAGGCGCCAAGCGCCACCATCAGGAGGGAAGCGGTCGTGCCGACCATGTCTCGCGCCTGTAGCGTCGCGGGCGCCGCATCAAGGAAGCGGGCTACAGCGCTGCGGCCTGATACTGGACTCCCGGCTTCAGACGATGCATTCTCGCCTCGGGGAAGGGATCATGGGCAATTCTGTTCCTGCCAGGAGGTTGCAGAGGCGAAGGCCTTGGTGGAGCTCGCTTTTCCGCTATCGTCTCGCCGCCGTTCTGGTGATGCTCGGGGCGACTTCCGCGGGCTATCTTGCAGTCGGCGACGATCGGCACGAGCTGCCGCACGTTCACCATGGCGGCGATTCGTCGGCCAGCAACGCGGCTGTCCGCGAGGCGGGCTGCGATATCAAGGGCAACATTAACGAGCGCGGCGAGCATATCTACCATATGCCGGGGCAGGAATATTACTCTGCTACGCGCGTCAACACAGCTCGAGGAGAGCGCTGGTTCTGCTCACAATGGGAAGCGTGGTGGGCGGGCTGGCGGAAAGCGAAAGTGTAGCGATTGCCTTTAGACTACACCTTCAGTTGCTCGATGCGCGTGCTCTTTATTGGAAGTTCGAACATCGCGCCGCCCGCGACAATTTCCGATTGCTTTTCGATCGTGCACCAAAGGGCGAGTAGCCGCTCCATTTGCTTGACGACCGGAGCCTTGTAGAGGCCCTTCGAAAGAAAAAACCCGACGAGCCGAGAGCTTCGAAATGCAGCATATTCGACCCTGTTCCGGGTAATGCGTCGATCGCCAGAGATGACGATCCAACGCCCCCTCCGTGCTCAGCTGGCCGACCCAGGCCACATCTTTCACGCCGGGGCCGAACTTCTCTCTGATATGGACGATCTCATGCTCCCCGGCGAACAGGGCATTTAGCGAACGGGCGAGAGCGGGCGACAGGTTTTCGTCGACCAGGGCTTTCACGCGGCGCTCTGAAGGCTCTCTTCGAATTTAATGGCGTCTCTAACAGCGGCAGCTGAGACATCGAAAAGGCGCGCCACCTTTTCCATGGATCCTTCGGCTTCTACAGCTTGCGCAAGCGCCTCGGTCGGGACGCCATATTTGGAGGCGATCGGCTGACCGAACGAACCATGGGGGTCGATCACGATGGACTGCTTGCCATTGAAGGGCCGCCAGCGCGCCACCGCGTCATCCTCGATATCCAGGTCTTTGAACGTCCGCTCTATGACCTGGCGGAAAACATACTGCCGCCTCTTCAGGTCGAGTAGCTTGGTTTCACCGGAACGCTCGATTCCTTCGAGGAAGATCGTTCTGCCGTCAGTCTGGAAGCGCCTGGTTGAGAACGGGCGCTCGTCATTGACACACTCACGTGCGTACTCGATGCAATTTCTAACCGCCAAAAGGCCGACGCCGGCCCCTGTGAATGCTTTGACAAAGCGGAGCTCGATCAGGTCACGGAATCCGATCTCGAGATGATTGTCGATGATCGGCCACTGCGATGACCATAGCGGCGCGATCGATGCTCAACTTCTTCGCGGCGGAGGTGTAGCCCTTCATCCACCTCGAAATGTTGAGCGCAGACGTCCCTATCAGGCGCGCGGCCTCTCCGACGGTGTAGGAGCCTACCCCGAAGAAGTCTGCGTCTTGAATGTTCTGGCGTACCGACATGCCGGAAGAGTTATCCACTTTCATAGACCTTTGCGAAGCAGTGCTGGGTCCCCATTCCCGGCAAGCACCGAAACCGAGATGCGGCTTGGGATATGTTCGAGGCGATGTCAGCCACGCGGCACTGACTGACTTTCATTCCGCAGAAGAGAAACGAACAGCCCGCTGCGGCTGGTGGCGGGTTTTTCATGTCGCTTTTCATGTCGCGTCCATCAGCCGCGCATCAGTAAAAACCGTTGGAAACCAAGGACACTCAGTTGCAACATGGTGCAACATGAGCTGAATATTACAGAAACAAGCGGTGCCCAGAGGCAAGTAGGAAATGTCTGTGCTTCCAGATCTTACCACGCACATAGCATGCGGACAACCAACAGAAATAGCAACAATAGATTCCTGTGGGTTATTTCATTCCTCCCGGAATGTCCGACTGATTTGGTCCGACAGCGGCTTCACGAAATAGGAAAGCGCCGTACGCTCACCCGTCTGGACCATCGCTTCGGCCGGCATACCGGGCACGAGCGTCAGGCCCTTGAGCTTCGTCAGTTCCGCCTGCGGAACCGACAGGCGCACCAGGTAGTACGAAATGCCGTTTTTTTCATCCGTCGCCAGATCGGCTGCGATCCGGCTGACATATCCGTTCAATATCGGCGTGGTTCTCAGATTGAAGGCTGACATCCGCAGCACGGCCTTGTGACCAAGCTGGATTTGGTCGATGTCCTTCGGGGTGATTCGTACTTCAAGCGCAAGATCGTCGCCTTCCGGCACGATTAGCATGATCGGATCGGCGGGCGTGATCACTCCGCCGACCGTATGAACTGCGAGTTGTTGAATGGTGCCTGACTGCGGCGCGACGATATCGATCCGCCGCAGTTCCTGTTCAACCGCCACCTTGCGCTCAACATACTCCCCGACCTGCGCCTGAACCTCTCTGAGCTCCTGGCCCACTTCCGACTTGAAATCCTGATCGATCTGCGGGATCTGCAGGCGCGTTTCGGCTATGCGGGCTGCCGTCTGTGCCTGATTTGCGATCTTCTCACCGCGTTCGCCACCGAAAGTGGCAACCTGGATCTTCAGGCTGTTCAACCGTTGGTCCGAGACAATGCCTTGGTTGCGCAGCCCACTTAGAACAGCAATTTCCTTTTGGAGAACCTCGATCATTTTTTCACAGGCAATTTCCTGCGCCTTGAGTCCTTCGATCTCGTGGTGATATTGAGTAATGCGTTCCGCCAATTGCGCCTGCTTCCCGTCGCGGGATTGCCTGCGGAATTCGAACAGCAACGTCTCGCTATCTATTGCCGAAGCTACGTCCGGAACATCTCTTCGGGCGAGTAGCCAGTCCGGGAAGGGGATTTCCGCGAGATCGTCACGCTCAGCATCGAGTCGTGCCAGGTAGGCGGCCAGCTCATCGAGCCGCTTGGTGACTATGGCGAGATTAGCGCGCGCCTGGGTGGCATCGAGCCGCATGAGGATGTCGCCGGCTTTTACCTTATCGCCTTCGCGCACCAGGATTTCTCCCACCACCCCGCCAGTCGGGTGCTGCACCTTCTTGACATAGGAAACGACGACAAAGTGTCCGGACGCTACAACCGCACCGGAGAGATTCGTGAAGTTCGCCCAGGCTCCGGCTCCTCCCACAAAGATCACGCTCGCCAGAAAGCCCGCCACCAGGTGGCGGCGAATGGAGCTTGAAACGTCATTGTTCTGATCAATGCCGGACACCGGTATCCTCCATGTCAGCGCGCTCTGCCACGTTATCCTGTGTAGACTCGATGGCCTTCAGGACTTTGGAAGGCGCACCGAATGATCGCTGCCGTCCACCTTCCATCACCAACACCAAATCCACGGCGCGGATGACGCTCGGCTGATGGCAGACAACAACCGCAATGCCCTTGCGCTCGCGCACGGAGGCGATCGCCTTAGCGACTGCAGCTTCGCCTTCCGCGTCGAGATGGATATTGGGTTCATCCAGCACAACAAGGAACGGGTCTCGATAAAGGGCACGGGCAAGACCGATAAGCTGGCGCTGCCCGGCGGAAAGTGCCGATCCGACCTCACCAATCGGAGTTTCGTATCCGTGCTCAAATCGGAGGATCAGTTCGTGCGTGCCCGCTGCTTTCGCCGCGGCGACAATAGCCTCAGGGTCAGGATCATGTTCAAAACGAGCAATGTTTTCGGCAATGGTGCCGTCGAACAGTTCAACACCTTGCGGCAGATAGCCGATATGACGGCCTAGTGCTTCCCGGTCCCATTGATCGAGGCTTGCGCTGTCGATGCGAACCTTCCCGGCGACCGGCGTCCATGCGCCGACGATGGCGCGCCAGAGTGTCGACTTGCCCGAGCCCGATGGACCGATGACCCCGAGTGCGCTTCCCGCCTGAATGGCAAACGCAATGCCGGTCACGGTCGGCTTGCTTTCGCCGGGCGGAACAATTGTCACGCTTTCGAGGCGCAGTTCGCGTTCAGGTGCAGGCATAGGCACAACAGGAGCGGTTTCAGGAACCTTTTCCAAGAGGTCCTCCAGCCGCGCCCAACTCTGGCGCGCCATGAGGAAGGGTTTCCAGCTTGAAATGGCCAGATCGACCGGAGCCAGCGCACGCCCCATCATTATCGAACTGACAATCATGACCCCGGCCGTAGCCTCCTGCCTGACGACAAGGTACGCACCGACGGTAAGAATGGCCGATTGCACCTGCAGGCGCAAGTCGGCATTGCAACGCGCTGCTTGCAGCAGACCATTGCGTGCCATGTTGTGGGCAACGGTATCGCTTATCGGCCCTTGCGAGAGAGTGTTGGCAAGGAGTGTCAGAGATGTGAGACCGACCGCCCCGATAAGTGCCGTCATGCCGATCCAGAAATGAAGGAGGAAGCAAATGCCGAGATAAAACAGCATCCATGGCAGATCGAAGAACGCTGTCGGACCGTTTCCACCTAAGAAGCCGCGAACATTGTCGAGATCGCGAAGCGGCTGCAAGCCGTCGCCCGGCATGCGCGTTGAAAGCGGAAGGCGAACGATCGCATCGTGAACGCGTCCGGAAAACTGTCCATCGAAACGCTCGCCAATCCGCAGCAGCACGCGGGCGCGCAAAATGTCGAGCAGGCATTGGAACGCATAAAGCCCCGCAGCAAGCACGACGAGCCCCACCAGCGTGGATACGCTGCCACTTGCCAGAACGCGGTCATAGACCTGAAGCATGAACAGCGGCGAGATCAGCGCAAGCACGTTGACCACGCCGCTGATCAACACAATGCCCCAAATCGCGGAAGTCAGAGGGAAGGGTCTCAAAGCTGAATCCTTTAAGGAATGGTTGTCACGTAAGTCTCCGCAGCTGGCGACCCAGCTCCCTATATTGCTCCCCGACCGGCAACCGACTGCATCCGCTCGCTGTTCAGGATCAGTGCTCCCGCCGAATATGTTTGGTCCCGGCATTTAATGGAGCGGGTCAACAACACCGTCCGGCTGAAGGTTTGGAAGGGATTTATCGTGGTCGGCCGCAAGGGCCCCAACAGGCTTCCGCCTCCACACCTTCAGGAGATTTCGGTCCACGACCAGCGCGACGCGCAGGGCTTCGTCACTGTACACGCTGACTGCTCCCAGGCGCCCCGGCCCATGGCAAGTAGCGGAAACGGACGGGAAAGCGCCCGCCCGGGGGGGGCGGGGCGGGCGCGGTTCCGCATGGGTTTTCTGGATCAAACGAAGGTGAAGTCCGACGCGGTCAGGCCTAGGTCGGCCACGGTGACTACACCGCCCAGGTGGGCGAACTCGTGCGCGCTGCCGTCGGCGGTGACATAGGCCAGAGTTGCAACTCTGTCAGTGTAGCTGCTTTGGTAGACAATGATGTCGCCGGCGTGCTCGCCGGAGATCGCACTCGCCGCCTCATTAGCAGAGTTGAAAGATTCACCAGTGATCACCACGACGTGTTCGCCGTTCGCACCCGACGCCGCACCGCTGTAGAAGCTGCTCACCGGGTAGCCGGACTGTATGCTGGCGTTGTTGACGAAGTTCGCGCCAAAACCGTCGTTGTAGAGGCCTACCGCATCGAAGGCGAACTTGTCCTCCGCCGGGTTGAAATCGGTGATAGTGGTAATGTCCGACGTCGACCCGACAACCCCAGGCACCGGATTGTGGAACTGGAACACGAACGTGTCACTGTCGCTGCCCCCGGTCAACGTGTCCTGGCCGTCACCCACGTAGAGGACATCCTGGCCGGGTCCGCCGCTGAGCCTGTCATTGTCCTCACCGGAGACGCGCGCGTTGAAGCGGCCGTTGTCGCCGGAGAGATCGTCCCAGCCATCTCCGCCGAAGATGCGGTCGTTACCCTCGCCGCCGA
The DNA here is from genome assembly GCF_040321305.1 of Mesorhizobium sp. M0478. Taxonomy (NCBI): domain Bacteria; kingdom Pseudomonadati; phylum Pseudomonadota; class Alphaproteobacteria; order Hyphomicrobiales; family Phyllobacteriaceae; genus Mesorhizobium; species Mesorhizobium sp. M0478. The sequence continues at coordinate 233,279 of NZ_JAMYRH010000010.1, forward strand.
TGGCTCGGTCACTGCCCGCGCCACCCGAGATCTCGTCGTTGCCGCCACGACCGTCAAGCCAGTCACCGCCCTGGTAACCCTCGATCCAGTCAACACCCTCGGTGCCGAGGAGTGTTTCGGAACCCGGGCCACCTTCGATAATCTTTGCCATTGAAAATACTCCTAATGATGCCCCTGCCTGAGTCGTTCATATTCGTCATCGGACAATTGGAGAAATCGATTGCTTGGATAGGCATACATTTACGAAATGGATGCATTCTCGTTCACTTCGCCCTTCTGCTGAGCAGTTGCGGGCTCGCAGGCGGCGGGGACACGCCCCAGGCAATCGGCCCGAACATTCACACTCAAAGAACCGTCCAGGAAAACTTGGCAACCGGTCGTCCTGGTTGGGCCGCCCTCGGAAGAACGGGCATGGGGCTGTGTTGCCGAGTCGCGCCGGCACTGCCCATTGCGAGCAATGGAACGTTAGGGAGCGCGTTCGCGCGAGCCGAGATCGGAACCGACAGGCGCACCAGGTAGTACGAAATGCCGGGTTCACCAGGATTTCTCCGACCACCCCGCTAGTCGGGTGCTGTATCTTCTCACTAGGAAACGACGACAAAGTGTCCGGACGCTACAACCGCACCGGAGAGATTCGTGAAGTTCGCCCAGGCTCCGGCTCCTCCCACAAAGATCACGCTCGCCAGAAGGCCCGCCACCAGGTGCCGGCGAATGGACTCGAAACGTCATTGTTCTGATGAATGCCGGACACCGGGATCCTCCATGTCAGCGCGCTCTGCCACGTGATCCTGTGTAGACTCGATGGCCTTCAGGACTTTGGAACGCGCACCGAATGATCGCTGCCGTCCACCTTCCATCACCAACACCAAATCGACGGCGCGGATGGCGCTCGGCCGATGGGCGACGACAACCGCAATGCCCTTGCGCTCGCGCACGGAGGCGATCGCATTAACGACTGCAGCTTCGCCTTCCGCGTCGAGATGGGCATTGGGTTCATCCAGCACGACAAGGAAAGGGTCTCGATAAAGGGCCCGGGCAAGACCGATAAGCTGACGCTGCCCGGCGGAAAGTGCCGATCCGGCCTCACCAATCGGAGTTTCGTATCCGTGCTCAAATCGGAGGATCAGTTCGTGCGTGCCCGCTGCTTTCGCCGCGGCGACAATAGCCTCAGGGTCAGGATCATCTTCAAAACGAGCGATGTTTTCGGCAATGGTGCCATCGAACAATTCAACACCTTGTGGCAGATAGCCGATGTGACGGCCTAGTGCTTCCCGGTCCCATTGATCGAGGCTTGCGCTGTCGATGCGAACCTTCCCGGCGACCGGCGTCCATGCGCCGACGATGGCGCGCGAGAGTGTCGACTTGCCCGAGCCCGACGGGCCGATGACCCCGAGTGCGCTTCCCGCCTGAATGGCAAACGCAAGGCCGGTCACCGTCGGCTTGCTTTCGCCGGGCGGAACGATTGTCACGCTTTCGAGGCGCAGTTCGCGTTCAGGTGCAGGCATTAGCATAACAGGAGCGGTTTCAGGAACCTTTTCCAAGAGGTCCTCCAGCCGCGCCCAACCCTGGCGCGCCATGAGGAAGGGTTTCCAGCTTGAAATGGCGAGGTCGACCGGAGCCAGCGCACGCCCCATCATGATCGAACTGGCAATCATGACCCCGGCCGTAGCCTCTTCCCTGACGACAAGGTACGCACCGACGGCAAGAATGGCCGATTGCAGCAGCACGCGCAGCGACTTTGAAATGGCACCCAGCCCACCTGCCACGTCCCCAGCTTTCCGGTTGGCGGCCAGGCACTTGGCATTGGCCTTTTGCCATCGGGCAGCGATCCGCTTTCCAAGACCGAGAGCTTGCACGACCTCGGCATTGCAACGCGCTGCTTGCAGCAGACCATTGCGTGCCATGTTGTGGGCAACGGTATCGCTTATCGGCCCTTGCGAGAGAGTGTTGGCAAGGAGTGTCA